>CAZZWO010000092.1:0-10847 GCA_964657885.1 uncultured Acetobacteraceae bacterium | reverse complement strand
CGGCCGGCCGGCGCGCGTGCCGATGACTATCGACCATCCGGGCAGGCGGCGTGTGCTGCGGTTGAGCCTGCTTCCCATCACCGGTCATGGTGCGTTGTTGCGGGTGAGCGACCAGACGCACGAACAGGATCTCGAAGATCGCCTCGACCAGGCTCAGCGGCTACAGGCGGTAGGCGAATTGGCCGGTGGCATAGCACATGATTTCAATAACCTGCTGACCGCCATCCTGGGCGCTGCGGACGATTTGAAACTGCGCGGTGCTGCCGACGGTCCGCAGCAGCGCAGCAGCACGGCGGCCGACCAGGAGGACCTTGCACAGATACGCCAGAGTGCCGAACGCGGCGCGGCACTGGTGCGTCATCTTCTCGCCTTCAGCCGGCGGCAAACACTGCAGCCGCGCGTGCTGGCCTTGAACGAGTCGGTCCGGGCTACCGGCGGACTTCTGCGCCGGCTGTTGGGTGCCGCCGTTACCCTGACGCTGGATCTGGAGGAGCCGGGCCGGCAAATCCGCATCGATCCAACGCAGCTCGATCAGGTGTTGATGAACCTGGCGGTGAATGCACGGAATGCGATGCCGGAGGGCGGGCATCTGAGCATCACCGGCGGACACCGGCTGGTGCTGCGTCCTGAACCGTTCGGCGGCGACCTGCTGCCCGCCGGGCGCTATGCAACGTTGAGCGTGGCCGATACCGGCAAAGGCATTCCGCCCGACATTCTTCCGCGCATCTTCGAGCCGTTTTTCACCACCAGGCGTGATGCCGGCGGAACCGGCCTCGGCTTGTCCACGGTGCATGGGATCGTGCGCCAGTCCGGTGGTTTCATGTCGGTGCGAAGCACTCAGGGCATCGGCACGGTGTTCGAGATCCTGCTGCCTCGCTATGAAGATCCGGCAATCTGGCAACCTGAGCCCGTTCTCGAACCTGCGCCGCCGCCGCGCATGCCGGTCAGCCGCACCGTGCTGCTGGTCGATGACGAGGCGCCGGTCCGCCGATTGGCCGAGCGTGTGCTGACGCGCGCAGGCTGGAACGTGGTGGCGGCCCCCAGCAGCGAGGACGCGTTGGACATGGTCGAGGCAGGCGACCTCGGGCCCGCGCTGGGCTGCGTGGTCTCGGACGTGACCATGCCCGGAATGGACGGGCCGGCCCTGGTCCGCCACTTGCGCCAAACCTGGCCGTCGCTCCCCGCCGTCCTGATGTCGGGTTATGCGGATGCCAGCCTGCGAAAGACGTTGTCGGAGTCCGACATAGCCTTCTTGCCGAAGCCGTTTGCCATGACGGACCTGACCAGGGCATTGGCCAAGCTCCTGCCGGCAAAGGCCGCCTGAGACCTTGTCGCCGTGCACGCCATCTCACGCTTGCTGCCCTGACGACATCGTCAGCGACACAGAACACAACATGAACAAATAGTTAATGGCGGAAGGGCCACCCCGGGTTGCAGTTTTGTTCGCATCTGTGACAGAGTGCCGGAACACGCCGCAAGCGAAACGACTCTGATGGATTCGCGGCATGGTTGAGCCGGGGACGGCGGCAGCGCAGGGAGCGATAGGGTGGCAGACAAGAACAAAGCGCTGGATGCGGCGGTTTCCCAGATCGAGCGGGCGTTCGGGAAGGGCTCCATCATGCGGATGGGAGCGCGCACCCAGGACGAGCAGATCGAGGTTATCCCGTCCGGCTCCCTCGGCCTGGACATCGCTCTCGGCATCGGCGGTTTGCCGCGCGGCCGCATCATCGAGGTCTATGGCCCTGAAAGCTCGGGCAAGACCACGCTGGCGCTACACGCAATCGCCGAAGCGCAGAAGCGCGGCGGCACCTGCGCCTTCATCGATGCCGAGCACGCGCTGGACCCGATCTACGCGCGCAAGCTCGGCGTCGACGTGGACAATCTGCTGATCAGCCAGCCCGATGCGGGCGAGCAGGCGCTGGAAATCTGCGACACGCTGGTACGCTCCGGCGCGATCGACGTTCTGGTGGTCGATAGCGTCGCCGCACTGGTCCCGCGGGCCGAGCTGGAGGGCGAAATGGGCGACACGCATGTCGGCCTGCACGCACGCCTGATGAGCCAGGCGCTGCGGAAACTCACCGGCTCCGTCAGCAAGAGCCACACCATGCTGATCTTCCTGAACCAGATTCGCCTCAAGATCGGCGTGATGTTCGGCAACCCGGAAACCACGACAGGCGGCAACGCCCTCAAATTCTATGCATCGGTGCGCATGGAGATCAGGCGCACCGGTTCCATCAAGGATCGGGAGAACGTCGTCGGCAATTCCACCCGCGTGAAAGTCGCGAAGAACAAGTTGGCGCCGCCGTTCCGGGAAGTCGAGTTCGACATCATGTTCGGTGAAGGCATCAGCAAAGTCGGCGAGCTGATCGACCTCGGCGTGAAGGCCGGCATTGTCGAGAAGTCGGGTTCCTGGTTCAGCTTCGACAGCACGCGAATCGGACAGGGGCGGGAGAATGCCAAGCAGTTCCTCCGGGATCACAAGGATGCAGCCGAAACCATCGAGAAGCGCATTCGCGAGCAGGCCGGCACCGTTGCCGACAAGATGCTCGTAGGGCCGACCGACGAGGAGGCCGATGCGGCAGAGTGACGATAGCCGGCGGCCTATCGAGCGGGAGATTGCTGAGGCCGCCGGTGCCGACAGCGGCGTTCCCGTGCAACCCGACCATGCCACTGTGCAAACGCAGGCGTTGCGCGATGCGGATCTCGACCTGATCGAGGCCGCGCGCGCTGTGATCGCGCGGCACTACCGGCCTTTCTGGCATATGGTCGCAGCAGCATTGCGTAGCCGGGACGGCCGGATCTGGACCGGATTGCACCTCGGCGCCACCGTTGGCCGGATGCAGGTTTGCGCGGAAGCTGTCGCAGTCGGCCGGGCAATCCTGGAAGGCGACGGCACCATCGAGTGCGCGGTTGCCGTCCGCCATCCCAAGGAGCACGAGGCGCTGCAGGAGATTATCGTGGTGCCGCCATGCGGCGCATGCCGCGAGATGCTGACCGATTTCGACCCCGGCGCGGACGTGATCGTGCCTGGTCCCGAGGGTTTGGTCCGGGTGCCGCTCGGCTACTTGTTGCCGCTCCCCTACCAGCGGTAACGCCCGCGTTAGTGCTGGAACGAAGCGAAAACACCAGCGTTCCTCGGTGATGAGCAACACACCCAAGACCAGCGAAGCGGATGAGCAGGCAATGCCGTCATCCCCGCACACCACGCAGAAGCCTCACGATCCCAAGCATCGGACCAGCGAGGCCGACCCTGATAGCCTGCCGTCCAATGCCGAAAAGGATCCGGACGACTGGACAACGGGTGGCGAGACCATGACCGGCGCCCAAGCCTCATACCTGAAGACGCTCAGTGAGGAGGCAGGTGTGCCGTTCGACGAGAACCTGTCGAAGGCAGAAGCTTCCAAGCACATCGACGCGCTGCAGGCCAAGACCGGGCGCGGCCGCAACCACTAGGCTCCAAGGTGTTGCGAAGGGTTTACACGGCGGACACGTCTTCTGATGCCGGCGTGTCCGCCGCAACTTCGCTGGTGCCGACGATGCACTCGCCGGGGTGGCGGTGAAAATCAACATGCGCCCGCCTTCCGGCGGGTTTGCCGCCTCGGCCGAATGCACCGTCAACGCACCCGCCTCGTCGAGCGTCAGGATGCACATGTCGTCTACGCCGGTTTCGCGGCCGGTCACCTCGAACCGGAAACCCTGTTCGTAGAGTTCGGCAAACAGCGAGGCGTCCCAGGATGCCTCGCCCAACACCTTGCCGCGGGCCTCGCGCGACATGCCGCGCTTTTCGTCCAGGCGGCGCGCTCCCGGGCTGACCTGGAACACGCGTTCCCTCCCAAGTTCGGGCGCCACCCGGGCGCAAACCAGGCCGTTGTAGATGTCGTCTTGCGTGGTCGCGATCAGGTAGTCCACCGGCCGCCCATCCAGCTCCTGCATGCCGTGATCCGACAGCATCTCGGCCTGTAATACCGGCACGTCGGCATGGCGCGCGGCGTCCAGTGCGCCCGGATAGGAGTCGATCAGCAGCACCGGCACGCCGGCGCGGGTCAAACAGGCGGCCATGTCGGTCGTCCAGTCGGATGCCCCGAGGATCGCCAGACCCGGCTGGTCGCTCAGCGTAAGCTTCAACCGGCGTGCCAACGGGCGGAGCGAAAAGCCGTGCAACACCATCGTTGCGGCGATCACCGCGAACACCGACGGCATCACCAGCGAGGCGCCCCGGTAGCCCGCCGCCTGTAACTTCAACCCCGCAACACCCGCGACTGCCGCCGCCACGATGCCGCGCGGCGCCACCCAGGCGGCGAGCGCACGCTCCGCGAGCGTGAGCCGGCTGCCGGTTGTCGCAAGCCAGATCGCGGCCGGCCGCACCAGGAACAGCACCGCCAGGGTCAGCAGGCCGACCGGCCAGGATAGCTCGGCGAGGGTGGCACGGCCGAGATCGGCGGTCAGCAGGATGAACAACCCGGACACGATCAGCACCACGAGCGATTCCTTGAACCGGCGCAGCTCCGACAGCCCCGGCACGCGAAGGTTGGCGAGCGCCACGCCGAGCATGGTCGCCGCAGCCAGTCCGGCCCCCTCGAGCGCCAGGTTCGCGACCGCGTAGACGGTCATGGCCGAGACGAGCAGGGCAGGGGTCTTCAGCCGTTCGGGCATGTGGTCGCCCAGGAAGGCGAAGCGCAGCACGAACGCGGCCCCGATCCCCAGGCCCGCCGACAGCGCGAGCGCCAGGGCGATCCGCATGACGAACTGCCCGGCAAACGCGGCGCCGCCACCCCGCCCCGCGAGCAGCGCCTCCAGCACGAGTGTCGCCAGGATTGCACCTACCGGGTCGTTGACGATCGCTTCCCATTTCAGGAACGAGGCCGCCCGGCGTTGCAGCCGGGTGTGGCGCAGCAACGGCAACACCACGGTCGGGCCGGTCACGACGGTGATCGCGCCGAACAAGGCCGCGGCACCCCACCCGAGGCCGCCGATCCAGTGCGCGGCGGCCGAGCCCAGTGTCCAGTTGATCGGCAGCGCCACCGCGGTCAGCCGCAGCACGCCCTCGCCGGCCGCCCGCAACTCGGAAAATTCGAGCGCGAGGCCGCCTTCGAACACCACGATTGCCACGGCCAGCCCGACCGCCGGTTGCAGGAACCGTCCCAGGCTGGCGGTCGGGTGCAGCAGGCCGAAGCCCGGTCCGACCGCCAGCCCCACGGCGAACAAAAGTACGATCGCCGGCAGCCGGAAACGCCAGGCGATCCATTGCGCCGCAAGCCCGCCCAGGCCCACGCACAACACGCCGACCGCCACACCCTGATCCAAGCACGCCCTCGTTCGTTACCGGCAGCAATGGCCGGCGAGGCGATGATCGCCGGCCGGCAGCCCTCACACGAACGCAGGGCGAAGATGCGGTTTCAGGCGCCTCTCAGGGTTGTCGGGCCGGTCGAGGGCGGGCAAACCAGGGCCAACATGCGGTTCGGGCAGGAGACGAGATGGCCAAGATCAAGGTGAAGACGCCGGTTGTGGAACTGGACGGCGACGAGATGACGCGGATCATCTGGGGGTTCATCAAGGACAAGCTGATCCTGCCGTATCTCGACATCGACCTGAAATATTATGATCTCGGCATCGAATATCGCGACCACACCGACGACCAGGTGACGGTCGACGCGGCTAACGCCATCAAGCTGTACGGGGTGGGCGTGAAATGCGCGACCATCACCCCGGACGAAGCACGGGTTTCCGAGTTCGGGCTGAAGCGCATGTGGCGCAGCCCGAACGGCACCATCCGCAACATCCTGGACGGCACCATCTTCCGCGAGCCGATCATCTGCCACAACGTGCCGCGCCTGGTGCCGCACTGGACGCAGCCGATCGTCATCGGCCGCCACGCGTACGGCGACATCTATCGCGCGGCCGAAACGCGCATCCCTGGCCCCGGCCGCGTCACGATGGTGTTCGAGCCGGCCGACGGCAGCGAAAGCAGCATCTACGAAGTCCATGAATTCAAGGGTCCGGGCGTCGCGATGGCGCAGCACAACACCCGCGCTTCCATCGAGGGTTTCGCGCGCGCCAGCTTCAACTACGGCCTTGCACGTGAATATCCGGTTTACCTGTCCACCAAGAACACCATCCTCAAAGCCTATGACGGCATGTTCAAGGATGTGTTCCAGGAAGTGTTCGACGCCGAGTTCCGCGTGCGTTTCGACAAGGCCGGCCTCACCTACGAACACCGGCTGATCGACGACATGGTGGCCAGCGCGTTGAAGTGGTCGGGCGGCTATTTGTGGGCCTGCAAGAATTACGATGGCGACGTGCAGAGCGACATCGTGGCGCAGGGTTTCGGCTCGCTCGGCCTGATGACCAGCGTGCTGATGAGCCCGGACGGCCGCACCGTCGAAAGCGAGGCCGCGCACGGCACCGTCACGCGCCATTTCCGCGAGCACCAGAAGGGCCGCGAAACCAGCACGAACCCGATCGCGTCGATCTTCGCATGGACGCGCGGGCTGATCTATCGCGGGCGGTTCGACAACACGCCCGAGGTGACCGAATTCGCCGAAACGCTCGAGCGGGTTTGCATCGAGACGGTCGAGTCGGGCGCGATGACAAAGGACCTCGCCATCCTCATCGATCCGAAGGCGCCCTGGATGAACACGCAGAACTTCCTCGCGCGCATCGACGAGAACCTGCAGGCGGCGATGTCCCGCGAGCCCGCGCACGCAGCCGGCTGAGCGTCCGCGCGGCGCAGCGGCACGCGCGCCGCGTGTGCCGGCCGGAGGGCTTCACCTTCACCTCTTTCTAACCCTTCGGGAGTAGATGATGCAGATCAACCGTCGCGCGTTCCTGATGACCACGCTGATGACCGGCTTCACCGGTGCGGTCGCGCGCGCGCAGACCGCGCCGATCCATACCGACACCGACGGCCTCGATGCCGGCGAAGCGCAGATCCCGGTCGCGGACGGGCACCTGCCCGCCTACTACGCACGTCCGTCTTCCTCCGGTCCCGCTGGCGCCGGCCCGTTCCCGACCATCCTCGTGATCGAGGAAATCTTCGGGGTGCATGAGTATATCAAGGATGTCTGCCGCCGCTTCGCCCATCTCGGCTACCTGGCGGTGGCGCCGGAGCTTTACGCCCGCATCGGCGACCCGTCGAAATACACCGACCCGCACGAGATCGTGGCGAACATCATCTCGAAGGCGCCGGACGCGACCATGTTGTCGGACCTCGACAGCACAGCGGTCTGGGCCGCCGCAAACCATGGCGATCCGAACCGGCTGGGCGTCACCGGTTTCTGCAGGGGCGGGCGCGACACCTGGCTTTATGCCGAGCACAACCCGCATCTGAAAGCGGCGGTCGCCTGGTATGGCCCGGTGAAAGGATCGGTGTCGCAAATCCAGCCGCACACGCCGACCGATGAGGCCGCGGCGCTGCGTTGCCCGTTGCTGGGCCTGTACGGCGGCCGGGACGACAGCATAAAGCCGGCCGACGTGCAGGCCGCGGCGCAGTTCGCGCGCGATGCCGGCCACACGGTCGAGATCAAGATCTTTCCCGACGCCGGGCATGGTTTCCATGCCGATTACCGCGCCACGTTCAACAAGCAGGCGGCCGAGCGGGGTTGGGCCGACGCCTTGGCATGGTTCAAGATGCACGGCGTCGCGTGACGGCAACGGCCAACCCGGACGCCGAGTCCGGCCCGCTCGAAACGCACACGGCCTACGCACCGCCTCGCGAGGTCATCCGCGCTATCTCCGGCCTGATGCTGGTGCTGGCGCTCGCTTCGCTGGACGGCAACATCGTCGGGCCGGCCTTGCCGCGCATCGTCAGCGACCTTGGCGGCCTGGCCCACCTGTCATGGGTGGTGACCGCGTTTGCCGTCGCCTCGACCGCCACCACGCCGCTCTACGGCAAGCTGTCGGACCAGTTCGGGCGACGGCCGGCGTTCTTCGTGTCGATCGGCGTGTTCCTGGCGGGCTCCGTGCTGTGCGGCGCGGCGCACAGCATGGCCATGCTGATCGGCAGCCGCGCGCTGCAGGGCGTGGGCGCCGGCGGGTTGATCATCCTGTCGCAGACCACCATCGGCGACATGGTGGCGCCGCGAGACCGCGGCCGTTACCAGGGGCTGATCGCCGCGGTGTTCGCGCTGTGCAGCGTGGCCGGCCCGCTGCTGGGCGGCGTCATCACCGACACGCTATCGTGGCCCTGGATCTTCTACATCAACCTGCCGCTCGGGGCGGCGGCGCTGGTGATCCTGTCGATCTCGCTGCCAGCCCACACCCCGCGCCGCTCCGGCCGGATCGACTTCGCGGGGTTCGCCCTGATCATCGGCGCCACCTGCACCGGCCTGCTGCTGCTGAGCTGGGGAGGCGTGGTCTATTCCTGGTCGTCATGGCCGATCCTCGCACTCGGCGTGGCAACGGTGCTGCTGCTGGCGCTGCTGTTGCCGGTGGAGCGCGCCGCGCCCGAGCCGGCGCTGCCGCCGCGCCTGTTCGCCGAGCCGGTATTCGCCACCGGCGTGCTCGGCATCAGCCTGACGGTGACGGCGCTGTTTGGCAGCTTGGTGTTCGTGCCGCTGTTCTTCCAACTGGTGCTCGGCCTGTCGGCGACCGAAGCCGGCCTGCGCATGGCGCCGATCATGGGCGGGCTGATCGTCAGTTCGGTGATCGGCGGCCGGCTGGTCTCGCGCACCGGGCGCTACAAGCGTTACCCGATCGCCGGCCTGGCGCTGGCGACGGTCGCCTTCGCGGCGATGGCGTGGGCGGTCCTGCACGGCATACGCGCCAACCCGTTCGACGCGCTGCTGGTCGGCCTCGGCCTAGGCATGGGCCTGGTGATGCCGAACATTACTACGGCGGTCCAGAACGCCGTGGCGCCGGCCGACCTTGGCGTCGCCACCGCAACGCTCGGCTTCTTCCGCTCGCTGGGCGGTGCGTTCGGGGTTGCGGTCTCCGGCATGATCCTGTCGTCCACGTTGCGGGCCTCGCTGCCGCCGCAGACGGCTCCCGGGGTCCTGCAACTCGGCCTGACGCAGCTGCGCCAGCTGCCGGCGTCCGAACGCGGCGACATGGTCAGCGCCTATGGCCAGGCGCTGGGCCACACCTTCCTGGCCGCCGCCTGCGTGACAGCACTGGCCTGCGCGGTGATCACCTTCATGCCCGAAAAGCCGCTGCGTGGCCGGTGAATGCCGACGATGGAGTAGATAACATCCCGTTACGGCCGGGTGTCCGGTCCGGAGATGCATCATGAAGCGCCGCGCACCAACGCTACTCCTCCCGATCGCAGTCGCCGTTCTCGTTGCGCTTGTGCCAGGCAGCTTGCATGCCGGCGCAGCCGACCCCGCTTTGCGGCGGGTGGTGCTGTCGTCGGGCGGGGTGGGGCAGTTCGAGTTCGAGGCGGATGTGGAAGGGGCGGCTGAGCTGCCACTGGACGTGCCGCTGGACCAGGTGGACGACCTGCTGAAAAGCCTGGTGGTGGACGATCCGGCCGGGCCGATGCTGGGGGTGCGGCTGCCGGGCCAGCAACCGCTGTCGGAAAGCTTCCGCACGCTGCCGTTCAAGCAGGATGCCTTCGCCTCGGCCGAAGCGTTGTTCGCGAGCCTGGTCGGCGAAATGGTGCGCATTCCCGCCACCGGCGCGCGCGGCGCCATCCTGTCGGTCAGCGCCTTCCAGGTGCCGGGCGGCCTTGGCCAGCAGCCGCTCACCCGCCACCGGCTGGCCATCGCCACAGCGGACGGCATCGAGAGCGTCGTGCTGGAGGACACGCCCGACATCGGCCTGCCATCCGAAACATTGCGCGGGCAGATCGCCGCGGCGCTGGAGGCCATCGCCGCACAACGCGTGCAGGACCGGCGCACGCTGGTGCTGAGCTTGCGCCAGGGTGAGCGGCGGCATGTGCGGTTCGGCTATGTGGTGCCGGTGCCGGTGTGGAAGACCAGCTACCGGCTGACGCTGCCGGCGAAAGCCACCGGAAGCACGAACGACGGCGCCGCGAAATCCGGCGGACCGGCACATCTGCAGGCGTTCGCGGTGGTGGAGAACCTCAGCGGCCGCGACTGGCACGATGTTTCCGTCACGCTCACCTCCGGCCGGCCCGTGCTGTTCCACACGCCGCTCTACCAGGCGGTGTTCAACAGCCGGCCCGAAGCACCGGTCGATGTGCCGGGCGCGGTGACGCCGCCGGTGGATCAATTCGCCGAAGCCTCGATGTCTGCCGCGGCACCAGCCCCGCCTGCAGCAGCTTCACCGCTGATGCCCGTGCCGATGAGCCCCATGAAACGTTTCGCCGAGGGGCGGCTGCGCGGTCCTGGGGTCGTGACACCGCCACCGGCCGCCATCGCTGAGTCGGTGGCCCGAGTGGAGTTCCGCCTCGCCTCGCCGGTGACGGCTTCGTCCGGCCAGTCGCTGCTGCTGCCGCTGCTGGACCGCGACGTGCCGGCGCAGCGCGTGGCGCTGTTCCAGCCGGGCGCCGACCCGGTGCATCCGCTAGTGGCGCTGCTGGTGACCAACGACACCGGCGGTTCGCTGCCGCCCGGGCTGGTCAGCCTGTTCGACCGGCAGGACGACGGCACGGCCAGCTACGTGGGCGATGCGCGCCTCCCGGCGATCGCGCCGGGCGAGGACCGCCTGGCAAGCTTCGCCGTCGATCTTGCAGTCACCGTCGACATGCAGCGCCACGGCGCCGTTACGGTGACCGGCGGCCAGGCCGCGGGCGGCTCGCTGGTGCTGACCAGGCGCGAACGGCAGGTGACCGATTACCGGGTCACCACGCCGAAGAACCAGCCGCGCACCGTGCTGATCGAGCAGCCGAAGGACGCCGACAACATCCTGGTCGAGCCGGCAGGGAAGGGCGTTGCCAGCACGCCAGAGGC
>CAZZWO010000091.1:0-10889 GCA_964657885.1 uncultured Acetobacteraceae bacterium | reverse complement strand
CGTAAAAGAGGGGCGCGGCTTGCAGCCGCATCAAGAGATCGTAAAAGAGGGGCGCGGCTTGCAGCCGCATCCCCGGCGCGACATACTCAAGATGGGCCTCCTCACCGGCGGCGGGCTGCTGCTGGGGTTTGTGGCGCCGGGGTTCGGCCGGCGGGTGCTGGCCCGCGATGCCGATGTCACCGGGCCGTCGCCCAACGCCTTCGTACGCATCGGGAGCGACAACTCCGTCACATTGATCATGCCGGACACCGAGTGCGGCCAGGGCATCTGGACCTCGGCCGCGACGCTGATCGCCGAGGAACTGGAAGTCCGGCTGGACCAGGTGCGGCTGATGCCCGCGCCGCCCGACGGCAAGCTCTACGGCAGCCCGGCGCTCGGCGAACAGGCGACCGGCGGGTCCACCTCCATCATCGGCGATTGGGAACGGCTGCGCGAGGCAGGCGCGCGCGCCCGCATCATGCTGGTGCAGGCGGCGGCGAGCCGCTGGCACGTCGATCCCGCCCTGTGCCGGGCGGAAGGCGGCGCCGTGCACCACGATGCGAGCGGGCGCACGGCCACGTATGGCGAACTGGCGGAAGCAGCGGCCAGCCTGCCCGTACCGGGCAAGGTTGCGCTGAAGGAACCTGCCGACTGGACGTTGATCGGCAAGCCGCAGCGGCGGCTGGACACGCCCGACAAGGTGAACGGCCGCGCGGTCTACGGCATCGACGTGCAGGTGCCGGGTATGAAGGTCGGCACGGTGTCGGCCTGCCCGGTGCTGGGCGGCCGCCTCGTTTCGATCGACGAGGCCGCCGCGCGCCGGGTGCCGGGGGTGCGGGACGTGGTCCGCCTGGACGATGCGGTCGCGGTCATCGGCGACCATTTCTGGGCCGCGCGCCAGGGTCTGCAGGCGGCGAACCCGCGCTGGGACGATGGCCCGAACGCGCATGTCAACACCGCTGCCCTGGTGCACGCCCTGGCCGCCGCCACCGAGAAGCCCGGCGCCGTCGCGCGCAACGACAACGATGCGCCGGGCAAGATCGCCGGCGCGCATAGCCGCGTCGATGCGGTCTACCAGTTGCCGTTCCTCAGCCACGCGCCGATGGAGCCGATCAACACCACGCTGCACGTGCGGCCGGACGGCGCGGACCTGTGGGTCGGCACGCAGGTGCCGGTGCGAGCGCGCGATGCGGTGGCGAAGGCGGCGGGCCTCCCGCTCGAGAGCGTGACCGTGCACAACCACATCATGGGCGGCGCTTTCGGCCGCCGGCTGGACGTGGACAGCATCGTGCAGGCCGGCAAGATCGCCAAATCGCTCGCCTATCCGGTGAAGCTGATCTGGACCCGCGAGGAGGATATCAGCCACGACCTGTACCGCCCGACCTATTACGACCGCCTGTCGGCCGGGCTGGATGCGAATGGCAACATCGTAGGCTGGACCCACAAGACCGGCGGTTCGTCGGTGATGGCGCGATGGCTGCCGGCGGGCATGCAGGGCGAACTCGACCCCGACGCGGTGGAGGGCGCCAGCAAGACGCCGTACGACCTGCCGGCGGTCAAGGTCGAGTATGTCCGGCACGAGCACCCGGGCGTCACCACGGCGTGGTGGCGCGGCGTCGGGCCGACACACAACGTGTTCGTGGTCGAGAGCTTTATGGACGAATGCGCCGCGGCCGCCGGTCAGGACCCGGTGGAGTACCGGCGCCGCTACCTGCAGCGCAATCCGCGCGCGCTGGCGGTGCTGAACCTGGCGGCGGAGAAGTCGGGGTGGGGCGAGAAGCTGCCGGCCGGACGGGGCCGCGGCGTGTCGTTGCAATACGCGTTCAGCTCGTTCCTGGCACACGTGCTGGAAGTCGAGGTCACCGGCCGCGGCGAGATCGTGTTGAAGCGCTGCACGGTCGCCATCGATTGCGGGCAGCGGGTCAACCCGGACACCATCGCCAGCCAGATCGAGGGCGGCCTGTGTTTCGGCCTCGGCACCGCGATGTACAGCGGCATCACGCATGAAAACGGCCGTGTGCAGCAAAGTAATTTCAACAATTACCGGATGATGCGCATCGACGAGGCGCCGCGCATCGACGTGTTCCAGATAGACAGCCACGAGCACCCCGGCGGCATCGGCGAGACCGGGACCGCGGCATCGGCCGCGGCACTCGGCAACGCCATCCATGCGGCCACCGGCAAGCGGCTGCGCAAGATGCCGTTCGGCCTCGGCGCGCTGCAGTCGGCATGATGCGCGCCGTTCTCCTGGCGGCCGCCTGCCTCGCCGGCGGCCTCACCCAGGCCCGGGCTGCCGATCCGGCGACGGTTGCGCGGGGCGAATACCTGGCGCGGATGGCCGATTGCGAGGCGTGCCACGTAAGCCAGGGCAATGACGCCAACCCTGCGGCCTTGTCCGGCGGCCGTTCGTTCCGCACGCCGTTCGGCACGATCCACGCGACCAACATCACGCCCGATGCGGACCATGGCGCCGGCGCCTACACCGATGACGAATGGGTGGCGGCGATGCAGCGCGGCATCGGGCGCGGCGGCAAGCATCTGTATCCCGCGATGCCCTACACGAACTACACGCTGATGAGCCGCGAGGACGCGCTGGCCATCAAGGCGTACATCATGACGACGCCGGCCTCGCCTGCCGCCACGCCGGCCAACGACATGCGCTTCCCGTTCAACGTCCGCTTCCTGATGGTGTTCTGGAACCTGCTGTATAACCCCGCCCATCGCTGGTCGGCCGACCCGTCGCACGATGCGGCGTGGAACCGCGGCGCGTATCTCGCCGAGGCGCTGGGCCATTGCCAGCAATGCCACACGCCGCGCAATTTCCTGCAAGGGCTGAAATCGGGCCGCGCCTATGCGGGCGCCATCCAGCAGGGCTGGAACGCCTACAACATCACCGGCGATACCGGCAGCGGCATCGGCGGCTGGTCGGAACAGGACCTTGCGGCCTATCTCGCGACCGGCCATGCCGACGGGCACGGCGTCGCGGCAGGTCCGATGGCCGAAGCGGTCAGCTATTCCCTGCGGCACCTGACCGCCGAGGACGCGACGGCCCTCGCGCACTACCTGAAAGCCGTGCCGGCGATCCACACGGAGGCGGCTGCTCCGGCCAGTCACGTCGCCGAGGACGAGCTCGGCGCGCACATCTACGCCGGCGCCTGCGCGAGCTGCCACCGGATGGATGGTACGGGCGCGGTGTCTCCTTACGCGGCACTCGCCGGCGATCCCACGGCCGCCGATCCGGCCGGCACAAACCTGCTGCAGGTCGTCCTGCATGGCGGCAAGCTGGTGGCGCCCTCCGGCGTCCAGGCCATGCCGGCCTTCGCGCGCGGCTACACCGACATCGAGCTCGCGGCGGTCGCAAACTACACGATCGCCCATTTCGGCCAGCAGCCGGGGCGGATCTCGCCCGAAACCGTCGGAAAGGTTCGCTCGGGAGCTTGATCGCAGGGCCGTTGTAACCGGCCCACGAGTCACAAAGTGGTTTTTCTACCACTGCGTGCATCTTGGCTCTCGACGAATCACACCTGATCGGCAATAATTACACATGCCCGTGATGACCGAGCATTTGTCGTTCAATGTTCTGTCAGGAAATCGCGGATCGCGAACGGCTCACCGCATCCTGCACGGGTCGATGCGCAGCCGGCTCGCAATCCTTGCCGGCGCTTCCATCCTGCCGATGCTGCTGCTGTTCGGCGCCGAGGGTTATGCCGAATACCGGGCGCAGCGTGCGCGGGCGGGCCAGCGTCAGCTCGAAGTGGCGCGCAGCATGGCGGCAACCGTCGAGCGCGAGCTGGCGGGAGCCGTGGCAGCCCTGCAGGCGCTGGCGCTGTCGCCGCGCCTGGCGGAAGGCGACCTCGACGGCTTCCGCAGGCTGGCTGTCCGGTTCGAGGTGTCGCAGCCACCCGGTTCCGCCCTGGTCCTGCTCGACCGGTCCGGCCAGCACCTCGTCAACACGCTGTTCCCGCCGGGAGCACCGCTTCCGCACCGCAACGTGCAGGTCAACGAGGATCTGACGCGGCAGGTGTTCGAAACCGGGCGGCCGGCGATCTCCAACCTGTTTCCGCGCGCGCTGAACGGTGCGTTGATCGTGACCGCCGACGTGCCGGTGCTGCGCGACGGGCGGGTGGCCTACGACCTCAGCCTGGTGCTGCCCGCGCAACGCTTCTCGGCAATCATCGCAGGCCAGCATCTGGCGCCGGGCACCGTCGCTTCGGTATTCGATCGCAACGGCATCAACATCGCGCGCAGCCCGAACCCCGAGAACATGATCGGGCGCGCGGCCTCCCCGACCCTGTTGCCCGCGCTGATGGCGGAGCGCGAGGGCATCGCCGACACCGTCTCGCGCGAGGGGGTGCCGCTGCTGACCGCGTTCAGCCACTCCCAGCCATCCGGCTGGGCGGTCGGCATCGGCGTGCCGGAAACCGTGCTGCGCGCGCCGTTGCGCCACACGCTGCTGGTGCTGCTCGGGGCCGGGCTTCTGGGATTGGGGCTCAGCCTGGGGCTCGCCTGGCTGCTGGCGCAGCGCGTGCTGCAGCCGATGCGCGACTTGGCCAAGTTCGCGGCCGACCCGTCGCACCCCTACAGCAAGACCGGTGCGCTCCGGCTGCTCGAGGTCGATGCGGTGGCCGCCGCCCTGCGCCACAGCCTGAACGAACGCCAGGCGGCGATGGATGCCCTGCGGGCGCTGAACGGCAGCCTGGAAGCCCGCGTGCGGCAGGAGATCGCGAGCCGCGAGGAAGTCCAGGCGCAGCTCGCCCAGGCGCAGCGCATGGAGGCGCTGGGCCAGCTTGCCGGCGGCATCGCGCATGATTTCAACAACGTGCTGCAGGCGGTGACCGGCGGGCTCAGCCTGATCGTCCGCCGGGCCGACGACGCAGCCGCGGTGCGGCGGCTTTCAACCATGGCGGCGGACGCGGCGGGACGCGGTGCGGCGATCACCGGCCGGCTGCTGACCTTCGCCCGCCGCGGCGAGCTGATGGCGGTCCCGATCGAGCCGCTTGCGTTGCTGGAAAGCCTGCGCGAGATGCTGGCCCATACGCTGGGCGCAGGCATCACCGTCGTGCTGGATGCGCCGGCCGCGATACCGTGTTTGCTGGCCGACCGGGCGCAGCTCGAAACCGTGCTGGTCAACCTTGCAGTGAACGCGCGCGACGCGATGCCCGAGGGAGGCACACTGCAACTGCAGGCGATTGCCGAAGACGGTGCGCCGGCGTTGGACTGGCCGCCCGATTTGCCGCCGGGCTCCTATGTCCGTCTTTCGCTGACCGACACCGGCATCGGGATGAGCCCGGCAACGCTGGCGCGGGCGAGCGAGCCCTTCTTTACCACCAAGGCGCCCGGACAGGGCACCGGGCTCGGCCTTGCGATGGCCCGCGGTTTCACCGAGCAATCCGGCGGCGGGTTCTCGATACGCAGCACGCCGGGCTCGGGCACCGTCATCACGCTGTGGTTTCCGCAGGCGTCACGCAGCCGCGCGGCCGAGCGGTCGGAATGCGCGCCGCTGTTCGATGCGTCGGCGCCGGCGATGCGCATCCTGATGGTCGACGACGACAGCATGGTTCGCGAAGTTTTGGCACGCGAACTGGAAGACCGCGGTTTCCTGGTCACCACCGCGTCGGATGGGCTGTCGGCATTGTCGCTGCTGGATGGCGGGCAGCCGGCGGATGTGCTGGTGACGGATTACGCGATGCCGGGCATGAGCGGCCTGGTGCTGATCGACGAAGCCCGCCAGCGCCG
Source organism: uncultured Acetobacteraceae bacterium (assembly GCA_964657885.1). Taxonomy (GTDB): domain Bacteria; phylum Pseudomonadota; class Alphaproteobacteria; order Acetobacterales; family Acetobacteraceae; genus BOG-908. Next base: position 5,174 of record CAZZWO010000091.1, on the reverse strand, counting down.
GCCCGACCTGCCCGCGGTGCTCCTCACCGGCTATGCCGAGGCCGATGCCGCGCTGACCATGGCGCAGCATCGCCTGACGGTGCTGCTGCGCAAGCCGGTCTCGGGCGAGGTCCTGGCAACCCGCGTGGCCGGCCTTTGGCGCCGCGAGTCGGGCGGGCTGAGCAAGGTTGGCGTGCTGCCGTAGGGTCTCAGTGGACGGTGCCCACGGCACGGTGCGCGATACCGTCAAGCCGTTTCGCGCTTTTCGTCGAAAGACACGCCCGTTTGTACGGCTGCAGCGACAATCTCCGGCGCGTGGTTTGCGTCCACTATGAGCGTTGTGGAAAGTGCCGCGTTCTTCAGGAAGGTTGCCCTGACGCGCTCGTGGAACGCCAGGTCCAGCGCCTCGAATTTGGTTTCGCTCGAGCCTGCCTGCTTCAGGCGCCGGTCGCTGCGGGACAGGCCGGTTTTAACATCGACGTCCAGCAGGATCGTGAGGTCGGGCCAGATGTTGCCGGCACAGCTGCGGTGCAGGTCGAGGATGAGCTCTTCCGGCACGCCGCGTCCACCGCCCTGATAGGCGAGCGTCGAGCCGACGAAGCGGTCGCACAGGACGATCCTGCCGGCGGCGAGTGCCGGACGGATCACCTTTCGCAGATGCTGCACCCTGGCCGCCATCATCAGCAGCAGCTCCGCATGCGGGTCCCAATCCGGCGCATCGGACTGCAACAGCAATGCCCGCAACGCCAGCCCCTCCGGCGTGCCGCCGGGTTCGCTGGTGCGCACCACGTCGAGGCCACGGTTTTCCATGACGTCGGCGAGGGTTTTCAGCGCCGTCGTCTTGCCCGACCCCTCGCCGCCTTCGAAAACGATGAAGCGCGGGCCGGTATAGTTCGGATTGGCCGCGGCCACCTCGCCGTCCCGGGTCAGCCCGCCGCCGTGGTCAGACGCCGGTCAGGAAATGCGTCACCACAGCCACCGCGCGCCCGGGAATGCCCATGCGGCCGACATCCTCGCCGGCCAGCAATTGCACCTCGGCCTGCGGCACGCCCTGCCCGGTCACGGTCAGCTTGCCGAGCACATCGCCGCGGCGGATCGGTGCGGGTATCGGGCTGTCATAGTCGATCGCGACATGCGCATGCTGGCGCCACGCGCGCGGCATCGTCAGCGTCAGATCCTGGCCACCCACCAGCGGCACGCTGTGGCTGGTGCCGAGATAGACCGGCGCATTCTCGATCACATCGTTTGCCGCGAACAGCTTGACGTTCTCGAAATTGGCGAACGCCCAGCCCATCAGCCGCACGCTCTCCTCGACACGCGCGCGGGCGGTCGGCATCCCGTTCAGCACCATGATGACGCGCCGGCCGTTATGCTCGGCGCTCCCCACCACGCCGAAACCGCCGGCGTCGGTGTGGCCGGTTTTGAGACCGTCCGCCATGCCGCGCTGAACCAGCGGGTTCCGGTTGTATTGCACGATGCCGTGGTAGGTGAACGTCTTTTCAGAGTCGTAATGATAGTATTCGGGGAAATCCTGGATGATCCGCTTGGCAAGCGTGCCGATGTCGCGCACCGACATGTGGTGCGCGGGATCGGGCCAGCCGGTGCAGTTGCGGAACACGCTGTTCGTCAGCCCCAGCGTCTTGGCTTCGGCGTTCATCATTTCGACGAACTGTTCTTCCGAACCGGCGATCCCTTCGGCGAGCACGATGCAGGCATCGTTGCCCGACTGGATGATCATGCCGCGGATCAATTGTTCGACCGGGATCTGCGCGCCCAGCTCGACAAACATCTTGGACCCCTGGGTGCGCCAGGCATGTTCGCTGACCGGCAGTGTCTGGTCCAGGCGCAGCGTGCCGGCTTTCAGCTTCGAATAGACGATGTACGCCGTCATCAGCTTGGTCATCGAGGATGGCGGCATCTGCGCGTCGGCCTGCTTGTCCAGCAGGGTGGCGCCGGTGTTGAAATCGACGATCACCGCCCACTGCGCGGACGTGTCCATCGGGCCGAGCGGCGTATTGGCCGGCGTACCCGAACCGCCGGTGTAGGTCCCTCCCGTTTCCTCGTCGTCGCCCGGTGCCGATGGCTTGCGGGCGGCGGCAGGCCCCTCCTTCGTCGCATGGCGCGGCTTGGCGGCGGCAGCGCCGGACGCCAGCAGCGCGACGCCCGAGAGCAGCAGAAAACGGCGGGTCGCGGTCATGCCAAAATCCTCGTTCAGACAACTCACTCGGCGACGATCCGCGCGTCGATCACGCCGGCGCGCAACGCCTGGTCCAAAGCCGCATCGGCCTGGGCGATCGTGGCGAACGGGCCGGCCCGCACCGCATAGACCGTCTGCCGTCCATCGCGCGATCGCACCACATCGGCCCCGAGTCCCGAAAGCCTGGCGGCGACCCCGTTCGCATATGTGAACCGGCCAAAGCTGCCGCATTGCAGGTACAGCGAAACGGCGCCGACAGCGGTGCTGACGATGCGTTCGGGCAGGCGGTCCGGCACCAGCGGGCCGGCGGTCTCCGGCGCCGCACCCCCGATGATCCGGCTGGGTCCGGCTTGTGTCGCGCCCGGTGCCGCCAGCGGCTGGGCGGTTACCGCAGCAAACGGCGCGGTGGCGATCTGCAGCTTCGGACCGCCGCCGAGCTGATCGACCAGCCGGCGGCTCAGTTGCTCGTCGACCTGCACATGCACCGGAGCCAGTCCCGCCTGCGGCCCGGAACGCGGCATGTCCAGCAGAAGCGCGGCGCGGGGCGACAAGGCGATGATCCGCGCGGGGGATGCCGGCCCACGGTCGTTCACCCGGACTTCGATCTGGCGGCCGTTCTGCAGGTTCGTCACCTGCACGATGGCGGGCAACTGGATCGTCTGCATCGCGCCGGTCAGCGCGCCCGGGTCACGCAGCTCGCCATCGGCCGTAAGCCCCGCTCCGCCGGGCGAGACCATGGCGATGCCGGTCGTGTCGAGCCCGTAGTTTTCGGCCGGATAGTACCAGTGGCCGCCCGCCTGGTAGGCGCCGCCGAGCGTGTAATGCGGCGATGGCACCGGTTGCGGCACCGGGGGCTGGCGGTGAACGCAGCCGGCGACCGCCAGCAGCAGGGCCGTCCCGAGCTTCGCCAGTTGGCTTGCGGCCCGCATCAGCGGCTCCGGGTCAGGCGACGGCGTTGCCAAGCAGTCCCACGGCCAGCGCGTAGTAGTCCGACGGGTTGTAGCGCCGGATCACGTTGAAGTTCGGATAGACCATGAACGCCTCCCCGCCCTCACCGTCCGGCATCACCACCGCGCCGCGCACATCGCCGCGCGAGAAGGTGGTGCCGTCGATCCGCCGCACGCCGTCCGCCTGCCATTCCCGCAGGGTCCGCGTGATATCGCGCCCGGTGCGGCCTGCCATTCCGGACGGCACGCGCACGGGCTGGCCCCAGGGCTCGCCCTGGCGCCAGCCGCATTTGGCCAGGTAGTTGGCGACCGAGCCGAACACGTCTGCCCGGTCGGTCCAGATGTCGCGCCGCCCGTCGCCATCGGCATCGACCGCGTAATGCAGGTACGAGCTGGGCATGAATTGCGGCTGGCCCATGGCACCCGCCCAGCTGCCGGTCATCGCATGCGGGCTGACATCGCCGGCGTTCAGGATACGCAGGGCGTTGATCAGCTCGCCGCGGAAGTAGCCGGCGCGCCGCCCGTCATACGCGAGCGTCGCCAGTGCATCGACGATCCGGTAAGTGCCCGTTTTTGCGCCGAAGCCGGATTCCAGCCCCCAGATGCCGACCACGATGCGCGGGTCGGCGCCGTAGCGATCGGCGATCGGGGTGAGCTGTCCCGCTTCGCGCAAATAGGCGGCGCGGCCGGCATCGAGGCGGGATTGCGGCAGCACGCGCTCGCGATACTGCGCCCAGGTCAGGGAGAACTCCGGCTGGTGATGGTCGAGTTCCAGAACCTTGGGCAGCGGCTGCACGCCATCGAAGGCGGCATTGATGACGGCGGGCCTGATGCCTGCCCGCAGCGCGTCGGCGCGCACCCCGGCGACGAAGCCGGAGAAGCTGCCCTGGGCAGCGGCGGCAAACGGCAAAGCCGCCAACGGGGCGGTCAGACAGACTCGGCGTGTAAGCATCGGCGTTGTCTCGCACGAACCGGCCAGGCTGTCAGCAACGGCCCCCGATCAACAATCGGCGGTTTGCCGGAGCGCGGCCGGCTAGAACTTGGCCGACAGCGCGACCGAGCCGAAATTGAACAGCCCGCTCTTGGCGCCGCGGAATTCCTGCGTCTGCCACGTCTGGGTGTAGGTCAGCCGCAGGCCGTGCCACATGACCGCAGCCCCCGCCTCCAGCTCGCCTACATCCCAGCGGCGGTGCACGCCCGGGCCGTCGCTGACGCGGAAGGTGCTGCCGTCCAGCGTTGCATCGTAGCCGACCGCCTGGCCATCGACACCGCCGAACGCATACCACGCGACCGGCGTCACGTTGGTGAACGCGTCGCCGCCGCTGAGCCCCGGTTCGATCCGCGCCGTGCCGAAATCGCTCCCCAGCCCCTGACCGATGCGCACGATGCCGCCGGCCTGCACGTAGTCGCGCAAATCGCCGACGCTGACCGTCGCCGACGGCAGCACGTCGGCCCCGACCACGCCGAAATTCGCCACCGGCAGGCGCCAGGTACGCTGCGCCAGGATCTGGAACGCCGGCTGGTCCGGCACCTGGTGATCCCAGCCGCGGTTCGGGGTGTCGCCGATCAGGTTGTGGAAGCCGTTCTGCAATCCCTTGCCGAGCGCTTATGGCCCGAGGATGCCGCCGGTGAGCGACACGATGTCCCGCGTCCAGTCGGTGTCGTGGATGATCCCGGCGCTGAGCACCAGGATGCCGGCATAGGGCCGATCGGTCGGCAGCGGGCGGTAGAGCTGCGTGTCACGCGGCGTGAACAGGCTCTGGCTCACCTCGATCGACAGCCGCGTGGTGCCGCTGCCCCAGATCGCCTGGCCGAGTGCCGCGACCGGCGCCACCACGTCCTGGCCGCTGGTCCAGTTCACCCGCAGGCCGCTGGTGTAATACTGGTCCGACGTGCCTTTCAGCGTGGACGCCGCATCGTTCTCGCCCTGGATGGTGACGATGCTGGCCTGATCCAGGTTGACCTGCGCGCCGCCGGACAATGACGGGCCGGACGAAGACGGGCCGCCCTGGGCAGGCTGCGCCAAGGCAGGTTGCACCAAAACGGGGCCG
>CAZZWO010000090.1:0-10981 GCA_964657885.1 uncultured Acetobacteraceae bacterium | reverse complement strand
GGCAGCGACAACCGGCCCAGCGCCTGTTCCAGCGACAGGGTCTCGCCATCCACCCCCTTGGGCAAGGAAGTGCGGCGCGGCTTAGCCTTCTTGTCCGCCGGGTCGGGCTCGCCCTGCTGCACGTAAAGCCCGAACGGGCCGCGGCGCACGGTGATGTCTTCGCCGGTTTGCGGATGGTGACCCAGGGCGCGCATGCCCTCCTTCAGCACCTCGGCATTGCCGTCGCCGCTCTCGATAGCGAGGCGCCGGGTAAACTGGCATTCCGGGTAGCGCGAGCAGCCGATGAAGCTGCCGTGCCGTCCCAGCTTCAGGCCGAGCCGCCCCTGATGGCAGGCCGGACAGACTCGCGGGTCGGTGCCGTCGTCACGCGGCGGAAAGAAGTGCGGCCCGAGATCCTGGTCCAGTGCATCGATGACGTCGGAGATCTTCAGCTCGCGGGTCTGCTCGATGGCGTGGGAGAACTCGTCCCAGAACGCTCGCATCAGGGCGCGCCAGTCGAGGCGGCCGTCGGACACGTCGTCGAGCTTCTCCTCCAGGCCGGCGGTGAACCCGGTATCCACGTAGCGCTCGAAGAAGCTGGCCAGGAACGCGGTGACCAAGCGGCCGCGATCCTCCGGAACGAAGCGCTTGTTCTCCATCCGCACGTAGTTGCGGTCGCGCAGGACGGTCAGGATCGACGCGTAGGTGGACGGACGGCCAATGCCCAGCTCCTCCATCTTCTTGACCAGGCTGGCTTCCGAGTAGCGCGGCGGCGGCTGGGTGAAGTGCTGGTCGGCGGCAACCGCGCCGGTCGTCAGCGGGTCGCGTTCCGCCATCGGTGGCAGCATGCGACTGTCATCGTCTTCCTCTTCGTCAGTGCCTTCGCGGTAAAGCTTGAGAAAACCGTCGAACGCGATGATCGAGCCGTTGGCCCGCAGTTTGAGGTCACCGCTGACCACGTCCACCGCCACCTGGTCGAGCTCGGCCGACTGCATCTGGCTGGCGACTGCGCGCTTCCAGATCAGTTCGTACAGACGTTTCTGGTCGGGGTTGAGATAGGCGCTGACGCTGTCCGGCGTGCGCTCCACATCGCTCGGGCGGCAGGCCTCGTGCGCTTCCTGGGCGTTCTTGGCTTTGCTGGTGTACTCGCGGGCCGTGGTGGGGACGTAGTTGCGGCCGAAGTTCTGGCCGACATGGGCGCGGATGCTGTCGATCGCCTCGCGCGCCATCTGCACGCCGTCGGTCCGCATGTAGGTGATCAGGCCGACGGTTTCGCCGCCGACATCGACCCCCTCGTAGAGCTGCTGGGCGGTGCGCATCGCCTGCTGTGCGCCCATGCCGAGCTTGCGGCTGGCCTCCTGCTGCAGGGTCGAGGTGGTGAACGGGGCAGGCGGATTGCGCTTCACCCGCTTGCGCTCGACCGACCCCACCGAGAAAATGCCGGCCTCGACTGCGGCTTTCGCCCGGTGCGCCAGTGCTGCGGTGTTGAGGTCGAACTGGTCCAGCCGCTTGCCGTCGAGATGCGACAGCTTAGCGGTGAAGGGCGCGCCGGCCGGCGTCTGGAAATGCGCCTCGACCGTCCAGTACTCGCGCGGCCGGAAAACCTCGATTTCCGCCTCGCGGTTGCAGATCAGGCGGAGCGCCACCGATTGCACCCGTCCTGCACTGCGGCTGCCGGGCAATTTGCGCCACAGCACCGGCGAGAGGGTGAACCCCACCAGGTAGTCCAGCGCGCGGCGGGCGAGGTAGGCGTCGATCAGCGGGATGTCGAGGTCGCGCGGGTGCTGCATGGCCCGCTGCACCGCGGTCTTGGTGATCTCATTGAAGGTGATGCGCTGGACGTCCACCCCTTTCAGGGCGTGCTTGTCCTCCAGCATGGCGCGGACGTGCCAGCTGATCGCCTCGCCCTCGCGGTCCGGGTCGGTGGCAAGATACAGGGTCTTCGCGCCGCGGAGCGCCTTGACGATGGCCGCGACCTGCCGGTTGCCGCGCTCATCGGCCTCCCAGTCCATCGCGAAATTCTCGTCGGGCCGGACCGAACCGTCCTTGGGCGGCAAGTCGCGCACATGGCCGAAGCTTGCCAGCACGGTAAACTTGTCGCCCAGATACTTATTGATAGTCTTGGCCTTGGCAGGCGACTCTACGACGACGACGTCTGTCATTGGTGTCCTGGTTCTTCGGCCTCGCGCTGCGCTTACGGATGCAGGCCGGAACAAGTCAAGTTATCGCACGTACTTTAGCATGATGGTCGCGGACCGGCGGCACGCATGCTTCAGGTCAGCAGAACCACCCGGTTGCCGGGCATGAACTCCAGCTGCAGCCCAAGTTCCAGCTGCATCAGGGCCGCCATAACGGCTGGTGCGGGGAGTTGGCTACGGCGGATCAGATCGTCAACCTCGGTCGGCGACGGGCTCAGCAGCGCCATGATCTGGGATTGCACGGCCGCCATATCCAGGTCCGTGGCTGCAGGCCCGGACTGGGCAGCCTGCGGTGCCGACCAGAGCTCGCCGGGGTCGGCAAAGCCCTGGCCGGCGTCGCGGGCGAACAGCGGCGAACGCGACATGCCTTCGCGCCGCGGGTCGTCGGGAAGGTTTGCCAGCACGTCCTCGGCGCTTTCGACCAGATGTGCCCCCTGGCGGATCAGGTCGTTGGAACCGCGGCAACGCGGGTCCAACGGTGAGCCGGGCACTGCGAACAGCTCGCGGTCGGCCTCGATCGCCAGCCGGGCGGTGATCAGGCTGCCGGAGCGCAGGGCCGCCTCGACCACCACGAGGCCCAGCGACAGGCCGGCGATGATGCGGTTGCGGCGCGGGAAATGCCGGCTCTGCGGCGCGGTGCCGAATGGCGCCTCGGTGACCACCGCGCCACGTTCCGCGATGCGCGCCTGCAAACCCGCATGTTCCGGCGGGTAGGGCTGGTCGAGCCCGCCCGCCACCGCGGCTACGGTCAAACCGACATGCAGCGCGCCGGCATGAGCGGCGGCGTCGATGCCGCGGGCCATTCCCGACACCACGACGAGGCCCGCCGCCGCGAGATCGGTCGCCAGTGCCTCGGCCATGCGCTGGCCGTTTGCAGATGCGTTGCGGGCGCCGACCAGGCCCACCGCGCGGCCGTGCAGGGCGGCCGGGTCGCCCAGCATCGACAGGATTGGCGGCGGGTCGGCCAGCATCGCCATCAGCGGCGGGTAATCCGGGTCACCCACGAACAGCATCCGGCCGCCGATGCGATGCAGGCGGTCCAGCTCGCGTGCGGCGTCGCGCGAAGACGGCACGGCGGGTGGCGCCTGGCGGCCACCGGCCTGCGCGATCCCTGGCAGCGCGTCGATGGCTTCGGCTGCCGAGGCGTACTGCGCCATCAGCCGTTTATAGGTGACGGGACCAACGCCTTCGGTGCGCGCCAGGCGCAGGCGGTCGAGATCCAGGCTGTTACGATCGGGTAGGGTCAAGCCTTGCGGCCGACGCGCGGCTCGGTGCCGGCGATCAGGCGCGCGATGTTGGCGTGGTGCCGCCACCAGACGAGGGCCGCCACGGCGAGCGGCGCCACGAACCAGTATGGCGGCAGCAGGAAGCCGGCCAGCACCGGGGCAACGGCGAAGGCCGCGAGTGCACCGGCCGAGCTGATGCGGGTGGCGGCGAACACGGCGAGCCACACAGCGCAGGCAGCGGCGCCCATCCGCCAGTCCAGCGCCAGCAGCACGCCCAGCCCGGTCGCGACACCTTTGCCGCCGCGGAACCGCAGCCACACCGGAAAGCAATGCCCGACAACCGCGCAGATCGCGGCGAGCGGCATCCAGACAACGCCGAACAGCCAGCCGGCGAAGGCGACGGCCAGCGCGCCCTTCGCCCCGTCCAGCAGCAGAGTACCCGCAGCCAGCCCGCGCCGCCCGGTACGCAAAACATTGGTGGCGCCGATGTTGCCGGACCCGACCGCGCGGATGTCGCCCAGGCCGGCCATCCTGGTCAGGACCACGCCAAACGGGATGGAACCCAGAAGATAGGCCAGCAGCGCGGTGGAGAAGCTCAACGCTTCCAGATGCGCCCAACCGGTCATCCGAACACCCGCCAGCCGGCTTTCCAGGTGCCGAGGACCCGGCCCTCCAGGGCCCGCCCATCGAACGGCGTGTTCTGCGCCTTGCCGGGCAGCCGGCCGGCCTGCACCTGCCAGAGACGCTCGGGGTGAAACAGGCACAGATCGGCGGGCGCACCGCGGGCGAGGGTGCCGGCATCCGAGCCGAGCAGCCGGGCAGGGCGGCTGGTGAGCAGCGCCACCGCCTGGTTCAGGCCGAGAAGCCCGCCATGCATCTGCGCCAGCGTGATGCCGAGCAGGGTTGCGAGGCCAGTGCCGCCGGCCGAGGCCTGCGCGAACGGCAGCCGCTTGTCGTCGGCATCGCGCGGCTGGTGGTCCGATGCGACGGCGTCGATCGTGCCGTCGACCAGGGCTGCCGCCACAGCTAGCCGATCGGCCTCCGGGCGCAACGGCGGCGACAGCTTGGCATAGGTCCGGTAGTCGCCGATCGCGTTTTCGTTCAGGTCGAAATAGGGCGGTGCGGTATCGCAGGTGACATCCAGCCCGTCATACTTGGCGCGGCGGATCAGCTCGATGCTCTCGGCCGTCGAGACATGGGCGAAATGCAGCGCCCCGCCGGTCAGCCTGGCCAAACGGATGTCACGCGCAACGATGATCGCCTCGGCCACCAGCGGGATGCCGGGCAGGCCCAGCCGTGTGGCCAGTTCGCCCTCGGTCGCGGCGCCGCCATCCGCGAGCGAGGGTTCCTCGGGGTGCTGCACGATGCGGCCACCGAACGCGCGGGCGTAGCTCAGTACGCGGCGCATCAGTTGCGCGCTGCCGATCGCCCGTTTGCCGTCGGTGAAGGCAACCGCCCCCGCCTCGCGCAACAGGCCGAGCTCGGCCATCTCCTCGCCGCGGCACCCCTTCGTGATGGCGGCGTAGGGCAGGATGGTGAGGCTGCCGGTCGCCTCGCCGCGGCTGCGCAACAGGTAGACCAGGGCCGGGTCGTCGATGGCCGGCGCGGAGTCAGGCAGGGCGGCGAGCGTGGTGATCCCCCCTGCGGCGGCGGCCTGTGCGGCGGAGGCGATGGTTTCGCGGTACTCGAAGCCGGGCTCGCCGAGTGCCACGCGCATGTCCACCAGGCCGGGGCAGAGCACCGCCCCGTCGCCATCGACGATGTCGACACCCTCGGGGCGGCCCAACCCGGTGCCGTGGCCGGCGATGCGGCCGCCGCTGACTAGCAGGCTGCCGGGCGCATCCAGGCCCGCCGCCGGGTCGATCAGCCGCACGTTTTCGATCAGCACGTCAGACATTGCGGGTCTGCCGGCGCCCGAGCACGTCGAGCACCGCCATGCGCACGGCCACGCCCATCTCCACCTGCTCGCGGATCAGGCTGCGGGCCGGATCGTCGGCCACCGCGCTGTCGATCTCCACGCCGCGGTTCATCGGGCCGGGATGCATGACCAGCGCGCCGGGGCGGGCACGCGCCAGCCGGGCGGCATCGAGGCCGTAGAAGCGGAAGAACTCGCGCGCCGAGGGCACCAGGCCGCGGGTCATCCGCTCGCGTTGCAGGCGCAGCATCATCACGATGTCCACGCCCGCGAGCCCGGCATCCATGTCGTGGAAGACGTCGAGGCCCATGCGCTCGATGCCGGCGGGGATCAGCGTGGGCGGCCCGATCAGCCGCACCGAGGCGCCCATCGTGGTCAGCAGGTAGATGTTTGACCGAGCGACGCGGCTGTGGGTGATGTCGCCGCAGATCGCCACGATCAGACCGTCGAGCCGGCCGCGCCGCCGGCGGATGGTCAGCGCATCGAGCAGCGCCTGCGTCGGATGTTCGTGGGTGCCGTCGCCGGCATTGATCACCGCCGCGTCCACCTTCTGCGCGAGCAGGGCCGGCGCGCCGGACTGGTCATGCCGCACCACCAGCAGGTCGCATTGCATGGCGTTCAGCGTGGTGGCGGTGTCGAGCAGCGTCTCGCCCTTGTTCACCGAACTGGCCGACACGGACATGTTGATGACGTCGGCGCCCAGCCGTTTGCCGGCCAGCTCGAAGCTTGTGCGGGTGCGGGTGCTGTCCTCGAAAAACAGGTTGATCAGCGTGCGCCCGCGCAGCAGGTCGCGCTGGGTCTTCCCGGACCGGTTCAGCAACGCGTAGCTCTCGGCGAGATCGAGAAGCTGGCCGATTTCGGGGGGATACATCCCCTCGATTGCCAGCAGGTGTTTCCGGGGCTGCACGGGGGCGGTTTAGCGGCAAGCCCGGACGGCCGGCAAGACGACGCGCTTGCCGTCGAGGAGCAAAAGTCTTACTCTTACTCTTCTGGGTAAGGATTTTTCTCGATGCGCATAACCAGCAAGGGCCAGGTGACCATTCCTCTGGCGATCCGGGCGCAGGCGGGATTGCTGCCGAACACCGATGTCGAGTTCATCCTGGACGGGGGAACGGTCCGCCTAGTTCCAAGCCAGGTAGAGCGGCCGAACAGCCGGGGGGCGCAGATCGTGGCCGGCCTGCGCGGACGCGGAAACTACGATGGCCTGACGACCGACCAGATCATGGCGATGACGCGCGGGGAAGATTGAGCGGAGTCCTCGTCGACAGCAACGTGCTGATCGACCTGATGACCGAGGACACGGATTGGTTCGCCTGGTCCGCCGCTGCGTTGCAGACCGCCGCACGCAGCTTTCAACTGGTGATCAACCCAGTGATCTACGCCGAGATCTCGATCGGGTGGGATCGCATCGAGGAGCTCGACAGCACTCTCCCCGAGGAGATGTTCCGGCGCGAACCGCTTCCCTTTGCCGCAGCGTTCCTCGCCGGCAAGGCGTTCTCCACCTACCGTAAGCGAGGCGGCGCCAGGCGGTCGCCCTTGCCCGACTTCTTCATCGGCGCCCACGCCGCAATAGCCGGCCACCAACTCCTGACCCGCGACGCCAAACGGTATCGCACCTATTTTCCAAAGCTGCGGCTGATTGCACCTGAGTAGGGCTATGAAATGCCATTCCCGGTTCCTGCTTCGCGTGCTGCCGGGCGAACGCCGGTCTTGAAATTGTATCTACAACAGTATACATTTTTCTATGTGGTTCGAGTGGGATGAGACAAAGCGGCTCGGAAACATAGCGGCGCACGGCGTGGATTTTGCGGATGCTGCGTTGATCTTTGCCGGGCCGACAGTCGAGGCCGAAGACACTCGCGCCGATTATGGCGAAGTCCGGTTCAGAGCGGTGGGCGAGGTCGTCGGCGAGTTTTTTGTCGTTGCTTATACGTGGCGCGGGCCGAGCCGAAGAATTATCAGCGCGTGGAGGGTGGATGATGAAGGACAGCGAAGATATCAGGCATTACTCGCTCGATGAACTGAAGCAACGAAGGGCAAAGGGCAAATCTTCCACCCGGCCGGATGCAGCAGCGCAAAAGCTTGATGCGGATTTCTGGGCATCGGCGCGCGTTGTCATGCCTCCGGCCGGACCTAAAGCCGCCATAAACCTGCGCATCGACCAGGACGTCCTGGACTGGTTTCGCGCGCAAGGAAAAGGTCACCTGTCCCGCATGAATGCCGTGTTGCGATCGTTCATGGAAGCGCACGAATGACGCGAACGTCTCCGCAGACTATTGGTGGAGCTTGGCCTTTTGTTTATCGTATGGCGGAAGCGAAGTGCCTTTCATCGTCGGATGCGACGCGTTCCTGATCTAGCGCGCGCTCGAGAAACCCCGTTCGACGAGGCTTCCGAGGGCATCTAAACAAAGGGTGGAGCATGCCAGCGATTCCTATCAGGATTCGCTTTCGAGCCGGCTCAATAAGCTCTGCGATAAACTTCAGAAGGTAATCCAAAGCCTTTTGAAATCCTGGACGGCTCGCCAACGAGATAGATTGCGTCCGCATTCCGCGGTGCTCAGCCGGGTGAGGCCACTGCTTGATGATGCAAGGCGCCCACCGCCGCCTCGATCCTCGCCAGCGCCTCGTCGCGTCCCAAGGCGGCGAGCGTTGCGTCGATGCCGGGGCTGGTGGTGCTGCCGGTGAGGGCGGCGCGTAGGGGCTGGGCTACCTGGCCGAGCTTGCGGCCGGCTTCTTCGGCGTAGGCGCGTAGGGCGGCGTCGAGGCTGGCCTGGGCGAAGTCGGTGGCGGCGAGGCGAGGGGCCAGGCCGGCCAGCAACGCGCGGGCATCCGCAGTGAGCATGGCGCGGGCTTTTTCGTCGAACGGCAACGGCACCTTGCGGGCCAGGAAGGCCGCGCCGGCGGCCAGCTCGACAAGCGTCTTCGCGCGCTCCTTCAGGCCGGGCATCAGCGCCAGGATGCGGGCCTCGGCAACATCGTCCAGCACCAGCCCTGGCGTGGCCGCGAGGCGCTTCATTACTTCGGCCGTCAGGCGCGCATCGTCGGCCTGGCGCAGCCACACGCCGTTGAGGTGGGTGAGCTTGGCATAGTCCATCCGGCTGGCGCCGCGGCCCACGCCGTCCAGGTCGAACAACGCGATTGCCTCGTCGCGCGACAGGATCTCGGCGTCGCCATGGCCCCAGCCGAGCCGCAGCAAATAATTGCACAGCGCCTCGGGCAGGAAACCCTGGGCGTCGAACTCCAGCACGGACACCGCGCCGTGGCGCTTCGACAGCTTGGCGCCGTCCGCCCCGTGGATCAGCGGGATATGCGCGAAACGCGGCCGCTCCCAGCCCATCGCATCGAAGATCTGCGCCTGGCGAAACGTGTTGGTCAGGTGGTCGTCGCCGCGGATGACGTGGGTGATCGCCATATCGTGGTCGTCCACCACCACCGCGTGCAGGTAAGTGGGCGAGCCGTCGCTGCGCAGGATGATCATGTCGTCCAGCTCGGCGTTGGCGACCCGCACCTGTCCCTGCACCAGATCATCGACCAGCGTCTCGCCGGTCTGAGGCACCTTCAGGCGGATGACCGGCGCCACATCGGGCGGCGCGTCGGCCGGGTCGCGGTCGCGCCAGCGTCCGTCATAGCGGGGCGGGCGCCCTTCCGCGGTGGCCCGCTCCCGCATTTCCCGCAATTCGGCGGCGCTGGTGTAGCAGCGATAGGCGCGCCCCTCGGCCACCAGCTGTGCGGCGACCTCGGCGTGGCGCACAGCGCGGGTGGACTGGAATACCGGCGCCTCGTCGGGTTCGAGCCCGAGCCAGGCGAGGCCCTGCAGGATCACGTCCACCGCCTGTTGGGTGCTGCGTTCGCGGTCGGTGTCTTCGATGCGCAGCAGGAACTGGCCGCCATGGTGCCGGGCGAACAGGTAGTTGAACAGGGCGGTGCGGGCGCCGCCGATATGCAGCAGGCCGGTGGGGCTGGGGGCGAAGCGGGCACGGACGGTCATGCGGCGGTCTCTTAGGCCGGCTGCGGGTGAAAGTCATGGCGCCGGACCGGCGACGGCCCTACCTCAATGGATGCGCAACGCCTTTTACGGGTTCCTGGGCGCGCAGCGTGGGCGCTTCGCCTTGTTCCTGCCGGTGTTCATGGCGGGCGGCGTTCTTCTCTACTTCGCGCGCACCAGCGAACCCTCTCTCGCGCTGGCCGGTGGTGCGGCGCTGCTGTCGGCGGCAATGGTGCCGCTCGCCTGGCGGTGGCCGGTATTGCGGGCGGTGGCGTTCTGTGCGGCGTTCGCCAGCGGCGGTTTCGCGCTCGCCTGCGTGCAGTCGGCGCGCGCGCCGCCATGGGAGGTCCTGCCGCGCCATGCTGTCGTGGTGTCGGGGCGCGTCGGCCTGCTGGAGATGCTGCCGGAGGGCAGGCGGGTGACCCTGGCCACGCCGTCGCTCGATGGTGACGCGGCGCTCGGCCGCGACTTGCGCATCCGGCTGCGCACCAGCGACCAGGCGCCGGTCGCGGCGGGCGATACCATCCGGGTACGTGCGCTGGTGCGGCTGCCCTCCCCACCCGATTACCCAGGCGGCCGGGATACCCAGCTTGACGCCTATTTCGCCCGCCTGGCCGGGTATGGTTTCGCAATCGGGCCAGCGGCGGTCCTGCCACAGGCCGGTGCCGGCCAATCGGTGTCATCCCGCTGGTGGGCGGGGTTGCGTGGCACAATCGCGCATCGGTTGACGGCCGGGTTGCCCGGAACGCCGGGGGCCATCGCGTCCACCCTGCTGACCGGCATGGGCACGTCGATCCCGCCGGACGTCCGCGCCGACTTTCAGAACTCCGGCCTGTCGCACCTGCTGGCGGTGGCCGGTCTGCATATCGGCATCGTCATGGGCTTGGTCTTCGCCGCATCACGGCTCGCTTTGGCGGCCTGGGAGCGATCGGCGCTGCACTGGCCGACGCGGAAGATCGCGGCGCTTGCAGCCCTGGCGGCGGGGTTGTTCTACCTGGCGCTGACCGGCGGGCACGTGCCGATCCTGCGCAGCTTCGCCATGGCCGCCCTGGTCACCTTGGGGGTGCTGACCGGCCGCCGCGCCATCTCGCTGCGCGGCCTCTGCCTGGCCGCCACCGTGCTCATGTTGCTCTCGCCGGCATCGGTGGTCGGTGTCAGCTTCCAGATGAGCTTCGCCAGCGTGCTGGTGCTGATCGCCGGGTACGAGATGGTGCGGCCGGTGCTGATGCGGGTGTCGCCTGGCGCGTGGTGGCGCGGGCCGGTGCTGTACGTGGCGGGACTGGTGCTCACCAGCCTGCTCGCCGGCACCGCGTCGCTGCCCTTCGCCGCCTACCATTTTGGCCGCGCGACGCTGTATTACGTGCCGGCCAACATGGCCGCGGTGCCGCTGACCGCGCTCTGGGTCATGCCGTGGGGTTTGGCGGCACTCGCTCTGATGCCGGTTGGCCTCGAAGGGCTGGCCCTGGCGCCGATGGGGCTCGGTCTGCGCGGCCTGGCCTGGATCGCCCATGCGGTCGCCGGCTGGCCCGAGGCGAGTGTGGCCGTACCGATGATGCCGGGCTGGGGATTGGCGCTGGTCACCGTGGGGCTGGCGCTGGCCGGGCTGTGGCGAGGCTGGCCGCGCCTGATGGGTGTCGCCCCGATCGTGCTGGGTCTGGCCGCGCCGCTGCTGGTCCGG
>CAZZWO010000089.1:0-11088 GCA_964657885.1 uncultured Acetobacteraceae bacterium | reverse complement strand
CCCTCAGCTCAAAGCATTCCGCAAATCCGCAATCAAATCGTCCGGATGCTCCACGCCGATGGAGATGCGCACCAGATTGTCGAGCAAACCGAATTTGCGCTTCCGCTCCGCCGGCACCGCAATATGCGTCATCGCCGCCGGATGCGAGGCCAGGCTTTCGGTGCCGCCGAGGCTGACCGCAAGCTTGATCAAAGTCAGCCGGTCGAGGAACGCGAACGCTTCCCGCTCACCGCCCTTGACGTAAACGCTGATCGTCGATCCCGGGCCGCTGCACTGGCGCCCATACAAATCGGCCTCGCGCGATCCGGTGGCGAGGTGGCCGAGAAATCCGACCTTCTCGATCGATGGATGATTTGCCAGGAAATCCGCGACCTTGCCCGCGTTTTCGCCGGCGCGCGTCATCCGCAATTCCAAAGTCTCCAGGCTGCGCATCAGCAGCCAGCCGGTGTGCGGATCGCTCATGGTGCCGAACGCGCTGCGCATCGAGCGGATCGGCTTCAACGCGGCGCGTGAGCCGAGAACCGCGCCGGCGACAACATCGCTGTGCCCACCGACGTATTTCGTGAGCGAGTAGATCACCAGGTCGGCGCCGTGCGCGAGCGGCGATTGCCATAACGGCCCGAGGAACGTGTTGTCGACCATCACCGCGGGACGGCCGCCCGGCTGGTCGGAGAGCGTCGCCGCCAGCTCGGCGCAATGCGCGATGTCCACCAGGTCGTTTGTCGGGTTGGCCGGCGTTTCCAGCATGAACGCGGCAATGCGCCCGCCCGGCTTGCAGGCTGCACGCGCTTCCACCAGCCGCGCGGCGATTTCCTCCGGCTCCAGATTGCCGGCGAATTCGAAGCCCTGGATGCCGAATTGCGGCAAGATCTTCATCAGCAGCGTTTCGGTGCCGCCGTAGATCGGCGCGTTGTAGAACACCACGTCGCCGGGACGCGCCACGCTCAGCAACGTGGTCGCAATGGCGGCCATGCCGCTGGCGAACACCAGTGCGGCTTCGGCGCCATCCCACACCGTCAGCCGGTCTTCCAGGATTTCGAGGTCGGGGTTGTTGAAGCGCGAGTAGATCAGGCCGGGCTGTTCGTTCTCGCGCAGTTCGCGCAAGCCCGCGACCAGCTCGAAGAACTCCTTGCCATGTTGGGCGGACCGGAACACGAACGTGCTGGTCTGGAAGATCGGCACCTTCACCGATCCTTCCGACAGCGCAGGGTCGTAGCCGAAGCCCATCATCAGGCTTTCCGGGTGCAACACCTGGCCGGCGAGCGTGCGCTTGTGGTGGTTCATCGATAGGCTCCAAGGAAGGTGCGGCCGGGGGAGGCAGCCCCTCGTCGCGCTGCCTCAGGATGCGCCCGCCGCCAGGTCAAGGGAACCCCGCCCCCGCCTCACCCCGGTCTTCATCGGAGCTAGGGCGTGGTGGTCACTGAAATCCGGCGACTGCCCGGGGGATGTAATCCGCTTCCAGCCGGCTGATCTCCTCGGGGGACAGCTTCAGCGACAAGGCCGCCACCGCGTCTTCCAGATGATGCGGTTTACTGGCGCCGATGATCGGGGCGGTGACGCCCGGTTTGGCCAGCAGCCAGGCCAGCGCCACCTGCGCCATGGGAACGCCGCGCGCCTCGGCCACCTGCTGCACCGCCGAGACGATGGCGCCGTCGCTGTCCCCGGTCCCGCGATAGAGTGTCTTGCCGAACTGGTCGGTGCCGGCCCGCTTGGTGGGCTCGCCGTCGGTCCATGGCCGGGTCAGCTTGCCGCGCGCCAGGGGGCTCCATGGGATGACGCCGATCCCCTCTTCGCGGCACAGGCCGAGCATCTCGCGCTCCTCCTCGCGATAGATCAGGTTCATGTGGTTCTGCATCGACACGAACCGCGTCCAGCCGTTCAGCTTGGCCAGATAGAGCGCCTTGCAGAACTGCCAGGCATACATCGACGAGGCGCCGAGGTAGCGTGCCTTGCCGGCGCGCACCACGTCGTGCAGCGCCTCCAGCGTCTCCTCGATCGGGGTTTCCGGATCGAAGCGGTGGATCTGGTAGAGATCCACGTAATCCATGCCCAGCCGGGTCAGGCTCGCGTCGATCTCGGCCAGGATCGCCTTGCGCGACAGCCCGCCGCCATTCGGCCCCTTATGCATCACGCCGTGCACCTTGGTCGCCACCACCAGCTCGTGACGCGGCGTGTCCGCCAGCGCGCGGCCGAGGATCTCCTCGCTGGAACCGGCGGAATACACGTTCGCGGTGTCGAAGAAGTTGATGCCCAGCTCCAGCGCGCGGGCGATGAACGGCCGGCTTTCTGCCTCCGGCAGCGTCCATTCGTGGGTGCCCCGACCGGGCTCGCCATAGGTCATGCAGCCGAGCGCGATGCGCGACACTTTGAGGCCGGTATGGCCAAGGTTGATGTAATCCAAACTGCGCTGCTCCAGATTGCCGCGCCGTTACCTGCTGTCCGACACGGTCCGGATCAACCCCATGCCCGCTGCCACTGGCCAGGCGCCGGAAATGCGGGGTCTTTGGGCAGCGCCGATCCTACCCTAATGTAGGCCCATGTCGCTCTCCGCCCCGTTCATCGCGCGCCCCATCGCTACCTGCCTGCTGGCGATCGCGGTGTTGCTGGGGGGTGCGCTGGGGTATGGCGCCCTGCCCGTCAGCGCCCTGCCGCAGGTGGATTTTCCAACCATCGTGGTCACCACCAGCTATCCCGGCGCCGGGCCGGATACGATGGCGACGCTGGTGACGGCGCCGCTGGAACGGCAGTTGGGCCAGATCAACGGCATCACCACGATGCAGAGCAGTTCCGCGGTGGGTGTCAGCGAAATCACGCTGCAGTTCGACCTGACCCGCAGCATCGATGGCGCGGCGCAGGATGTGCAGGCGGCGATCAACGCGGCGCAGGGCATCCTGCCGCAGTCGCTGCCCTATCCGCCCAGCTACAACCGCGTGAACCCGGCCGACGCGCCGATCCTGAGCCTCGCCATCACCAGCGACACCGTGCCGGTGGACCAGGTGGCCGACGCCGCCGACACGCTGCTGCAGCCCAAGCTGAGCCAGATCGACGGGGTCGGCCGCGTGGTGGTGCAGGGCGGGCTGAAGCCGGCGATCCGCGTGCAGCTCGATCCCGCACGCCTCGCCGCCTACGGGCTGTCGATGGAAGACGTGCGCAGTGCGATCACCGCGGCCAATGTCAGCGGCGCGAAGGGCAGCTTCAACGGCAAGCACCTGTCTTACGCGGTCGGCACCAACGACCAGCTGCTAACGCCGGAAGCCTATCGCAGCCTGATCCTGGCGTGGCGCGCCGGCGCCGCAGTACGGCTGAGCGATGTCGGCACCGTCGTCCATGGTGTGGAGAACGACCGCGTCGCCGCTTGGTACAAAGGCAGGCCGGCGGTGTTGCTGGACGTGCAGCGGCAACCCGGCGCCAACATCGTGGGCACCGTCGATGCAGTGCGGAGCGAGTTGCCGGGCCTGACCCGCGCGCTGCCGCCGGGCATCCACATGGAATTGGCGGCGGACCGGACCGCGACCATCCGCGCGTCGGTCGCCGACGTCCAGCGCACCCTGCTGCTGTCGATGTTGCTGGTGGTGGGCGTGATCTTCCTGTTCCTGCGGAGCTGGCGCGCCACCATCATTCCGGCGGTCGCCTTGCCGCTCAGCCTGATCGGCACGTTCGGCATCATGGACTGGCTCGGCTACGGGCTGGACAATTTGTCGCTCATGGCGCTGACCGTTGCGTCGGGCTTCGTCGTCGACGACGCCATCGTCATGATCGAAAACGTGGTGCGCTACATCGAAGATGGCGTGCCGCCGCTGGAAGCCGCATTTCGCGGCGCCGGGCAGATCGGCTTCACCATCGTGTCGCTGACGGTTTCGCTCATCGCGGTGTTCATCCCGCTGCTGTTCATGGGCGGCGTCGTCGGCCGGTTGTTCAAGGAGTTCTCGGTCACGCTGTCGGTGGCGGTTGCGGTTTCCGCGGTGATATCGCTGACCCTGACGCCGATGATGTGCGGCCGCCTGCTGAAACCGTTCCGCGACGTGCCGCCGACGCGCACCGAGCGCTTTTTCGGCGGTGTGCTTGAACGGTATCGCCGCAGCCTGATCGTCAGCCTGCGCCATCAGGGGCTGGTGCTGTCCATCGCCGTCCTGACGCTCGCCGGCACCATCGTGCTGTACGTGCTGGTGCCGAAAGGCTTCCTGCCGCAACAGGATACCGGGGCGATCGTCGCCACGACCGAAGCTGCACAGAACGTGTCGGTGCCTGCGATGTCTGCGTTGCAGCTGCAAGCGGCGTCGATCGTCGAACGCGATCCTGCGGTCGAGAGCGTCGCATCGCTGGTCGGTGCGGGCAGCGTGAACCCGACGCCGAATGTCGGCCGTCTGTCGATCGTGTTGAAGCCGCGCCGCCAGCGCGAGACGGTGCAGACGGTGATCGCACGGCTCCAATCGGCACTGTCCGGCGTTGCGGGGTTGTCGGTGTTCATGCAGCCGGTGCAGGACATCCAGATCGGCGCCCGCGTCAGCCGGACGCAATACCAATACACGCTGACCGACACCGATGCTGCGGAGTTGCAGCACTGGACGCCGCTGTTGCTGGACCGGCTGGCGCATGCCCCCGACCTGGCGAACGTCACCAGCGACCAGCAGGAGAACGGGTTCGCAACCGAGATCGTGGTGGACCGTGACCGCGCCACGCGCCTCGGCGTGACGATGCAGGCGATCGAGGACGTGTTGTACGACGCGTTCGGGCAGCGGCAGGTCAGCACCATCTACCAGCAGAGCAACCAGTATCGCGTGGTGATGCAGGCCGACCCGTCCTGGATCGCCGATCCCAATTCGCTCGCCAAGTTGCGCGTTCCGGGCACGGTCGCCAGCTTCGGCGCGAACGGCGCGGCGCAGATTGCGACAACGACCGTTGCCACGACAAACACCGTGGCGCAGGTGCCATTGCTGGCCGTGGCGCGCCTGGTGAGGCGGACGGCCCCGCTGGTGATCACGCATCAGTCGCAGTTCCCGTCGGTCACCGTCAGCTTCGACGTGCGGCCCGGCGCATCGCTGGGCCGAGCGGTACAAGCGGTGCAGGAGGCGGAGCAGGCGATCGGGTTACCGGCGACCATCATCGGCGCCTACTCGGGCGATGCCGCCGAGTTCCAGCGCAGCCTGGCGGCCGAGCCGTGGCTGATCCTGGCAGCGGTTGCGGTGATCTACATCGTGCTGGGCGTGCTGTATGAGAGCTTCATCCATCCGGTCACCATCCTGTCCACCCTGCCCTCCGCCGGCATCGGTGCGTTGCTGGCGCTGATGTTCACCGGAGCGGACCTGTCGATCGTGGCGCTGGTCGGCATCGTGCTGCTGATGGGCATCGTAAAAAAGAACGGCATCCTGGTGGTCGATTTTGCGCTGGAAGCGGAGCGCACGCGCGGCCTGTCGCCCGAGGAAGCCGCTGTGGAGGCCTGCGTGCTTCGCTTCCGCCCGATCATGATGACGACAGCCGCCGCTCTGCTCGGCTCGCTGCCGCTCGTGCTCGACCGCGGCACGGGGAGCGAGTTGCGCTGGCCGCTCGGCGTCACCATCGTCGGCGGCCTGCTGCTGAGCCAGGTGCTGACGCTCTACACCACGCCGGCCATCTATGTCGGGTTCGAGCGCTTGCGGCGGCGGCTCACCGAGCGTCGTGCGGCACGCGTGGGCCTGGCTGCCGCAGAATGAATTTCTCGCGCATCTTCATCCTGCGGCCGGTAGCGACGCTGCTGCTGTCGCTCGGCCTGCTGGCGGCCGGCGTGGTCAGCTACCTGTTCCTGCCGGTGGCCGCGCTGCCGAACGTGGACGTGCCGGCAATCGTGGTTTTCGCCTCGCGCCCTGGCGCTGACCCCGCAACGATGGCCAACTCGATCGCCGCGCCGCTGGAACGGCGGATCGGCGAGATCGGCGGCGTGTCGGACATGTTCTCGACCAGCTCGACAGGCAACGCGAACGTCATCGTGCTGTTCGACCTGGACCGCAGCACCGACGACGCGGCACGCGAGGTGCAATCGGCAATCAACGCGGCACAGACCGACCTGCCGTCAGGGCTGCCGGTGCGCCCGACCTACAAGAAGTTCAATCCGGCCGACCCGGCGATCGTCACCATCGCGCTGTCGTCGGATCACTTGTCCGTAGGCCAGATTTACGAGGCCGCGGACACCGTGCTGCAGCAGCGGATCAGCCAGGTCGAGGGCGTCAGCCGGGTGCAGATCGACGGCGGGCAGACACCGGCGATCCGCGTACAGCTCGACCCTGGCGCGCTGCGGGCTGCGGGCATTTCGTCCGATGATGTGCGGCAGGCGATCGTGCATGCCAACGTGCTGGAACCCACCGGCAGCTTCCAGGGACCGAAGCGCGCCGAGGAGATCGCGATCAACGGCCAGATCGACCGCGCCGCCGCCTACGGCCGCGTCGTGCTCAAGACCAAGAACGGCGCGGTGTTGCGGCTGTCCGATGTGGCACGCGTAACCGACAGCATCAGCAACCTCCGGCTCGCCGCCTGGAATGGCCACACGCCGGCGATCCTGATGCGCATGTACAAGATACCGGGCGCCAACATCATCGAAACGGTGGATCGCATCCGCGCCCTGCTGCCGCAGATGCAGCGCTGGATCTCGCCGGACATCCGCATCACGGTGCTCGACGACCGCACCCAAACCATCCGCGCCAGCACCAACGACGTGAAGCTGACCCTGCTGATCACCGGCGTGCTGGTGCTGCTGACGGTGATGATCTTCCTGCGCAGGCTGGCGGCAACGGTTGCCGCTGCAGTCACGGTCCCCCTCTCGCTGGCGGGCACCGCCGCGGGCATGTGGGCGATGGGCTTTTCGCTCAACAACTACTCGCTGATGGCGGTGACGATTTCGGTCGGCTTCGTGGTGGACGACGCCATCGTCATGATCGAGAACATCACGCGGCTGCGCGAGCAGGGAATGGGCCGTCTGGAAGCGGCCTTGCTGGGATCACGGCAGATCGGGTTCACCGTGATCTCCATCACGCTGTCGCTGGTGGCGGTGTTCATCCCGCTCCTGTTCATGGGCGGGCTGCTCGGCCGCATCTTCCACGAATTCGCGTTCACCCTGACCATCGCCATCTGCCTGTCCGCGGTGGTGTCGCTGACGCTCACGCCGATGGTGTGCGGACGCCTTGCCGACACCGAACCGACCGGCTGGCTCGGCCGCGCAGACGCCGCGGTCGAGCGTTACTTCCGGTCCGTCACCAACCGCTACATGAAGGGCGCGGACTGGGCCCTGCGGCACCGCTGGACGATGCTCGGCGTCACCCTGCTCACTGTCATCCTCACGTTCTTCCTCTATGGCGCGGTGCCGAAGAACTTCGTGGCCGAGCAGGATACCGGCCTGTTGCGCGGCACCACCATCGGTTCGGCAAATGCGTCTTTCGAGGAGATGGTCGCGCTGCAACGCCGGGTGATCGACGTGCTGCTGGCCGATCCTGCGGTTGCCAATGTCGGATCGATCGTCGGGGTCGCGACCGGCTTCGACACTGCGAACCAGGGCACCCTGCTGATTTCGCTGAAGCCGGTTTCCGAACGCAGCATCCGTGCGAACGCGGTGATCGCGCGCCTGCGGCCGAAGCTGCAGGCGATCGCCGGCCTGCAAACCACCTTGTTCGCGCCGGGAGATTTCGGCGGCGGCAACAACAAGGGCGGAGGCGGCGAGTACAGCGTGGACATCACCGGCGACAACCTCGAAGAGCTCGCCTTGTGGGAAACCAAGATCGAGGCGCGGCTCCGGCGAGAGCCGGGCTTCCTGGAAGTCACGTCCGACCAGGATTCGGCCTCCCCGCAGGCGACCTTGACCATCGACCGCGAGGCTGCGTCGCGCCTGCACGTCTCGGCGGTGGCAATTGACACCGCATTGACGAATGCATTGGCGCAACGTCAGGTCTCGACGATCTACACGCAGCGCAACCAGTACAGCGTGGTGCTGGAAACGCTGCCCTGGCTGCAACGCGACCCGCATTTCCTCGACCACATCTATGTCGGCGCCGATACCGGCCAGCCGGTGCCGCTCGGGGCGGTGGCGCATCTCAGCTATGGCATCGTGGCGCTCAATGTCGTGCACAACTCGCAGCGCGTCGCGGGCGAGATCGGCTTCAACCTGCAGCCGGGACTGGCGCTCGGCACCGCCATCACAAGGGTGAAGGCGGTGGTGGCCGACATGGCGCCCCCGCCTTCGGTGCAGATCCAGTATGAGGGGAACGCCAAGCTGTTCCTGCAATCGCTGGCAACCGAACCGGCGCTGATCGGGGCGGCGCTGCTGTCGATCTACATCGTGCTCGGCGTGCTCTACGAGAGCCTGCTGCATCCCCTGACCATCATGTCCACTCTGCCATCGGCGGGGCTGGGCGCGTTGCTGGCGATCCTGATCACCGGAACCAACCTCGGTGTGCTCAGCGTCGTCGGCATCGTGCTGCTGATGGGCATCGTGAAGAAGAACGCCATCATGCTGGTGGATTTCGCACTGGATGCGCAACGCGAACGCGGGATGTCGCCCGAGGAGGCGATCCGCGAGGCCTGTTTGGAGCGGTTCCGGCCGATCATCATGACCACGCTGACCGCGCTGTGCGGCGCCCTGCCCCTCGCCCTCGCCCTCGGTACAGGCTCGGAACTTCGCCGCCCGCTCGGCATCGCCATCGTCGGCGGGCTAGTCGTCAGCCAGGCACTGACCCTTTACACCACCCCGGTCATCTACCTGTTGCTGGAGCGCCGGGCCCGCGGGCGCCGCCGGCGGATCGTGCATGCCCCGGAGCAGTCGACCGGGCAGGTGGCCGCCGCCGCGGACTGATCGCCGACCCGGAGCATCGCCCGCTCCATGCGAGACTTCGCGCAAAGCCGGCCAGCGGAACGGCCGATCCTGTTGCGCGAGAACCACGCCGGACACAATCGCGCAAATTGCATCCCTGCCGCCCCGTGCGTGCCGCTTTCAGCAATGCTAGTGACATTTTCGAGAACGTGTTTCACGCGGCCGCACCATCGCGGTCTGCCTGGGACAACGATGCGGGCGCTTCGATGCATGCGTTCGAGGAGGCTGGGCGGACGTGGCGCGATGACGACGGGTATAGCGCTTTTCCTTCTCGACCTTGTCGCCATGCTCATCGTGTGGCCGGTGCTGCTGCATTTCGGCTGTTGGGGCCAGGAGTGTTTCCGTGCCACGCCCGACGGCCTGGCGGCGCTGGTATATCCGGCGGCCAACCTGGTTTCGTCCTACGCGCTGGGGCTGTACCGGCGCGAGGCGATCATCCAGACCCGCGAGTCGCTCGGGCGGGTGCCGCTCGCGGTCAGCCTCGGCGCTGTCGGGACCGCCATCCTGCTGGTTGCGGCAGGCTTTTCCATCGGCTCGCCGGTCAACCGGGTGCGGCTGTTCTCGGGCGCCGTCATCGGTTTCTGCCTGTCGGGGCTGGCGGCCCGGCTGATCTTTTCTGGCCTGAAACGGCGCGGCATCTTCCACCGCCGTCTGCTGGTGGTCGGCGCCGGGCAGCGCGCGTGGGACCTGCTGTGCATGCTGCGCAACGAAGGAAGCCATCCGCAATACCAGATGCAGTTCGTTCACGAAGCGGCTTTCGGGGATGTGGACCCGCGGCTGACAGCGGCGATCGAACCGGGCATCGAACTGGTGTCGGACGCCGACGTGCTGACCGTCGCACGCCGGTTCGAACCCGACGAGATCGTGGTCGCGCCCGACGAAAGGCGCGGCATGCCGCTCGACAGCCTGCTCGCCTGCAAGAAGGAAGGCTTCCCGGTCGTCCAATACCTGACATTCCTGGAACACGAGATCCGGCGGGTGGACATCAGGCGGATCGAGGTCGGCTGGCTGCTGTATTCGAGTGGCTTCTACTTCGGCGTGATCGACAATGCGCTGAAGCGGATGCTCGACGTCACGGTCAGCCTTGTACTCCTGCTGCTGTTCTCGCCGTTTCTCATCGGTGCCGCCGTCGCCATCAAGTTCGATGACCGTGGCCCGGTGCTGTACAGCCAGGACCGGGTCACCAGGAACGGCCGGGCGTTCCGCATCTTCAAGATGCGGACGATGCGCACGGACGCGGAGAAGTTCGGCGCCGTCTGGGCCGAGGCGCGCGATCCGAGGATCACCCGGGTGGGAAGCTTCCTGCGCCAGTCACGCATCGACGAGATGCCGCAGCTGATCAACGTGCTGCGGGGCGACATGTCGCTGGTGGGGCCGCGTCCGGAACGCCCGACTTTCATCGCGCAACTGGCCGAGCAACTGCCATTATACAACGAACGCCACATGGTGAAGGCCGGGCTGACCGGCTGGGCGCAAATCAATTATCCGTACGGCGCCTCGCTGGACGACGCCCGCTCCAAATTGAGCTACGACCTATACTACGTCAAAAACTTCTCGATACTGTTCGACCTGCTGATCCTGCTGCAAACGCTTCGCGTGGTGCTTTGGCCGAGCGGCGTGCGCTGACGGTCTCTGCTGACGGTCTCTTCGGCCGGCTTACTTGCACGCTGCCGGATTAGGGATACAGTCGGGCGTCACCTGGCGCGAGGCAATCGATGATCAACCTGAAGGTCAACGGACAGGTTCACGCCGTCGACGTGCCGGCCGACATGCCGGTCCTGTGGGTGCTGCGCGACGTGCTCGGCATGACCGGGACCAAATACGGCTGCGGCATCGCGCAATGCGGCGCCTGCACCATTCATCTCGACGGTCAGGCGGTGCGAAGCTGCGTGCTGCCCGCAGGCGGCGTCGGCGATGCGTCGATCACCACGATTGAAGCGATCGGCCAATCGCCGGCCGGTGCGCGCGTGCAAAAGGCGTGGCTGGACCGGGAAGTCGTGCAGTGCGGATACTGCCAGTCGGGACAGATCATGTCGGCGACAGCCCTGTTGCAGCAGACGCCGAAGCCGACCGACCCGCAGATCGACGCAGCGATGGCCGGCAACATCTGTCGGTGCGGCACCTATGTGCGGATCCGCGCGGCCATCCACGAAGCGGCGGAGGCTTAAGCCCATGGCGCAGCAATCGGGCGTAAAAGAGGGGCGCGGCTTGCAGCCGCATCATGAGATCGTAAAAGAGGGGCGCGGCTCGCAGCCGCA
>CAZZWO010000088.1:0-11108 GCA_964657885.1 uncultured Acetobacteraceae bacterium | reverse complement strand
CCGCGACAGCACTAGTAAAGTCTTTTTGCTTCTTTTTCTCCAGAAAAAGAAGATTTTTCTTCCTATGCAACCGGTAACCAAACAAAAAACACCGCACCGTTACCGGGTTCGCTCTCGATGAGCAGCAAGCCGCGGTGCCGGTTGACGATATGCTTAACGATCGCGAGGCCAAGGCCGGTGCCGCCGACCGCGCGCGAGCGCCCGGTATCGACGCGGTAGAAACGCTCGGTCAGCCGCGGCAGATGCTGGCGCGGAATGCCCGGCCCGTCATCGCCCACCGACAGCAAAACGCCCGGCCGCGCCGGAAACTTGCCGCCTGCAGGTGCAGGTTCCAGCGTCACTCGGACGGTCCCGCCCGGGCGGCCGTACTTCAGCGCATTGTCCAGCAGGTTCTGCGCAACCTGCTCCAATTGGTCCGCATCGCCGGTGACTTTCGGCAAACCGGGCGGCCGCTCCCATTGCAGGGTGACGCGGCGTTGAGCGATCGACAGTTGCAGGCCCGCCATCACCCGCTCGACGACGCCTTCCAGATCGACGAGGCCGCTGGGCGGCTGGTGTTCGGTGATCTCGACGCGTGACAGGCTGAGCAGGTCGTCGATCAGCCGGTTCATCCGCTCGGCCTGCTCGGCCATGATCCCGAGGAATTTCGCCTGCGCCGGCGGATCATCGGCGGCGGGTCCACGCAGCGTGGCGATGAAGCCGATCAGGGTGGCCAACGGCGTACGCAGCTCGTGGCTGGCGTTGGCCACGAAGTCGGCGCGCATCCGCTCCACGGCGCGCTCCCGCGAGCGGTCCGACAGCACGGCGAGCGCACCGCCGGCGCCCGATAGCGGGCTGTCGAGCGGGACAACCACGGCCTGGACCTCGCGGGGGATCGGCACCGGCACGCGCAGATCGGCGACCTGCGGGACGCCGCCCGGGCCGCCGGCCAGGGCGCGGTCGATCGCCGCGCGCAGTTCGGGGTGCCGGAGCACGGCCTGGATGTCGGCGCCGAACGCTGCGCGCGCGGCGGCGTTGGCCCGCAGCACGGCGCGGTCCGGCCCCAGCACGATCAACGGGTCGGGCAGCCGTTCGACGATCGACTCCTCGGCCCGCAGCAGCCGGCTGACCAGCGCCGACCGCTCGCCCATGGTGTCGGACAGCGCTTGCACCTCGCCAAGCAATTCCGGCCCCAGCAGGCCGGGCACTTCGGGTCCCGGCTGGCCAGGGCCGGGACCGGGGCCTGAAGCGGGCAGATCGCCGGTGTTGATGCGGTGCAGCAGGCCTGCGAGCGCGCGCAGATTCCGCGTCCAGACGAGCGCCAGCCCGAATGCCGCCAGGGTGACGGCGCAGGCCGCCAGCAGCGCCGGGCCGGGGAGTGCAAGGCCGGTCGCGGCCAGCAGCATGAGCGCGCCGACCGGGACACCCGCGATGGCGCACGTCACCCGGCCGAGGGTCAGTTTCACGGGCGCATTTCGAGCCCCACTACGAACCCGGGGAGGAAAGGTCCGTGGGCGCCGGGTTGACGATGGTCGCGCCGCCGTTCTGACCGATCTGGTAGATTGCCAGGGCACGCCGCACGTGGCCGTCGGGCAGCAGCACCATCGCGCCATCCACGCCGGAGAACCCGTCGGGCTTGGTCAGCGCGTTGGCCGAGAAATCGTTGTCCTGGGCCAGCGAGCGGCCGATCAGCGCGGCGTCGAACGCGATGTCGGCGATCTGCATCGGCGGCGCGCCGTATTTGGCCGAGAACGCGGTGACGAACGCATCGCGCTGGCTGGGATCCGGCACCGCGTACCAGCCGCCGGCGAGCTGGTGGTTGCGGCTGGCGCCGAGCGCCCAGAACGATGGGCCGAGCAGGCGCACCTGCGGCGCGACCACATCGTAATGCGGCAGGCGTTCGGCGAGCCGCCGCAGGTCCTCGCCGCGCGCGGCCAGCAGCAGCGTGTCGAACGGCGGCGGCTGCACGGGTTGGGCCGCCAGCACCGCGGCCTGCTGGCGCGAAGCTGGATCGGTCGACTCCTTCATCGCGCGGATGCGGCCTTCCAGCTCGCCGCGCCGGCTCTCGTAATTGGTGAGGGCCGCGAGTGCTGCGTCGGCGCCCCCGGTATCGCCGCCGCGCCGGATGGATGGCGGTTCGAAGCCGGCCTGGCTGGCGGCATCGGTGAGCGCCGATTCCAGCGCGTCGCCGAACGCGCCTTCGGGCAGCAGGGCCGCGAGATGCTGGCGGCCTTCCTGGCGGGCCGCGGCCACCAGACGGCGCATCTGCTGGCCGGCGGTGACGCCGAGAACCCAAACGCCTGGAGCGGCAACGTTCGGGTCCGAGCTGAACGAGAGCACCGGGATGTTGGCGGGCACCGCGACGCCGCCGACGGCCTGGGTCTCCTCGGCGGTCAGCGGCCCGAGGATCATCAGGTCGCCGGCGGCGATCGCCGAGCGGGCAGCGTCGGCAGCGCGGGACGGGTCGCCACCGGTGTCGCGGATGTCGAGCGGCGGCGAGCCGGGTGCTGCCTCCGCCAGTTGCGCCGCCTGCTGCATGGCGGCGGCCACCCCTGCGTTCGGACCGCTCAGCGGCAGGAGCAGTGCGAGGCGGCGCGGCCCTTGCGGCTGCTCGGGCGGGGGTGCGACGGTAAGCGGGGCTGCGGGCGGGGCGCCTTCCTGCATGAACTGGCCGCAGGCCGAAAGCAGCAGCCCGCAACCGAGAAGTGCGAATGCCTGACGAAGCCTCGCTGCCTGACCAGGCATATACGCCATCCTTTCACGAGTCTGACCCGCCCGGCCTGGAGGGCCGGGGCGCCGGGACTGGCGGTCTTGTGCTGGTTTCTACCCCCATCGGCAACCTTGGCGACATGACATTGCGGGGCATCGAGGCGCTGCGGCAGGCGGAGCTGGTGTTGTGCGAGGACACCCGCCTGACCGCGCGGCTGCTGACCCATTACGGCATCACGACCCGGACCGAGCCGCTGCACGAACACAACGAAGCGGCGCGCGTGAACGGCATCCTGGCCCGGCTGGCGCGCGGCGCGCGGATCGCCGTGGTGTCGGACGCCGGCACCCCGCTGGTCAGCGACCCCGGATACCGGCTGGTGCGGGACGCGATAGCAGCCGGCCACCGGGTGGAGGCGATGCCCGGCGCGAATGCCGCGGTAACCGCCCTGGTGCTGTCCGGCCTGCCGCCCCACCCGTTCCTTTTCCTGGGGTTTGCGAACGCCCGGGCCGCGGCGCGGCAGGCCGGCTTTGCAAGGCTGCGGGCCGCCGAGCGGGCGGGTTTGTCGGCGACGCTGGTGTTCTACGAGGCGCCGCATCGGCTTGCCGAGACGCTCGCCGACATGGCTGCGGCGTTCGGTGACCGTCCCGCGGCGGTTGCGCGCGAACTGACCAAACGCTTCGAGGAGGTGCGCCGGGATACCCTGCCGGCACTGGCGGAGCATTACGCCGGAAGTGTCGCGCGCGGTGAAATCACGGTTGTCATCGGCCCGGCGCCGGACGAAGCGGCACCCGAGGGCGACCTGGATGCGCTGCTGGCAGCGTCGCTGCGGACTTTGAGCGTGCGGGAAGCCGCAGGAGCAGTTGCCGAGGTGACGGGCCTGCCAAGGCGGCAGGTCTACGCCCGCGCGCTCACGTTGCGGGATGGCGGAACCGGCAGGCCCGGCTGAAACCTTCGCAACACAGGTAGTCGTTGCGGACAGGCTACGACCGTGTTATCACGTTTTCGTGATGCGTGGATCGCGTCCGGGGAAATCGACGCAATGAAAACCCTTCAGGCTCTAGCAGTCACCTTCCTTGTAGCGGGCGCACCGGGCGCGGCTATGGCATCGTTCGCCATCCCACCCTCCCCTTCGGGCAACACCATGCTGTCAGTGCTGCTGGCGCCGGTTCCCCCGGTGGCCGGGCTGAAAATCTGCCTGATTGCGGGGCTGCTTGCGATTGCGGTGGATCGGCTGCGCAACGGCTCGGCGAAGGAACGGCGGTAACCATCCTCCTCGCGGACTACGCGGGGAACGGGCTGGCGCCGAGTTGTGCGAGCAACGCCCAGGCAGTCGGCGCCAGGTGCGGCCGCCGGAAATACAGGAAGTCGGGGGCGCGACTGTCCAGCCCGGTCGAGAGGCCGGTGGTGAGGGTCGGGGTGTCGCAGGCGTAGATCAGGCCGCCAGGTGAAGTCTGCTGGCGCAGCGTATCCATCATGCGCGCCCGCAGCGGCATGTTGCCTGCCCGGCCGGCTGCCAAAGCGGTGATCGCGGTGCCCTCCAGCCAGATGCCGTCGCGGTCGTCGTTGAAATCGACTCCGCGCATGGCGGTCTCCGGCCCGTTTGCGGGCAGACCGTGCCTAGTGACGATCCAGTGCAGCGCGTCCCGCCATTCTGGCCGGGCGACGGCGGCCAGCAGCGGCCAGAGGTTCGCATCCACCGCGGAATGGCTGTTTATGCCGCCGTCCGGCGTGAGGCCGGTGGCAAACCGCCCTTCCCCCGGCAGCCACATCGATTCGACGAAGGCGCGGGCATGCGAAGCCTGCGCGGTTCGGCCCAAGGCTGTCAGCGCCGCATACAGGTCGATGTTGTGCTCGGTGCTGACCCAGGTCAGGCGCTGCGGCGTTGGTTCGAAGCCGAGGAACCCGCCCTGGTAGCCGCGTGCCCCGCGCACGGTTTCTACCCAATCGGCGGCCCGCAACGCAGCCTCGCGGTAAGGCGCGCCGAGCCCGATCCACAGAAGCATCACCCAGGCAACGTTACCGGTGGCGGTGCCCACCTGTGTCGGGTCTTCCAGCCAGCGTGCCGACGCGGCATCCCACCAGCCGGGCAAGGCGACAGGGCCGTCAGGCTGCGGGCCGGCGCGATAGGCATTGCGCAGCCGCCCGTCATGCCAGAACCGGTCGTTCGCCTGCGCGTGCGCCAGGGCGTCGCCGATGCGCCGCGCCGCCGCGCCCTCGCCCGCCGCCAGCAAGGCCAGACCGGCGACCGCATTGTCGTAAACATAGGCGCAACCTGCCTGCACACGGTCGAAATCGGCTTGCTTTCCGGTCAGCCCCATGGGGGCGGTAGCCGGCACATCGTAGCTCTGCACCAGCCCGGGACCGGCGGCCCGCGCCGCCAGGGTGCCTGCCCAGCCGGCGGGCTGAGGTGCGGGCGCGGCTGCGGCCAATAACGGCAGGGTGCCAAGCAGGAGCGAGCGGCGAGTGAGAGCGGACGGTGGGAGGGGTTTCGCCATACCCTGTCCTCCCGCGGCGGCCGGCTCTCGTCAAACGCCCGATGAACCTCGCCCGGTATCCGCAGCGGCTTCACCGGGAGGCGGCGTTCGCGATAGACGCTGCCTGCGCGATCCGGCGCACGAGGCACTGCGCATGGCCAGCTTGCACCCAAGGCAAACGACATTTCTGGCGGCGGGACTGGGCGTTGCGGCGGTGCTGCTCTCCATCCTGTTTCTGGACCGGCCGGTGGCGGACTGGGCGCACACGCTGCACCGGCCGGTCTGGTGCGTATGGCTGACCCGGATCGCGGATCTGCCAGGGCCGGGTTCACTGGGTATCCTGGCCGGCAGCCTGGTCGCCTGGCTGTTCGGCTGGAAGCCGGGTGCCATTGGCCGGCTGCTGATCGCCGTCTGCCTCGCGACGCTGGCCGCCGGAGCGGGCAAGGACCTGCTGAAATTCGGCTTCGGCCGGCCCTGGCCCGAGACCTGGGTCAACAACAACCCGTCCTGGATTGGCAGCCACACCTATGGGTTCGCGCCGTTCCATGGCGGCCAGGGCTGGGCCTCTTTCCCGTCCGGCCACACCACGATGATCACCACGCCATGCGCAGCGCTCTGGCGAAGCGCCGGTAGATGGCGGCCTCCGTTGTTGCTACTGCCGGTGCTGGTGGCGCTCGGCCTGATCGGC
Source organism: uncultured Acetobacteraceae bacterium (assembly GCA_964657885.1). GTDB lineage: Bacteria > Pseudomonadota > Alphaproteobacteria > Acetobacterales > Acetobacteraceae > BOG-908. The sequence goes on along the minus strand of CAZZWO010000088.1, from coordinate 5,257 downwards.
AGCGACTTCCACTTCCTGGGCGACTGCCTGGCGGGCATGCTGCTGGGCATCGCTTTTGGCGCTGCCCCGGCGGCCATCCAGGCGGATGCGGCTCAGATGTAGTGTTCCTCCAGCGGACGGAAGCCGTTGAAACCGGTGCTGGCATAGGTCGTGACGTAGGCGCCGGTGGCCAGTATCTCGACCCGGTCGCCGTCCCGCAGCGCCAGCGGCAGGCGGTACGGCGCCTTCTCATACAGCGTGTCGGCGCTGTCGCAGGTCGGGCCCGCGATGATCACCGGCCCGTCCTCGCCGCCATCGTGCGGGGTGCGGAAGACGTAGCGGGTGGCCTCGCCCTCGGTCTCGGACAGGCCGCCGAACTTGCCGATGTCGAGGTACACCCAGCGCAACGGGTCCGACTTCACCCGCTGGCTGACCAGCACCACTTCGGCGCTGACGATGCCGGCGTCGCCCACCATGTAGCGCCCTGGCTCCAGGAAAACCTCCGGACGCTCGTTGCCGAAATGGAAGGCGAGCGCGCGTTCGATGCCGTGCGCGAAGCTGGCGATGTCGGGCACCTCTTCCTGGTAGCGGGTGGGGAAACCACCGCCGAGGTTGATCATGCGGAGGTTCACGCCGGCCTGCTGCAGCTCGTCGAATAGCATGGCGACCTGGCCGATCGCCGCCTCGTGCGCTTCGGCGCTGGTCTGCTGGCTGCCGGCGTGGAAGGACAGGCCGTAAGGGTCGAGGCCGAGGTCGCGCGCCCGCAGCATCAGCTCGCTCGCCAGCTCCATGCCGGCGCCGAACTTGCGGGCCAGCGGGAACACCGAGCCGACTGTGCCGACGGCCAGGCGGCAGAACACCCGCGAGCCGGGCGCATTGGCTGCGATCTTCTCGAGCTCCGCCTCGCTGTCGAACACGAACAGGTCGATGCCGGCGGCCACCGCCTGCCGGATCGCACTGGCCTTCTTGATGGTGTTGCCGAACGAGATCCGGTCCGGGGTGGCGCCCGCCGCCAGGCACAACGCGATCTCGTCCCAGCTCGCAGCATCGAACCGGCTGCCCTCGCGCACCAGCAGGTCCAGCACCGGACGCGCCGGGTTCGCCTTGACCGCATAGTAGATGTGGGCGTCGGGAAGCGCGCTCCGCATTGCCGCGAAGTTCTCGACGACCCGGTCGAGGTCGAGCACCAGGCAGGGAGTGGCGGGCTGCCGGGCCACCAGGAACCGCTCGATCTTCGGAGTCATCGGGCACGCCTTCCTGCAGCCATTCGCGCCTGATTAGTGAGCACATTTCCTGCGCGCAACCAGGATGGCCGCATACAGGCTGGCCGCCTCGCAGGCCGGCGGGTCGGGAGACGGGACGCCAGGTCACGCAACCCGTGAAGCTTGCCTACGTTGGCGTGGCTAGCCCGGGGGTCGCAGATGGACAACGAACAGGCAGCGGCGCCAGGTTCGGCGCCCGATTTGCATCGAACCGATCCGCTTCGGCAGCCGCCTGCCCGCGATGTGGCGGAGCAGCCCAGCCAGCAGCCGGGAGGAATGCTGCCCAAGGCGCGCGGCGACATGTTGAACGCCGAAGCGATCGCCCGCAGGCCGGATGCGGCCCGTCTCGGCCGGCTCGCCCATGCGCCCCTCGACATCCCGTGGTCCGGCTGGAAGCGGGTGATCGTGCGGACGGCGCGGGAGGTGATCACCGACCGGATTTCGCTCTCAGCCGCCGGTTGCGCCTTCTACGCGACACTCGCCCTGTTCCCGGCGATCTCGATGCTGGTGTCGATCTATGGCCTGGTGTTCGATCCGGCGACGGTCGGGCCGCAGATGGCGGTGCTGCGGGATCTGCTGCCGCCGAGCGCCTACCAGCTCATCTACGACAGGGTGCAGCTGCTGGTCAGCAAGCCGGCGGGCACCCTCACCTTCAGCCTGGCCGTCAGCATCGGCGTCGCTCTCTGGTCGGCGGCAACCGGCACCAAATCGATCCTCGGCGCGCTCAACCTCGCCTATGAGGAGCGGGAGACCCGCAGTTTCATCCGCTTCCAGCTCACCGCGCTGGGCATGACGCTGGGCGGCATCCTCGCCGCGGTGATCGGCCTCGCATCGCTGGTGCTGCTGCCAGTGCTGGTAAGCTATTTCGGCGTGTCCGAGTATGCCGCCCTGATCGCGCGGCTGAGCAGCCTGGGGGCGCTGGTCGGGTTCGTGCTGCTGGCCTTGTCGCTGCTATACCGCTTCGGCCCGTCACGCCGGCGGGCAGCCTGGCGCTGGGTCACCCCGGGATCGGCGGTCGCCACCATCCTGTGGCTGCTCGCCTCGGCGCTGTTCTCGTTCTACGTCCAGCATCTCGCGAGCTACGACGCCACCTACGGGCCGCTCGGCGCGGTGGTCGGCGTGATGATGTGGTTCTACGTCAGCGCGCTGGCGGTGCTGGTCGGCGCCGAGCTGAACGCCGAGTTGGAACTGCAGACGGTCCGCGACAGCACGTCTGGTGCAGAACGGCCTATCGGTGCCCGTGGTGCGTATGTCGCCGACCATGTCGCGCACTGACGCGGACGGCCCGCGGGGCGGCTGACCCGGCACCTGTCTCGGGCGCTTCGGCGACTTCGGTCGCTTCCTCCGGGCTGACCTGGGCCAGCGTGACGTCGGCAACACCCTGACCGATGAAGCCGAGCCTGGCTGCGGCGGCCCGCGAAAGGTCGATGCAGCGGACGCCGTGCGGTGGCTCGCGGTCGTTGACGCGCACCACGATCGAGCGGCCGGTGCGGCTCATGGTGACGCGGACGAAGCTGCCCATCGGCAAGCTGGAATGTGCCGCGGTCAGCTTGCTGCTGTCGAACGTCTCGCCGCTGGTGGTGCGCTGTCCCTCGTGCCGCGGGCCGTACCAGGTCGCCTGCCCGCTTTCGGTGTAGCCGGCCTCATCCTGCGCCGGCGTTCCTGCAGTGTCGGACACCGCCGGCTGCGACGAAGTCTCAGGGCTGGCGAGCGCGGGCTGGGCGCAGAACGCAGCGGCCCCGATGAGCAGACTGAAAAGCAGGTGCGTAGCGCATGACCGCATGAAAGCTCCTGTTTGCCAGGTGAAGGGAAGGTCGGGGGAAAGAGCCGGGGAAGCGGACGGGCTCGATCGGGCGGGTGAAAAGACGATGACTGGAAGACCTCTGTGAACAAACGTTTCAGTCACGGAACTGTGATCCGGTTACCCATTGAGACTAGAGGCCGGGAAGTTGGCAAGCAGAAAATTTTCATCGAGGTGTTTAAACGCGGTCAAAATGGCACGCATGCTGCAAAGACGAATGAAAAGCCGGCTGGCGCCGAAGACGCCATCAACATGCAATCGAGAATACTAACAGGCAGTGTCGAAACGATGTTTTTCTGCTTGGATTCGACGATGCAGAAAAGCCGCATCTCTGCGTCACACGCGCAACACAGCAATCTACACTAGCCAGGATGCACGATTTGTTCCGGGCAACAAACATGTTGGCGAACAGAGGGTCGATCGAAGGCGCGATCGAGTCGAAGCCCGCGGAAAACCGGGTAAAACCGGGTTCACCCGAGGCGCGTTGTTTGCTGCCGACTTCGGTTCCGGGGTCTTGCCGGCTCAGGAATGCGCCAGGCGGTGGGTGCGGCGCATCTGCAACAGTAGCGCCAAGGCCGGCAGGCTGGCGAGCACCGAGAGCATGTAGAACAAGCGAAAGCCGAGCGCTTCCGCGGCATACCCGGACAAGCCTCCGAACGTATGGAACGCCACCGCGGCGAGCGACGACAGCATCGCATACTGAGTGGCCGTGTACTCGGCGGAGCACAGCGCCGAGACATAAGTCAGGAACGCCATGTCGGCCGCCGCACCCGCGAAGTTCTCGCCGACCAGCTTGACGGTGAGCATCGATTCGCTGGGTCCGGTGACGAGCAGGGCAAGGTAGAGGCCCAGCGACAGCGCCTGCACCAGTCCGGACAGCAAAAGGGCCGGCAAGGTGCCGAGCCGCAGCACGAGCCAGCCGCCGGCCGCCGCGCCCGCCAGCGTGCCGGCCCAGCCATAGAGGTTCGCATTGCCGATCGCCGCCTGAGAGAAGCCGAGACCATAACGGTAGAACGAGGCCGCGCTGCCGTCCGCGAACACCTTGCCAAGCCTGAACAGCAGGACGAAGGCGAGAACCGACATGGCGCCCCGGCGCTCAAGGAAGTCGCGCAACGGCGCCAGAAACGCCGTTTCCAACGCCGCCTGCCAGCCCGTCGTGACAGGCGGAACGGCCTCGTTCGCCGGTCCCGGCGCCAGCAGGGTGATCACCGGGCCGATTGCCAGAAGCGCCGTCATCGCCAGCAGGGCGGCCCGCCAGCCATAGGCACCGGACAGCCACAGCGCGCCGGAGGTGGAGGTCAGCACGGCGCCGCGATAGCCCCAGATGTAGCTGGCCAGCGCTGCGCCCTGGAGCTTTTCAGGGAAGGTCTCGATCCGCCAGGCGTCGATCAGTATGTCCTGGCTGGCCGAGAAGAACGCCAGCAGCAACGCCGCTAGAACCGTCGCCAACGCATTGTGCCCGGGATCGCTCAGCGCCATCCCCCCACACGCGCAGGCGAGCAGCGGCTGCACGCATAACAGCCAGCCGCGCCGCCGGCCCAGGGGACGCAGCGCGCGCGGCGGCTGCCGGTCGAAGAAGCCGGACCACAGGAACTTCAGCGTGTAGGACAGCCCGATCCAGGACGTCAGCCCGATCGCGTGGACCGATATGCCGTAGGTCGTGAACCAGAGTTGCAGCGTAAAGGCTGTCAGCGACAACGGCAGGCCGCTCAGGAAGCCGAACGCCCCCATCAGCCAAAGCAGGCGCGACTCGACCTTCATCGAGCCACGATAAGGGACGCCCGCTCCTGCGCGAATGGCGGTCCATGGTATAGGCTGCCATGATGCGCCGCCTCGCCAGCCTACTCCCTACTCTCGCCGTCCTGCTGGGCTGGCTGGCTGTGCCGGCTACCGGTCTGGCCGGGCCGGGCGGAGGCGTGACGCCGCCCACCCCCATCCTGCTGGCATTGCGGGCCCAGGCCTGGCCGCTCGCGAAATCGCTGGCCGACGCGAACCCCGACCCGGTAGGCGGCAAGCTGGTCGATTTCATCCGCTTGCTGAACCCGGGCCAGGCCGGAGCCGCCGAGATCGCCGGGTTCATCGCGGCCAATCCCTCCTGGCCCGACCAGGACACGCTGGAAAAGCGTTACGGCGAGGCGTTGGCCGACGAGCCGGATGGCCGGTTGGCCGCAAAGCTCTGCGCTTCGCATCCGCCCGCCGCTGCCCCGGCTCTGCT
>CAZZWO010000087.1:0-11328 GCA_964657885.1 uncultured Acetobacteraceae bacterium | reverse complement strand
CAGACAGGACAGCCGCCTTGCCGCCGACCTTGCCGAGAGGCCCGCGGCGGCCAGGCCCTGCATGTAGGCGGTCAGGGTCTCGCGGCCGTTGCCGGCCACCGTGCATCCGCGCGATACGGCGAAGGCCGAGAAGTCCGCGAGGTCGCGGCGATAGGCGAGCAGGGTGTTACGGGCGGCGCCGCGCTCGGCCACCAGCATTTCCAGGAACGCCTCGACATGCCGGTCTTCGGACATGCCGCCTCAGACGCCATTCGCCGCGCGGGCGTGCGACACGCGGCTAGTGGAAGAGGCATTCAAGCCGGCGACTCATCGCGAAGCGATCATACGATCAGTGGAACTTGTCGTTGGGCAGGACATGCTCGACGGGCGCGCGTTTGGCGTGCGGCGGGAAGGCGCCGATGACCAGGAATCCTGCCAGCACGAGAGCCAGGAACAGGGCGAAGATGATGATGAAGAAACGGCTCATCCTGCGCGCTCGCGCTCCCGTACAGATGCCGGGCCCGTGTGCCGACCCCAAGCCTGTGTGCTAGCCTTCGCGCCAATGACACGCAACACCATCGCGCCCGATGCGCCGCCGGGTGAGACCGCACGGCCCCCGGCCTCGCCCGGCGGCGGATTGCTGCCGGCGCATGTGGCGGGGCGTAGCCTGGTGCTGGTCGGGCTGATGGGCGCCGGCAAGACCTCGATCGGGCGCCGCCTGGCCTTGCGCACGGGCCTGCCGTTCCGCGATGCCGATACCGAGATCGAGCAGGCGGCAGGGTGCAGCGTTGCCGAGCTGTTCGCCCGCTTCGGCGAGCCGGCGTTCCGCGAGGGCGAGCGCCGGGTGATCCGCCGCCTGCTGAGCGGACCGCCGGTGGTGCTGGCCACCGGCGGCGGCGCGTTCATGGATCCCGAGACGCGCGCGGCGATCCGCGAGGGTGCCACCAGCATCTGGCTGCGCTGCTCGCTGGCGACGCTGGTTCGCCGGACCGCCGGCCGCTCGCACCGGCCGTTGCTGATGATGGGCGATCCGGAGCGCGTTCTGGCCAACCTGATGGCGCAACGGCATCCGGTGTACGCGGAGGCCGACCTGATCGTGCAATGCGGCGAGGACAGTCCCGAGATGACGACACAGCGTGTGATTGCCGCCCTGCAGGAGTTCGTGCCGCCGCGCCGGGTGCCGGTCAGCCTGGCCGGCAGCGCCTACGATGTGCTGGTCGGCACCGGGCTGCTGGCGCGCGCGGGTGCCTTGCTGGCGCCGGTGCTGCCGCAGAAACGCATCGTCGTGGTGGCCGACGAGACGGTCGCGGCGCTGCACCAGCCCGCGCTGACGGCGGGGCTTTCCGAGGCGGGGTTCGAGGTGCGCTGCGTGAGCGTCCGGCCCGGCGAGGCCTCGAAATCGCTCGCGGGCTTCGGCCGCCTGACCGATGCGCTGCTCGAAGCGGGGGTGGAGCGGCGGACCACAATCGTCGCCCTCGGCGGCGGCGTGGTCGGCGACCTCGCCGGTTTCGCCGCGGCCACCGTGCTCCGCGGCCTGCCGTTCGTGCAGGTGCCGACCACCTTGCTGGCGCAGGTGGATTCCAGCGTCGGCGGCAAGACCGGGATCAACACGGCATACGGCAAGAACCTGCTCGGGGCGTTCCACCAGCCGCGGATGGTGCTGGCCGACACCGGCGTGCTAGCGAGCCTGCCACCACGCGAGTTGCGGGCCGGCTACGCGGAGGTGGTGAAAGCGGGGCTGATCGGCGATGCGGGCCTGTTCGCGTGGTGCGAGGCGAACGGGGCGGCGCTGCTGGCGGGCGACGCCGCATTGCAGGCGGATGCGGTGGCGCAGGCCTGTGCGTTCAAGGCGGCGGTGGTCGGCGATGACGAGCGGGAGGAGCGGCCGGAGAATGGCCGCGCGCTGCTCAACCTGGGGCACACGTTCGGCCATGCGCTCGAGGCGGAGTACGGCTACACGGGCGAGCTGCTGCATGGCGAGGCGGTGAGTCTGGGCCTGGTGCTGGCGTTCCGGTTGTCGGTCAAGCTCGATGTCTGCCGGCGCGCCGATGCGGATCGGGTCGAAGCACATCTGCGCGCGGCGGGGATGCCCTATGCGCTGGGATCGCTCGGCCGGCGCTTCTCCGCGGCGACGCTGATCGCCCACATGCAGCGCGACAAGAAGATGCGGGATGGCCGGCTGGCGTTCGTGCTGGCCCGCGGCATCGGCGACGCCTTCACCTCACGCGAAGTTCCCCCCGACGCCGTCGCCTCGGTGCTGCGTGACGCCGGGTGCTCCGATTGAGCTAGACCGCGCGGGCCTTCAGCAGGTCGCGGATTTCGGCCAGCAGGATTTCGGAGGCAGGCGGCACGGTGGGTGACGCCTCCTGCTGGCGCATGAAGCGCTGCAGGGTGCGCACCAGCCAGAACACCACGAAGGCGACGATCAGGAACTGGATGACGGCGTTGATGAACAGGCCGTAGTTGATGGTGACCGCGCCGGCCGCTTTGGCCGCGGCCAGGCTGCTGGTGGCCGGTCCACGGATGGTGACGAAGCGGTCGGAGAAGTCGACGCCGCCGGTCAGCAGGCCGATGACCGGGTTGAACACGTCCTTGACAAGGCTCTGGACGATGCCGGTGAACGCGGCTCCGATGATGATACCCACGGCGAGGTCCACGACGTTGCCGCGCATGATGAACGCCTGGAAGTCGCCGATCCAGCCCGGTTTCCGCAGCAGCCGTTCCTTGAGCACCCCGTTCGTCATGACCAGACCCCTTCCATTGGCCAGGCGAGCCTGCGTCATTCGACGTAATGCCTGCAACTGCCGGGAATATCAGCAGATCTCGGTTTGAGAGGTCTGTTGGAGTTTCAGAGTGGTTCATCGCGGGCAGGCGCCTGGATGACAAGCACCTCGACGCGCGCCTTGGGTTCAAAACGAAGCGGCGACGTGTTGGAACCGCGATCTACCAGAAGTCGCCATGAGAACAACAGCGCCTATGACGTTTGACGTCACGCATCAAATGCCTTACCTCGACAGCAATGATTCTGAGCTACAGGGACAAGAGGACCGAGCAGTTTGCGCAAGGGGAGTTCGTGCGGGCGTTTCAGGCATTCGAGAACCAAGCTGGGCGGCGGCTTGCGATCCTGAATGCCGCGCCCTCACTTGACACACTACGCACGCTGCCCAGCAACCGCCTTGAGGCGCTACGGGGCGACAGGGCTGGGTATTTCTCAATCCGGATCAACCAGCAATGGCGCGTCTGCTTCGAGTGGCCCGATGGTCAGCCGGGGCCATGCAACGTCGAGATCGTCGACTATCACTGAGAGAGGGAGACCGACCCATGTTCAAACGCATCGTGCATCCTGGCGAAATCCTGAAGGACGAACTGGGTGAGCTGGGCATCACGCTAACCGAGTTCGCGCGTCAGATTGACGTCCCGGCCAACCGCATCAGTCAGATCATCGCCGGCAAGCGCGCAGTCACGGGCGACACCGCGCTCCGGTTCGGCCACTGGTTCGGCACGGACCCGCAATTCTGGTTGAATCTGCAGGCACAGTTCGATCTGGCAGTCGCCGCCCGCGAGAGCGGCGAGGCAATCCGCCACCTGCCGACCAGGGCCAGAGGACCAAAAGACAGCAGTCACCCGCAACCGAGCGTTAGGTAGACCAGCCCACCCGCAAGCACCCGTAGTCGTAAAGGGTGTCAGACCGAGCCGGAGACGTAGGCTTTCAGGCTGTCCACTTCCTGGGCTTGGGCGTCGAGCTGGGCTTTGACCACGTCGCCGATGCTGATCATGCCGACGAGCTCGCTGCCCTCGAGCACCGGCAGGTGCCGCACGCGGCTGGCGGTCATCAGGTGCAGCGCCTCGCTGGTGCTGGTGGCCGGGGTGACGGTGTGCAGCAGGCGGGTCATCAGCTGGGCGGCAGTCATCTCAAGGGTGGCGGCGCCATCGCGGGCCAGGCAGCGGACGATGTCGCGCTCGCTCACGATGCCGAGCAGCTGGCTGGCGGCATCGCGGACCAGCACGGCGCCGATCTTCCACTCGGCCAGCGTTGCGGTAACCTGCATGATCTTGGTGGCCGGGGACACGGAAGCGATCTCATGGCCCTTCTGGCTCAGAATGGCGGCGACGGTCATGGTGTTGTTCTCCCTCGCACGGGTGCGGCACGGCCAGTCACCATCGGTCGGGCGCCATCTTCAAGCGCCCGCAACAGGCGAAGCCGCGCAGCCGCCTAGCTTGCAACCTCCACGGCTCGGCTTGCAACTTTCAGGTGTGCGGTGCAGCAGGCGCCCCCGGCGGCGAGGCGACCGGCTCCAGCGCTGCCAGACGCGCCTCGATCGCGGCGAGGCGTGCCTCGGCAGCCTCCTGGCCCATGCGGGCGCGTGCCGCCAGTTCGCTCACCGCATCCAGCTCCTCGCGGCGCACCAGCTCCAGGCGGCGGATGGTCTCGTCCACGCGGGCGCGGATGGCGGCCTCGGTCTCCTCGCGCAGCCCGGCGAGCGCCGAGATGGCGCCACCGGCGACACCGGCCAGGTCGTCGAAGAAGCGCGGGCGTTCGGTCATCGGGGTGGTTCCTTGGCAAGATGTGCCGGCCGGGTCTGGCCGGGACGGTGACAGACATCTGGTCTTGCGGGCGGCGATGCGGGAGGGGGCCCGGGGGCTGTTCGGCTGCCTTGCACCACGTATAAGGCCGCGCATGATCCTGGTCACCGGCGGCGCCGGCTTCATCGGCTCCTACCTGCAGGGGGAACTCGCCGCGCGCGGCATCGAAACCGTGGTGACGGACCGGCTGGGCGGCAACGGCAAGTGGCGCAACATCGCCCGCCACCCGCCCTCGCAGATCGTGCATCCGTCGGAGCTGGACGAGTTCCTGGCGGCCCGGCCACCGGTCGATACGATTTTTCACATGGGCGCCATCAGCGGCACGCTCGCCACCGACGGCGACCATGTCTGGCGCACCAATGTCGAGCTGAGCCAGAAGCTGTGGAACTGGTGCGCGCAAAACGGCGTGCGGTTCATCTACGCGTCGTCCGCGGCCACCTATGGCTCGGGCGAAGCCGGGTTCGACGACGATCCGGCCGGGCTGGACCGGCTGGAGCCGCTGAACCTGTACGGCTGGTCCAAGCACGTGTTCGACCGGCGCGTGATGGAGCAGTTGCGGCGCGGCGCCAGGCCGCCGCCGCAATGGGCCGGGCTGAAGTTCTTCAACGTTTACGGCCCAAACGAGTACCACAAGGCCAGCATGGTCTCGGTGGTGAAGGTGAAATTCGACGAGCTGGCGGCGGGTGGCGCCATGCACCTGTTCCGCTCCCACGATCCCGCGGTAGCCGACGGCGCCCAGGCCCGCGACTTCATCTGGGTGGGCGATTGCGCGGCCGTGATGCTGTGGCTGCTCGACAACCCGCAGGTGAACGGGTTGTTCAACGTCGGCTCCGGCGAAGCCCGCACCTACCTCGAAATGGCGCATGCGGTGGCTGAGGCGGCGGGCATGGCCCCGGCGATCGACTTCGTGGACATGCCGGCCGCGCTGCAGCCGCAATACCAATCGTTCACCTGCGCACGCATCGACCGCTTGCGGGCCGCAGGCTATGCCGCGCCGTTCACGCCGCTGCAGGAAGGGATCGGCCGCTACGTGCGCGATTACCTGCGCAAACCGAATCCCTATCGCTAGCTGACCCGAAGGCGGACCGACACCGATGAGCGCGCCTTTGCAATTTCCGCAATTCGACCCGGTGCTGCTGCATCTCGGGCCGCTGTCGATCCGCTGGTACGCGCTCGCCTACATCACCGGGCTGGTGACCGGCTGGCAGGTGATGCGGCGGATCACCCGCTGGCCGCCTGCGGTCGCAAGCCTGGCGCAGACCGACGATTTTCTGACCTGGGCGACGCTCGGCGTCGTGCTGGGCGGGCGTATCGGCTACTGCCTGTTCTACCAACCGGGCTTCTACCTGACACACCCGCTGCAGATACCGGCGGTGTGGACCGGCGGCATGAGCTTCCATGGCGGCATGCTGGGGGTGGTGACCGCGATCATCCTGTTCTGCCGGCACAACCGCATCCCGATCCTGGGGTTTGCCGACCGCATGGCGATGGTGACGCCGATCGGGCTCGGCCTGGGGCGCATCGCCAACTTCATCAACGGCGAGCTTTGGGGGCGGCCGGCGCCGGACTGGCTGCCGTGGCGCATGGTCTTCCCGCGCACCGGCGATGGCATACCGCGCCATCCGAGCCAGCTCTACCAGGCGCTGATGGAAGGCTTGCTGCTGTTCCTGCTGGTCTGGCTGTTCGCCCGGCGCGAGTCGGTGCGCGCCCGCTTCGGCACGCTGACCGGAATCTTCCTGATCGGCTATGGCATCGCGCGTATCGTGGGCGAGTTCTTCCGCGAGCCGGACGGCTTCCTCGGCTACCTGTGGCAGGGCGCCACGATGGGACAGCTGCTGTCATTCCCGATGATCCTGGCGGGCATCGGCCTGATCGTCTTTGCCCGGAGCAGGCAGCCGGCCCGCGATCCGGGCGCCGTCATCCCGAAGGCCGGCATTGTCTGAACGGCTGGACGTGTTCATGGCGCGGGCGAACGCAGCCTATTACGCGACGAAGGACCCGTTCGCCGATTTCACGACGGCGCCGGAAATCGCCCAGATGTTCGGGGAGCTGCTCGGCGCCTGGGCGGCGATCGTGTGGGAGTCGATGGGGTCACCGGACCCGGTGCACCTGGTTGAGACGGGGCCGGGGCGCGGCACGCTGATGCAGGATGCGCTGCGGGCGGTTGCCCGCGTGGCGCCGCGTTTCCACGCCGCCGCCCGTGTTCGCTTCGTCGAAACGTCGCGGCGGTTGCGCGAGGAGCAGGCCAGGCGCGTGAAGCCGGCCACCTGGCACGACACGCTGGACGAGGTCGCCGGCGGCCCGATGATCCTGTTCGCCAACGAGTTCCTCGATGCCCTGCCGATCCGCCAGTTCGTGCGGCGGCCGGAAGGCTGGATGGAGCGATGGGTGACCGGCGGCAACTTCCTCGAACTGCCGGCTGCGGACCCGCCCGTAACGGCCGCTGCGGGCCTGCACTTCCCTGCGGCGGGCGACGTGGTCGAGGTCAACGAACCGGCCTTGGCGTGGACCGGCCGGCTGGCGCATCGCCTGGTGGCGGACGGAGGCGCGGCGCTGATCCTGGATTACGGGACGGCGCGGACACTGCCCGGCGACAGTCTGCAGGCCCTTCGCGATGGCCGGCCGGCCGACCCGCTCGCCGATCCGGGCCATGCGGACCTGACCGCGCATGTCGATTTCGCGGCACTGCGCCGCACGGCCGAAGCGCATGGGGCCGGCGCCTGGGGACCGGTGCCGCAAGGGGAGTTCCTCGGCGCGCTCGGTTTGCAGTCCCGCACCGCGCAACTGGCGGCGGCCAACCCGCATCGTGCCGCGGCACTGGGCGAGGCGGCATCCCGGCTGGCGGCGCCGTCGCGCATGGGTCATCTGTTCAAGGCTCTGTGCCTGACCCACCCTGCCCTGCCACAACCACCCGGATTTGCCTGATGGACCCCGAATACCTGACCGCTCCGGGCCTGGGCGCCGTGCACGGCTTCTTCACCCGCCGCGGGGGCGTGTCGTCGGGGCCGTATGCCAGCCTCAACTGCAGCCTGTCCGGCGGCGACGATCCGGCGGTGGTTGCCCGCAACCGCGCATCGGTAGCCGGCGCGATGGGTGTTCCGGTCACGCGGCTGGCCGGAACGCACCAGGTGCATGGGTGCGAGGTGGCGGTGGTGGACCAGCCCTGGGCGGCCGGCGCCGGACCCAAAGCCGACGCGATGGTCAGTGCGTCGCCGGGCGTGGCGCTGGGGGTGATCACCGCCGATTGTGCACCGGTGCTGCTGTGGGATGGGGAGCATGGGGTGGCAGGCGCCGCCCATGCCGGTTGGCGCGGCGCCCGCGCCGGCGTGCTGGAGGCGACGATTTCCGCGATGGAGAAGCTTGGTGCCCGCCGCGGGGGCATCGCCGCGGCGGTCGGTCCGTGCATCGCGGCGGCGAGCTATGAGGTCGGCGATGACCTTCGCCAGGCGGTCGTCCCGGGCATCGGCGGCGCGGAGCGCTTTTTCACCGCGGGCGTGCGCCCCGGCCATTGGCAGTTCGACCTGGCCGGCTACTGCGTGGCGCGGCTGCACGCGGCAGGCGTGAGTGCGGCGGCGCTGAGCGTGGACACCTGTGCCGACGAAGCGCGGTTCTTCAGCCACCGGAGGCGCACGCTGGCCGGCGGCGGCCCGATCGGCCATCAGATCTCCGTCATCGCGGTTCCTGCGGCATGAGCATCCGGCCTCGATCGATGCTGCTCGGAGTGGCGTGCTGCCTGTCGCTGGCGGGGTGCGGCGACCTGCCGCGGCCATTCGCCGGCCGGCCCGGAGCCACGGCGATGGCGCTCAGCCGCCCGCCGCCGCCACGGCTGGTAGTGCCGCCGCCGGCGGACGGGCTGTTGCCCGAACATGATGCCGGCGCGTGGGCGCACGCGACCGCCGACGCCCTGGTGGCGCAGGAGGTGCCGGCGTTCAGCACCTATCCGCGGGCGGGCGACTGGGTGCTGCGGCTGTCCGCCAACCTGCAGGGCGTGCAGGTGACGCCGCGCTACACCCTGCTGGACCCGAAGGGCGCCGACCGTGGCGACGTGGCCGGCGCGCCGGTTGCAGCCGCCACCTGGGCGATGGGCGCGCCCGACGCGCTGCAGCGGTCCGCGGCGGAAGCGGCGCCGCAGGTGCTGGCCCTGCTGCGGGCGGTCGATGCGACGCTGAAGCAGAGCGACCCGAACAGCCTGTACAACCGTCCGGCGCGGATCTATTTCAGCGGCGTGACCGGCGCGCCGGGCGACGGCAACACGGCGCTGGCACGCGACATGCGCCGGAAGCTGCCGCAGACCGGCGACCTGCTGGTGCCCGCCGCCGTGTCGGGCGATTTCACGTTACGCGGCACCGTGCAGGTGACCGACGAGCCTGGCGGACAGCAGCAGGTGGAGATCCATTGGATCGTCACCGATCCGGCGGGCCACGTGGCGGGCGACGTGGCACAGGGCCACGACATCCCGAAGGGCACGCTCGACCGCTACTGGGGCGATGTTGCCGATGTGGTGACCGATGAGGCCGCCGGCGGCGTGCACGAGGTGATCACCAACTTCTCCGGGCGCCGGAAGGCCGCGCAGGACAAGCCGGCGCGATAGCCTGGCGCACGCTCGCCGCCGTTACCGATGCCTCGGCCTTCGCCTCGAGCCGGACGAGCATCTGCCGCTCGAGCGCGAGATGCCCGTGCATGGTCGCCAGGACCGCCCTTGCCTCCGCCCCCATTGCGCGGTGACCTTGTCGGTCGAGCCGCTCGATGATGGCGTCCTGCTTGGCGACATGGCCCTCGCTGAGCTTAACGTTGGCGCGCAGCCGTTCGACGTCGGTGGCCATTTCGTTGGCCCTCCTGGGACCGCGCACCCGTAGCACCCTTCAAGGCTCGGGAACCATCTCGTTCTCGATTGCGCCGAGTTCGTCGATCTCGCAGCGGACGCGATCACCGGCCTTGAGCAGGTTCGGCGGGTCCATCGCAAAACCGACACCGTCCGGCGTGCCGGTGAAGATCATGTCGCCGGGGTTCAGCGTCATCGCCTGCGACAGATGCGCGATCATGTCCCACAGCGGGAAGATCAGCTCCCGCGTGTTGGAGTCCTGCCGCTTCTCGCCATTGACGAAGCTGCGGATGCCGAGCCGGTGCGGATCGCCGATCTCGTCGGCCGTGGTGATCCACGGACCCATCGGCGCGTGCGTGTCGAAGCTTTTGCCGAGCAACCATTGCGGTGTGCGGCGCTGCCAGTCGCGCGCGGTGACGTCGTTGCCGACGCAGTAGCCGAACACATGCGCACGTGCATCCTCACGCGTGATGTGGCGGCCGCGCGTTCCGATCACCGCCACCAGTTCCACCTCGTAATCCACCTTGCTCGACGAGCGCGGGATCTGCACGCCGGCGAACGGGCCGTTGACGGTGCCGGGAAGTTTGCCGAACCACACCTGATGTTCCGGCATCTCGCGCCCGGTCTCGCGCACGTGGTCGGCATAGTTGAGCCCGATCGCCATCACCTTGCCGGGGCGCGGGATCGGCGCCTGCAATTCCACGGAGGTGAGCGGCAGCGCATGCGCGGTTCCGCCGCTCGAGATGGCCGACGCGATGGCCGGGCCCAGTTCGGCCCAGCGTTCGATGACCCCGAGCATGTCCGGCGGGGCGTTCGGGACGAGGCTGGCGAGCGGCAAAACGGAGTCGTTGTGAACGAGCCCGGGCGCCGCCGCCCCGCCGTGTTTGAAAGTCGCCAGCTTCACGCTCTATCTCCCGCTCTCATGGCCCGCGTATGGTTGTGCACTTCCGATACGAAAACGTTCGCGGAAGCGCCGGTTCTCGACTTGAAAGCCGGTTCGCGCCGGGCACGGCGATCCAGGTTGCAGCCCTGGACCGACGTGACCGAAGCTTTGCCGGTGAGTCCGGGAGTTCTACTTCCCGTGCGTGCGCGAAATGAAGCCGGCGACGTTGTCGTGCAGTTGCTGCAGCGACGCCTGGTGCGCGTACACCATGTGGCCCGATTCATACTGCTTGAACTCGATGTTGGCCTGCAGCTTGGGTGGTATCTGCAGGTGCTGCATCTCGTAGATGCCCTCGTAGAACGGTGTCGCCAGATCGTAGTAGCCGGCGTTGAGCTGTATCTTGAGGTTCGGGTTCATCTTGAGCGCGGCTGCAATGTCCGGCATCACGTTGGCCGATTGCGGCAGTTTCTGCTCCTGCCCGGGCGGCTGATGCTGCATGTCCCACCAGCGGAAAACGTCGATCTCCGGCTTATAGGCGACACCCTCTCCGTAATGCAGCGCGCGCCGCACATAGTCGTTGAACGTCGACACGTAAGCCGAGCTGATCGAGGCCGATTGCGGATCGTAGTCGGCCTCCTTGCTCAACGGGTCCATCGTCGGGCCGGAAAAGCGCGTGTCGAGACGGCCTGTGGTGGTGTCGGTATCGTCCTGCAGGTTCTTCTCGAACTCGCCGCCGCTGATCCGCAGGTTTGCCTTCTTGATGTATGCGACAGGCAACCCGGTATAGTCGTGCAATTTGTTGGCGATCGCTTCACGGCGCCCTGCATCGAGCGTCGCGCCGGCCGCCAGCGCGAGCGTGTAGTCGTTCATCGCGAAATGCTCGACTTCGCCCATCAGCGCCGGGAGGCTCTGCGGCTTGCCGTCCAGCTTGTGATGGTAGAACGCTGTGGCCGCGTAGGTGGGCAGCGCCAGCGGATAGGCGATGTCGATGCCGGGGTTCGTCTCGGGGCCGTCGACGCTGGTGTCGAAGCTGAATATCTGGCTGAGCAAGATGACGCCG
>CAZZWO010000086.1:2743-11329 GCA_964657885.1 uncultured Acetobacteraceae bacterium | reverse complement strand
AGACGTGCCAGAAACGGGCGCGCCAAAAACGGACTTCACCCTGGCACAGGTCCTCGGCGCCCCGTTCCCGGGCAGCCTTGCCGCCGCACCATCCGGCGGCCGCGCGGCCTGGATCTTCAACGACCGGGGTGCGCGCAACGTCTGGGTCACCGGGAAAACGGCGGATGGCCACGTGAACGCCCGCCCGTTGACCGGCGCGCGCGGCGACGACGGGATCGACGCCGGCGAGCTCGCCTGGTCGCCGTCCGGCCGCACCATCGTCTACACAAGGGGCGGCAGCTTCGAAGGCGGCCCCGGCGTCAACCCGCTCAGCCTGCCCTCCGGCCCCTCCGAGCAGGCAGTCTGGTTGCTCGACGTGCAGACCGGACAGGAGCGGCAGCTGGGCGCCGGCCACGCCGCCGCCGTCTCGCCCAGGAACGACACCGTCGCCTTTCTGTCCGGCGGCCAGATCTGGACGGCGCCCGTGCATGGCGGCGCGGCCTCGCAGCGCGTGCATGACCGCGGAGATGACGCCATGCTGGCCTGGTCGCCGGACGGCACGAAGCTCGCCTTCGTCAGCACGCGAGCCGGCCGCGGCATCGTCGGCGTGCTCGACCTCGCCCGCGACCGGATCACCTGGATGGCCCCCGGCTTCGATTCCGACATGTCCCCGGAGTGGTCGCCGGACGGGAGCAGGATCGCCTTCGTGCGCATTCCGGCGGGTGAGGGCGAGGTCGATTTCACGCCGCACCGCGCCGGCCAGCCCTGGTCCATCTGGGTCTGCGACGCACGCACCGGCACCGGCCGTGCAGTCTGGACCGCATCGCCGGGCGCCGGCAGCCTGTTCCACGGCACGCTGGGCGACCGCGCGCTGATGTGGGCTGCGGGCGACCGGATCGTGTTCCCGTGGGAACGCACCGGCTGGGTTCATCTCTACGCGGTTGCGGCCGCGGGCGGAGAGCCCACGGAACTCACCACCGGCGGCCCGTTCGAAGTCTTCAACACGGCGCTGAGCGCGGACCGCACGCGCATCGTCTATTCCGCCAATAGCGGCGACATCGATCGCTGGCACATCTGGCAGGTGCAGGTCGCGGGCGGCGCGCCGGCCCAGCTGACCCGGGGCGACGGTATCGAGGACTACCCGGTCCTGACCAGCGACAACGTGCTGCTTGCCCTGCACAGCGACGCCCGCACCCCCGTCCGTCCGGTGCAGGTCGGCGGCACCGGCGAACTCGCCGACATCGCGCCCGGCGCCGTTCCCGCAGACTTCCCCGCATCCAGCCTGGTGCAGCCGCAAACCGTGACGTTCCCCGCCGCAGACGGTCTGACCGTGCACGGCCAGCTCTTCCTGCCGTCGCGTGCGAGCGACCGG
This sequence comes from uncultured Acetobacteraceae bacterium, assembly GCA_964657885.1. Classification (GTDB taxonomy): domain Bacteria; phylum Pseudomonadota; class Alphaproteobacteria; order Acetobacterales; family Acetobacteraceae; genus BOG-908. The sequence continues at coordinate 9,978 of CAZZWO010000086.1, read as the reverse complement.
CGCCGCCCGGCTCTGCTGTTCTTCCACGGCGGACCATACCGCCAGATGTTCCCAGCCTGGCACACGATGGATGCCTACAGCTGGATGTATGGCTTCAACCAGTACCTCGCAAACCAGGGGTACGTCGTGCTGTCGGTGAACTATCGCGGCGGCATCGGCTACGGACTGGATTTCCGCGAAGCGACGAATTTCGGCGCGGCCGGTGCCAGCGAACTGAACGACATCGTCGGCGCCGGCCACTGGCTCCGCGCCCGCCCCGACGTGGACCCGGCACGTGTCGGCATCTGGGGCGGCAGTTACGGCGGGCTGATGACCGCTCTCGGCCTGGCCCGCGCGCCGGACCTGTTCGCCGCGGGCGTCGATTACGCCGGCGTCCACGACTGGCGTTCGGAGTCGTCCCACTTCTCGGGCAAGGCGGCCCAGCTCGCCTACGATTCGTCCGCCGTTGCAACGATGGACACATGGCGCGCCCCCGTCCTCATCGCGCATAACGACGACGACCGGGAAGTCTCGTTCAGCCAGTCCATCGAACTTGTCGAAGCCCTGCGCAAACGCAATCTGCCGTTCGATCAGCTCATCATCCCCGACGAGGGCCACGTCATGCTGCGCGCGCAATCCTGGCTGACGTTCTTCGATACCGCCGCACACTACTTCGCAAAACACTTGTCGGACCCGGCAGCCATCAAATCCGGATCGAAATGAGCTTTGCCATGTTCGACTGGCATGGCTGAGTTTCCGGCGCGGCGTCGGGGAGCATCCTAATACGCGGTGAGAAGGTTCTCGACGTTCACCGAGCCGAGGCCGGTTGCCAGGCTATACCCTTTGGTGGCTGGGTAGGCATCCCGGTTCGGGTAATCCTTGCCGCGCAACACGCCGATGCCCAGCGTTGCTTTCGACGTCGAGTAGCAATCGCCGCTGTTGGCGTAGCAAGGCTCCGCAATGTCGCCCTGGGTGACGGAGTAGAAGACGCACGCGTTGGAGGCGCCGTGGACCCGGCCCGAAATGCATGTGTTCGACAACGCCGCATTGCCGAGCTGCGTTTTTGCCAGCGCATAGAGGCGGGGCGCGGTGTTGCCGACCGGGCCGTTCTTCTCGACGAGCAATGCTGCGATGCCCGCGAACGCCGGCGCCGCGAAGGATGTTCCACCCGCAGCATTGCCGAAAACATCGTTCACGTCGGTGTAATCGCAGGTGGTGCCCATCTCGTTCGGATCGGACATGCAGAACACCAGGAAATGTCCCCAGAAGCCGTTGGCCGCGAACAGCGAGACGTCCGGCTGGTCACGCATGCCGTCAGCCGGCATGCCGGGCAGGCCGCCCTTCTGGAAAGCGGGCTTTGCGTACAGCGTGCTCTCGCCGCCGGTCGCACCGACGCCGTTCTGGAACCGGTAGGGACTGGCCGGGTCGTTGCAGCTCGCAATGGCGTTGGCATACTGGCCGTACTGGGTGATCAGCTCTCCCGCGCAGGAATTGTCCCACGGTGTCTCCGGGATGTAGGAGCGCGCCGAGCCGAGAGAGCTTCCATTCGCCGGCTTCCAATAAAGCGAATTCGTTCCCCGGAAGCTGTCGAGGAAATCGGTGCCACCGACGGCCGTGTTGAAGGCGCTGGCGGAGAGTCCGTTGACGGCGACACCGTCCGTCGCGATGACGTTGCGGTCGTACGAGCTGCCGCTGTCCCCGGTCGAGATGAAGACGGACTTGCCCTCGCTGGCCGCCTCCTCGAGCAAGTTCGTCCATCCGGCGAGAAAGGACACGCTCTGCTGCTGCTCGGGTCCACCGTAGCTGATCGAAAGAACCGTGGGGGCCGAGCTGTATTCGACCAGGCCACGCAATGCGGTCTCGACACCGAAGGTCAGGCTCGTGCTGGCGCAGGACGCTTCCACGACGCGCGCAGCGGGTGCCGCCACGCCGATCCACTCCGCATCGAGCGCTGCTTCGCCCTCGTCGGGGGTCATGCCCGGGTCGGAACAATGCGGATTCTGCATGACCAGCTTGCCTGCGAACCCGCTCAGCCCGAAGGCGGTGCGGAAAGTCTGCCAGTCCGCGGCGAGAATATCGGTCTGCTCGAGTACGGCGACGATGACGCCCGCGCCGGTCAACCTGCCAGCGGCAGCCTTGCCCCTGTGCAGGGAAGTCACGTTGTAGATCGTGTTGAAATCCGCCGGTCCGACTGCCTGGTAGCCCTCGACATTGAAGTCGGGCGAAACGCCGGTCCTGGTCTTCGCTGCGATGTGGTCCTGCTTCAACGCCCTGATCATCGTCGGCCGGGGAAAGAAGTCGGAAAGTGTTGCACCGCGCACGATCTGTGCCAAGGCAGCCGGGATAGCCGGATCGGTGATGTTCGCAATATGCGCTTCACCATCGGCCACCCTGACCCAATGCAGCGAAGTGTGGAAGGCGTTGGCAACCGCCGATGCGGATCCACCGAAATCGATCGACATGCCGCTGGGCGAGATGCTGTTCACCTTCAGGCCGCTCGCCTGCAGCCATGCAACGACCTTTTCGATGTCCGACTGGTCCGGACCGTACGCGCGCAACTGGTCTGCAGTCAGCCACCTGCGATACGAGGGCGATGTGCTGTCCTGCTGATCGCGGACAAGCGCATCGAATTTTCCCTGCAGCGCGGCCGGCCGTCTGAGCTCGAGTTGCACGTGCGGCAGCGGTGCCGCCGCGGCAAGTGCGCCCATATCCGTCGCACGATCGAGCAGGGAAGACCTCTCGCCGCTGATGGAGACGGTGGACGAGACATCGACCGGCGTGGTGATCAGCGGCGACGCGGCGGCGGCGTTGGCAATGCCGAACAATGCCGTCGCACACAGCAGGACGGCCTTCGATGTGTCGAACAATATACGCGCTCCCTGGTAGATGCCGGATGGCCGCAACCGATTCGGGTTGAGAAGAAGGCTTCGTGCCGGCGTTACTGCGCTATCTCGAATGCGATGCCGCTATTGCCATAACCGCCGCCTTGCGCCGTGCCGTAGAGGTTGCCCTTGCCGTCCTTGATCAACGCTCCGGCAGGATACGCGCCATCCAGGCCATAGGCCGGGTTGAAGCTGTGGAGCACGGCGAACTTCGGGGCAGCGCCCGGCGTGGCAGGCGGGACCAGCTTGAAGATGGTTCCGTAATACTGGTAGGCGCCGCCCTGCGGTGTCACGCCGAACAGCGCCCCCTTGCCGTTGATCGCCAGTCCGGTGAACGGACCGGTGCCGTCTGCTCCCGTGAAACTATGGAGGATGGTCTCGGTCCAGCTCGTGGCCGATCCGGTGGGCGGCGAAAGCTCGAAGACCACACCGTCGAAGTTGGCGCCGCCCTGGCTCGCCGTGCCGTACAGCTTGCCGGCCGCATCCATCACCAGCTGCTCCGTTCCCGGAATTGCGCCGTCGTTGCCGACCGATACATCGAAGCTGTGCAGCAGGGTTTCGCTCCACACATTGCTTCCGGCCACCGGCGGGATCAGCTTGAAGACGGAACCTTCGCCGGTCGCCCCCCCTGTATAGGTCGTTCCGTAGAGCGCACCGGCGCCGTCGAACAACAGCGAGCCTTGCGGGGTGGAGCCGTCGGGGCCGGTGAAGCTGTAGAGGATCGTTTCTTTCCAGCCAGTCCGGCCCGCAACCGGCGGGGTCAGCTTGTAGACGATGCCGTTGCCGAAGCTGTCGTCACTCGATGCGATGCCACCGCTGCCCGTGGTTCCGTAGAGCGCACCGCTGGCATCCGCGATCAGGCCCGCTGCAGGAAAGGCGCCATCGGCGGACGCTACACCGGTAAAGGCATGCAGGACCTGTTCGGTCCACGCGGTCTTTCCCGCGCCCGGCGGGATCAGCGCGTAGACGACACCGTAGGGCGTGGCACTGTTCGGGCCGCCGCTCGTCGTCACTCCGTACAGAACGCCGCCGGGCCCGGCCAGAAGCTTGCCGGTGGGCCCGCTGCCGTCCTTGCCGTTGAAACTGTGCAGGATGATACGCTGCCATTCCGCAGCGCCCGCGGCGGGCGGTGCCAACGCGTACACCGCACCGTCATTGGCGGCGCCTCCGGAGTTGGCGCTGCCATAGAGAACGCCTCCCTTCCCCAACAGCAGCGATGCGTCCGGATACACCGCATCGGTGCTGGGCATCTGGAAATCCACGAGCGTCGTCTGTGTCCAGACAGTGCCGCCCGACAACTGGGTCGGTGTCAGTTGGAAGATCGTCCCGCCATTGCCGAGCGTGCCACCGTAAATGGTGGAGCCGATCAGCCCGCCATTCGCTTCGAGCGTCACCCCGCCGGGATTCACCCCGTTCACGCCGTCGAAGCTGGCGAGCGCCGTTTCGGTCCAGTCCCTGCCCTTTGCCGGCGGGACCAGCGAGAACGCGGTTCCTTCGCCCAGATTGCCGCCCGCCTGCGTCACACCGTACAGCGTGCCATCCGGTGCCAGCGAAGGGGTGGAAGTCGGCGACCCGCCGTCGAGGCGGCCCGTGAAGTGGTAGAGCACCGTCTCGAGCCAATATTTGCGGCTGCCTTGCGGTGGAGCGAGCGAGAAGACCGTTCCCCAACCCGAAAGTCCCCCGGCATCGGTCACGCCGTAGAACACGCCGCTTCCATCACGAACCAGGCCGCCGAGCGGAAAGTTGCCGTCCGAAATCCCGCGGAAATCGTACAGGTCGATCTTAGCCCACGGCGAACCCGCAACCGCCGGTGGGCTCAGTTGATAGACCTGCCCTTCATTGTTCAGCCCGCCACCCGACGTCATGCCGGTGATCGTGCCGGTTGCTGCGTCGTAGAATACGCCGCCGGTCGGTGAAATCCCGTCCGGACCGAAGGTGAAACTATAGAGCACGGTTTCGGTCCAGGTACCGCCTGCGGTTGCGGGCGGGGTCAGGCTGAACACCGCGCCGCCTTGCCCCGTGCCGCCCGTCGCGGTGGAGCCGTACAGGACACCGTCCGCGCCCGCCGCCAGGGTGCCGTATGGCGCGCTGCCGTCGCTGGTGCCGTTGAAGCTATGCAGGACGGTCTCGGTCCATTCCGTTTCGCCCGGAACAGGCGGAACGAGCTCGAAAGCGACGCCGCTTCCGGTTGCACCGCCGCTGGATGTCAGCCCGAAAAGCGCGCCGTCTTTGCTGACGAGCAATCCTGAAGCGGGGATCGACCCGTCCTTGCCGGAGAAGGCGTAGATGATCCTCTGTTTCCAACCCGTGGCAGACGAGGCGTCCGGGATCAGTTCGAAAACAGTACCGTTGCCTGTGGCGCCGCCACTGTTGGTTGTTCCGTAATAGACGCCATTCGGCCCGGCCGTCGGTGCCGCTTGCGGTGTGTTCCCGTTCCGAACGACACCGAAGTCATAGAGGATGTTCAATGCCGGCGCGGCATGTGCGCCGTGCGCCGCTAGAACCGCCAGAGATCCCAACAAAGCGGAATGCATGAAACGGGACGTCATTCAGCATCTCCACAAGCGAGGAAGCATCGGTCATTGGCGAACCGCACAATCCAGCCCTGCTACGATCGCGTGGCCGCAGGTGTCAATAGAGGCCGGCGAGCCAGTCGTCGTGTTGCGGTAGACCGCCCGATCCTCTCGTTGGAAAAGGTCGAGCAGATGTCTGCGAACTACCATGGACGAAGGAAGGATGGCTGCGCTGCACCGACCCAGCTGCCGACGCAATGCGGTTCATGGACATGGCTTTCGCTGGTGCCGTCAGCCGTGCGCTTTACGGTGAGCCTGCGATGCCAGCCCGCGCGCGATTGGCACATATGGAGGGCTGCGTAGCGCTTCTGCTGGCCGCACGGCAGAACAGGCGCCAGCGATGATCTGCCGCTTGGCACAGTCCAGGGCCGGTCGTTACGCAGGCAGAAAAGGCGGCCATCTGCCTGCAGCGCAAGCGCGGACTGGAATGTTTCGTCCGGCGGTCACTACATTCCGCTGCCGCCGGCGACGCGCAGCGATTCTCCGGTGATCCAGCTCGCGTCGCCGGATGCGAGGAACGCCACGGATGCCGCGATGTCTTCGGGCTGGCCGGCGCGGCCCAATGGCGTGCTGGCGACGACCGTTTCCTCGAATGCTCCACCGGCCATGCCGGCCGCGTGCGTTCCTTCGGTTATGACGAAGCCCGGGTTCACGCCGTTCACACGGATTTTGCGGGGCGCGAACTCCTTCGCCAGCGATTTGGTGATGGAGTCGACAGCACCTTTCGTGCCGACGTAGATCGCGGCGTCCGGTGGGGCCCAGGTGCTGACGACGGAGCTGATGTTGACGATGCTGCCGCCGGTTGCGGGAAACAACGGCAGCGCCGCTTTCGAGGCCAGCAGCAAGCCGAGAACGTTGGTGTTGAAATGCCGGTTGAACTCCAGCACCGACAGGTTTCCGATCGGCGCGGGCGCGTAAACCCCCGCATTATTCACCAGAACGTCGACGCGCCCATACAACTTCCGGACTTCATCGAACAGCCGGGTTACATCACCCTCGTCTGCCACGCTGGCGCCGATTGCAACCGCCTTGCCGCCGGCCTGCACGATCTGTTCCACAACGCGCAGTGCACTGTCCTTGTCGGAGCCATAATTCACGACGAGCGACGCACCTTCGGCCGCGAGCCTTTTCGCGATGCCTGCACCGATACCCTTGGACGCTCCGGTGACGACGGCGATCTTGTCGGTGAACCTAGCCATGTTTGTTTCTCCAAGGCGCCATGCAGCCAGTTATCCGCGCTTGGCGAGCGCAGCCTGTATCGAAAGCACGATCCGGGTTGTTGGCCGGTAATCCGCGGATTTGCGCGTGCGCGCCGTGAGCAGATCCGTCGCGAGTGCAAACTCGATGCGTTCCGCCGGGCTTGAACGCCGGCGGGACCTACTTGATTGTGGCGGCCGCAAACTTCAATCGGCTGGAACGATCACGAAACTGGTGTGAATGGTTTGCGGACCTTCCGGTCCCGCTCCGCCCTCGTTATCCCACGCTGCGACAGCATCCTGGCGCTGCAGCGTGTCGTGTCCGGGAAGGGCAGTCGTGTCGAACAAGGCAGGATACTCCTGAAGACATCGATCGTCTGTCGCGCGGACCGTGCGCAGCCGCGACAGATCAGAGTGCAGCGTCCGCTTCAACAGAAATCCTGCCCTTGTCCTAAAAGGAGGTACATCCGACATAGAAGGCGAGCATCGGAGCGACCAGATGCCGGTGTATGGCTGACGGGCTGCAATCGCACGGTTTCCACCGTTGCGAGCCTATCGATCCAACGAACGAACCTATCCGGTTGGATGATGCACTGGTTGGATGA
>CAZZWO010000086.1:0-2733 GCA_964657885.1 uncultured Acetobacteraceae bacterium | reverse complement strand
GGGCCGGCCGCCGCAGGTAAGAACGACTGCTCATGGACGGACCGGGCTTCAGAACAGGACGCGATGTGAAACCTTTTTTTGCTGGCATTGTGATCGCGGCGATCTTGCCGATGATTGCAATCTACCTCTCGGATTTCTTTCTGTTCGACATCCCGCGTTGGGCAACCTGGCCGCTGATGGGGCTACCGCTGCTGGGAGGAGCCGCGATCGGCGTGATCGACCGCGTGCGCGAGGATTTTTACGCAGACCGATTCGGACTGCACAAACGGCACGTCTGATAAGATCGCATTGATCGGAGCATCCCATCCGGCACTCAGCAGAGCAACCGCCGTTGCTCGGCCGTATTGCCGCACGCGGCACCTGCGTATTTTCCGAGGCTGTCCAACCTTGCCGGCGCCAGCAAGACTACATCGTCCACTTCGACGCCGGCATCCTGATTGTCCGCACATGTGGACAGTCAATCCGTTCAGAGCACGCTTTCGGGAAGCTCGCTTTCTCATCAACGACGCAGGCGTGCTCGAGAGCGGCGCCAAGCATCCCGGTCGACGGCGGCGACAGCGCCTGAGCGCTCGCGCGCGGCAATTCGCAATGACGCGTCTGGACGTGCCACCCGCCCCCACGCGGCCGGACGGCCGTAAGCATCCGTGTGAGCGAGGTACCAGCGTCTGCGCCAGGGATGGCGCCGGGCCGAACGCCCTAAGTTTATCTTAGCTTACCGGTTCGCGGGCTGGGGGACCTGGATTCGAACCAAGGCTTTCCGAGTCAGAGTCGGAAGTTCTACCGCTAAACTATCCCCCATGCGGGGCGCTGGGGGCGCCTGCTGGTTGGTTGGGGAGGTAGCACGGGTGCGTTGGGGGCTGCAACCGAGGGGTGGCGCGTTGGTGCCAGCAGGTTTGGGCTTCGCGGTCGGCGGTGTCGGCATCGGGTGCGTGGCCCATGGCGATCAGGCCCAGCGCGATGGTGGCGACGATGCGCGCCTCGGTTTCGGCGTGGGTGGCCCGGCCGTGCCATAGCTCGGCCAGGTCGGGCTCGGGCGCGCCGGTTTCGGCGGGGGCGAAAATATCCAGGGGCGGGAGGGCGAGCTCGTGGCGGCTGTGTTCCGCCCATAGATGCGCGGTAACCGGGCGGCGCGGGTTGCGTTCGGCCTCGCCGCCGCCGCCCTTCAGCACCAGCAGCCGGTGGCGGCCCAGGCGCTCGGCCACTGCGAGGTGGGTTTCGATGTAGGGCGGGTGGAACACGCCGTCGACGCCGGCGGGGGCGTCTGCGGGGTCGAGCAGCCGGGCGACCGTGTTGACCGGCGAGCGCAACCCGAGCAACCGCCGCAGGCCGAGCAACTCGGCCAAAGGCGGGCACAGCACCCGGACCGGCACGTAGGCGAAGTTGTGCGCGGCGAGCTTGTCGCGGGCGTCGGCGGCACTGCCGGCGGGTTCGATGCCGAGCTGTGCCAGCGCCTGTTCGACGGTGGTGCCGCCGGTGAACTCGTTGGTGCCGTGCATCAGCACGCGGATGCCGGACGCGGCCAGCGCCAGCGCCGATAGCAGGAACCAGGGAGCGCCGCGGGTGCGTCCGGCCCCGTACGAGGGCCAGTCGAGATCGGCCGCCGCACCGGGGATGCGGGTGGCGGCGCCGGCACCTTCGACGAGGCCGGAAATCTCCTCGGGGTCCTCGCCCCGGTAGCGCAGAAGCATCAGGAAGGCGCCGACCTGCAGGCGGTCGGGCGTGCCGGCGAGCAGCATGGCCATCGCGTCGGCCGCCTCGGCCCGGGTCAGCGCGCGCGAGCGGCCGGGACCGCGCCCGAGGGTCGCGACATAGGTTGCGAAACGCGCGATGTCCGGCTGGTTCATGCGGCGGCCCTGGTTGCGAGGACGCTGGAATGGCCCTCCCATTGTCCCTGCGCCCAGGTGCCGAGCACGTCCAGGGCCGGGCTCAGCAGCAGCAGGTCGGCCTGGCATCCGGGTGCGATGTGGCCGACGCGCCGTTCCAGGCGGAGGAAGGCGGCAGGGATCGCGGTCGCCATGCCGAGCGCCTGTCCGGTGGTGAGGCTCAGCTCGCGGACGGCAAAGCGCACCGCGTCCATCAGGCAGATGTCGGCGCCTGCGAGCGTGCCGCTTTCGGTGGTCAGGCGGCCGTTGCGCCGGACGATACGCCGGCCCTGCAAGGTGAACTCCGTCGCGTCGGTACCGGTGGGCGGCATCGCGTCGGACACCAGCATGATGCCGCTGGCGGATCCCGGCCCGGCGGCGGCGCGGTTGGCGAGCAGCAGCCGCAGCATCGCCGGGTGCACATGGATGCCGTCGGCGATCACCCCGCAAAACGCGCCTGGCGCCAGCAGGGCCGCGGCGGCGACACCGGGCTCGCGGGCGGCCAGTGGCGGCATGGCGTTGAACAGATGGGTGAAGCCGGTCACGCCGGCCTCAAGCGCTTCGCCGGTGCGCTCGAAGCCGGCGTCGGTGTGGCCGGCGGACAGGATGATGCCGGCGGCGGCAAGGCGGCGGATGGTGGGATCGTCCACCGTTTCGGGCGCGATGGTGAGCAGAATGCGGTGCGAGGTGGCGCGCGCGAGGTCCTCCAGCAGCACCAGCTCGGCTTCGGCCGGCGCGCGGATCAGCTCGGGCCGGTGCACGCCGGGGCGGCCGGGGCCCAGGAACGGCCCCTCGAAATGGATGCCCAACAACGGACTGCAGGCGGGCTCGCCCTCGATCGCCGATGCCGCGCTGCGCATCGCCGCCTCGG
>CAZZWO010000085.1:0-11410 GCA_964657885.1 uncultured Acetobacteraceae bacterium | reverse complement strand
CGGGATTTCGCGATTTGCCGGCGTTGGTGGGTTCCGGGTTCTGGCTTCCCCCGGGTGGTGACCGGGTCAGGCGGAAGCCTTCTTGCGGACGCCCGCCATCTGCGTGAAAGCCGCCTCGGCCTGACGCTGCACGTCTTCCAGTTCGGCAATCGTCTGTTCCAAAGCCTGGAACTGCTCCCGGAGCGAGGCGAGCCGCTTGGCGACGCCGGTGCGCAGCAGCCGGATCTGCTCCAGCTGAGTGTGATCGACGTCGTAGAGGTCGAGGTAGTCCTTGATCTCACGCAACGAGAAGCCCAGCCGCTTGCCGCGCAGTATCAGGATCATGCGCGCGCGGTCACGACCCGTATAGACGCGCGTGCTGCCGGCCCGCTGCGGCGAGATCAGGCCCTTGTCCTCGTAGAACCGGATGGTGCGCGCCGTGATGCCGAGATCCCGTGCGAGCTGGGTGACCGTGTGGAACGGGTCGGCGCCATGTTTCGGCATGGCGGGTTCGCGGTCGAGTTCGTCAGGACGGGCCACGAGCTTACCTATACGGAAGGTATGTGACGCTGATATAGCAGGGCGCCGGCCGGTTGCAACCTGTATCGAAGTCGCAGCCCCTGCAGCTTGCCTATCGGGATGTCGTTCGGGCCGGCGCCGTCAGTCACCAGGAGGAGTTGCGCCCCGGATGACCGCCGGGCCGCTGCGGCAGAAGCAGCAGGCAGCCGAGGATGAAGATGCCGAGGCATGCGGACGACATGCCGCGCCCCAGATGCAGGCCGCCTGCCTGGGCGGGCTTGGTCAGAAGGTCGCCGAGCGTCGCGCCGAGCGGGCGGGTAAGCACGAAGGCCATCCAGAACAGCAGCACGTTGGAGATGCTGCGGGTGAAGTACAGCAATGCCACGATGGCCAGCATCCCCGCGAAGACCAGCGCGCCGCCCTCGTAGCCGGCGCCGGAATCGGCCAGGAAGTCGCCGAGCGCCGTGCCCAGCGTGTTCGAGATCAGGATTGCGGCCCAGTAGAAAATTTCCGTTCGCCGCGTAGTGATGCGGTCGGCGGCGACCTGGCCCTCCGACAAGCGCCAGGCGGCCATCACCACCGCCAGCAAACCCAGCAGGATGAGCGATCCGCCGACATAGCCGACGCCCAGCGAGCGGTCGGTGAAATCGGCCATGGTCGTACCGGCCGTCGTCGTTGCCACGATTGCTGCCCAGTAGAGCAGCGGGTCGAACTTGCGGCTTGCGATCTGCGCACCTGCGAGGGCCAGGAACAGCAGGCCGAAGACGCAGGTGCTGAGGAGGTAGCCGAGTGCGAGCGTCATCGAAACGGCGTCGCCGCCCGTCTCGCCGAGCGTGGTGGCTGCGATCTTGATGACCCAGAATGCCAGCGTGACGGCCGGCACTTTGCCGGGGTGGCCGGTATCGGCGAAGTTTGGCGCTCGTGGCCGCGCGGTTACGCGGGTGAACCACCCGGCTGGCAGGATGTCGGTGATCAACGCCAGTCTTCCCGCCAAACGGCTCTCCTAGGGAGGGGACTTAGCAGCCTCCTCGGCCACCAGTTCTTTCTTCGACAGCTTGCCGATCATCGTCTTTGGCAGCTCGTCGCGGATTTCGACCTCGCGCGGCAATTCGATCTTGGAGACGTAGTCGGTCAGGAACGCTCGCAGTTCCTCCGGCGTCGCCTGGCGGCCCGCCTTCAGGGTTACGAACGCCTTCGGCGCCTGGCCGCGGTATTTGTCGGGCACGCCGATCACCACCGCATCCTTCACGGCGGGATGCTGGTAGAGCGCTTCCTCCAGCACGCGTGGATAGACGTTATAGCCGCCGGCGATGATCACATCCTTGATGCGATCGACCAGATAGAGGTAGCCGTCCTCGTCGAGGTAGCCGACATCGCCGGTGCGCAGGCTGCCATCGACCATCACGCGTGCGGTTTCGTCGGGGCGCCCCCAATAACCGCGCATCACCTGCGGTCCGCGGATGCAGATTTCTCCGCGCTCGCCTTGCGGCAGGATCACCGAGGGATTTTCGACGCTGCGGATTTCGATGGTGGTGCCGCGGACGGGGGTGCCGACCGATCCGTCGCGGTAGGGCATGCCGGGGGGCGTGAAGCAGACCACCGGCGACGTTTCGGACAGGCCGTAGCCCTCCATCAGCCAGCAGCCGGTCAGCGCCATGAAACGGGTGCGCACCTCGGCCGGCAGTGGCGCGCCGCCGGACATGCACATCTGGATGGAGCCCAGATCGACGTTGCCCGCCGCAGCCGCTTCGACCAGTGCCGAGTAGATGGTGGGGACGGCGGGGAACAGGCTCGGGCGGCGGCGGGCGATGGTGGCCAGCACCTGGGCCAGCTCGAAGCGCGGCAGCAGGATCATCTCGGCCGCGGTCTTCACGCCGACGATCATCACCGACGTCAGGGCGAAGACGTGGAACAGCGGCAGCACGCCCAGCACGCGATCTTCGCCATGCTTGCGCGAGCCAAGGCCCAGCCAGACCTGCTGCGCGTTGCTGGTCAGGTTGGCATGCGTCAGTTCGGCCGCCTTGGGCACGCCGGTGGTGCCGCCGGTATATTGCAGCACCGCCACGCTGTGCGGGTCGATCGTGACGGAAGCCGGGCGGCCACCCCGTCGCGTGATGGCGGCGGCACCGACCGACACGCTGTCCGGTGTCCAGCTTGCGAGGTCGGCGCGTTTCGCCAGCCGGAACAGCAGCCCCTTGCCGCGGGGCAGGGCGCCCGCCATCGAGCAGACGACGATGTGCCGCAGGCCGCTGCGGGCAGCCACGGCCGCGACCTTCGGGTAGATCACCTTGAGGTCGATGGTGACCATGATCTCGGTGCCGGAATCGCCGATCTGGTGCGCCAGCTCGCGTTCGACATAGAGCGGGTTGAAGTTCACCACGATGCCGCCGCAGCGCAGCACCGCGAAGAAGTAGATGACGGAATACGGCGTGTTCGGCAGGCAGAGTCCCACCCTTGTGCCGGCGACGACCCCGAGGTCCTGAAGCCCGCGCGCGGCATGGTCGACCGCGCGGTTCAGCCCGGCATAGGTCCAGCTCCGGCCGAGGAAGCTGATTGCACGGCGGCGCGGGAACTCCCGGACGGTGGCGTCCAGCAACGCGGTGACCGGCTGTTCGACAATGTCGGTCGTAGTCTGCGGCTTACTCATGAGGCGGGTACTTATGTCCAGGCGCCGGCTTGCGGAAGTACGTCGGAACCGGACGTTTAAGGGTGCCCCTGGGGTGAGAGGAAGTGCGCTCGGGCAAAACTGTCAGGACCGGAACTCGGGTCAGCCCTGCTGATTGCGGGTAGCCGACGGCAGCTTGACGGTCAGGCCATCGAGCTCGGGCGTCATCACGATCTGGCAGCCGAGCCGGCTGGTGGCCTGCAGCCCGAACGCCAGGTCCAGCATGTCTTCCTCGTCCTCGGTCGCCTTCGAAAGGCGGCCGTACCAGGACGGGTCCACGATGACGTGGCAGGTGGAGCAGGCGAGCGAGCCCTCGCAGGCGCCTTCGATATCCACGCCGTGCTTGTGCGCGACCTCCAGAACCGACAGGCCGAGCGGCGCGTCCACCTCGCGCTGCGTGCCGTCGCGTTCGATGAAGGTCATCTTGGGCATGGGGTAACTCAGGCCTCTGCTGGGGTGGGATGCTGCACGCGCATCAGGGTGCGGCAGGCCTCCACAAGCTGGGCTGCCGCATGCGTGATGTCGGCGGCGGAGGTAAAGCGTCCAATACCCAGACGCAAGCTCATGGCTGCCTCGGCGCGGCTCAGGCCCATGGCGGTGAGCACGTGGCTCGGCGCGATGTCGGCCGAGGTGCAGGCGGAGCCGGTGGACATCGACACGCCCGGGCAGGCGGCCAGCAGGTCCAGCACGCCGATGCCTGGGAAGCGCAAACTCAGGTTGCCGGCGATGCGCGGGGCGCCCCCGTTGTTGTGCCGCAAGCCCGGGATGGCGTCTGCGAGCAGCCGGGCGAGGCGGTCGCGAAGGCTGCCGATCCGCTCTGCGTCGCTGTCCATCTCCAGGGCCGCCAGCCGCGCCGCTTCGCCGAAGCCCACCGCCAGCGGCGCGGGCACGGTGCCCGAGCGCAGCCCGCGCTCCTGCCCGCCGCCCGAGAACAGCGGCGTCAGGCGGACGCGCGGCCGGCGGCGGACATACAGCGCGCCGATGCCTTTCGGGCCGTAGATCTTGTGGCCGCTGAGCGACGCCAGTCCGAGGCCCATGCCGGCCACATCGACCGGGATGCGGCCGGCCGCCTGCGCCAGGTCGGAGTGCAGGATTGCGCCGGCTCCATTCACGAGATCGGCGATCGCGCGCAGGTCCTGGACGATGCCGGTTTCGTTGTTCACCGCCATCACGCTGACCAGCAGCGTCGGGGTCCGCAGGGCGTCGCGCAGCACGTCCGGATCCAGCAGGCCGTTCGCCTGCACCGGCAGGATGACCGGCTCGAAGCCTTCGGCAGCGAGGTCGCGCACGCTTTCCAGCACGCATTTATGCTCGGTCGCGACGGTGATGATCCGCCGGCGGTGCTCGTTTCCGGCGAACCGCGCGGCGCCCTTGATCGCCAGGTTGTTGGCTTCGGTGGCGCCGGAGGTGAGCACCACCTCGCGCGGTTCGGCGCCGATCAGGACGGCGATGTGGCGCCGTGCATCCTCGACCGCATCGGCGGCGTGCCGGCCATGGACATGTTCGGCACTGTGCGGGTTACCGAAGAATTCACCGAACCAGGGCATCATCGCCTCGACCACGCGCGGGTCGCAGGGCGTGGTCGCCTGGTTGTCCAGGTAGATGCTCATCCCACGGCCTGCAGCATGCCCGGCGCTTGTGCCCGGGACGCAGGATCGGCGAAGCGGGCCGTGCAGTAAGCCTCGATGAACCGGTCGATGTCGGCCGCTCGGGCATTCCACGGCAGCGACACCCGGATGGCGGAGCCGGCCAGCTCGGTCAGGCCCATCGCCTCCAGCACGTGGCTGCGCGCCACCTTGCCGGAACTGCACGCGGCGCCGGACGAAACCGCGAAGCCGGCGAGATCGAGCGCGATGACCTGGGTGTCGGCGCGGATGCCCGGACGGGCAAGGCAGGTGGTGTTGGCAAGCCGCTCGCCGCCGCCGCACACGACCGCGCCGCTGGCCACGGCAGCAGCCTCGATCCGGTCGCGCAGGAGGCCGAGGGGACCACCGCCAACGGCGTTGCCGTTCAAGGCTGCCGAGAGGGCGGCCGCCATTCCGGCGATCGCAGGGAGCGATGGGGTACCGCCACGCCGCCCGCGTTCCTGGCCGCCGCCTGCGAGCATGGGCGTCATGGGCAGGCCGGCGTCCATCAGCAGCGCGCCGGCTCCCTTGGGGCCACCGAGCTTGTGGCCCGAAATGGCCAAGCTGTCGGCGCCGATGTCCGCGCGCGAGAAGTGTAGCCGGCCGGCTGCCTGCACCGCATCGACGTGCAGCAGCGCGCCATGGGCACGGCACAGGTCGGCCACTTCCCGCAACGGATGGATGACTCCGGTCTCGTTGTTGGCAAGCATCAGGCAGACCAGTGCCGGACCCCGGGCGAGCATCCCGGCGAGTGCGGACAGGTCGGCCTGACCGGAGCGGGTGACCCCAAGCTTTGCCGCACCGGGGCTGGCCGCGAGCACCGCCGCGTGTTCGGTGGCGCCGGCGATCACGCGGCGGCCGTGCCCCAGGCTGGCGATCGCGAGCGCGTTCGATTCGGTGCCGCCGGAGGTGAACACGATGCCTGAGGCGGGCGTGCCGAACCGTTCGGCGAGGACCGAGCGGGCGTGTTCAAGCGTACTGCGCGCGGCGCGTCCCGCCGCATGGACCGAGGCGGGATTGCCGGTCAGGTCCATCGCGGCGAGCGCGGCTTCGCGCGCTTCCGGCCGCAACGGCTCGGTGGCGTTGGCATCGAGGTAGATCATGCCCGGCCCCAGATGATCGCCGGTCGGCTCGTTCGGTGACGCATGGCCGTTTAGATGGGTGCGGCCGGGGTTGAACGGAAGCGGGATCCGGCTGCCGGGCGAGGCGTGGCGAGGCCCATACCCAAGCGGCGCGCACATGGCTGTTATCAGAACATCAACCGTCCGAGGTTTAGAATCATGGAGTGATCCGCCGATTTCAGTGTTAACTTGAGCCGTCGCCTGCCTATATTCAGGGCTGGCTCAGATTAGGCTGTCGAGTCTCCAGGCAGGTTCTGCGCTGGCGCTCCGACTTGTCGTATCCGTGTCCGAAGCGCGCGAGGCAATGCGCGCACGGACGGTTTGCTTGAATGAAGGGAGCGTCATGCCTCGGCGTTTTCTCTCTGGAAGAATGAAGAAAATCTATGCCTGAGGTGATGTTCGCCGGCCCTGACGGGCGCCTGGAGGGTCGCTACCACCACAGCAAGGAAAGTGCGGCGCCGCTTGCGCTGATCATGCATCCGCACCCGCTGCATGGCGGCACGATGAACAACCGCATCGCCTACACGATGTACCAGAGCTTCCAGAAGCTCGGCTTCAGCGTGATGCGCTTCAACTTCCGCGGGGTCGGCCGCAGCCAGGGCCGGTATGACGGCGGCATCGGCGAGATCGGCGATGCAGCATCGGCGCTCGACTGGATGCAGATGGTGAACCCGAGCCATGGCGGCCTGTGGATTGCCGGCTATTCGTTCGGCGCCTTCGTCGGCATGCAGTTGCTGATGCGCCGCCCCGAAGTTTCGGGCTGGATCTCGGTCGCGCCGCCCGCCAGCCACTACGATTTCGGCTTCCTGGCGCCGTGCCCGTGCGGCGGGCTGCTGATCCATGGCGACCAGGACGAGCTGGTTCCCGAGCCGTCCGTTCGCAAGCTGGTCGACAAGCTGAACACGCAGAAGAACGTGACGGTCGATTACCGCATCTTCGCCGGCGCCGATCATGTGTTCGCCAACCACGCCGACCAGGTTGGCGAGGCGACCGAGGACTATGTGAAGAAGGTCCAGGCCCGCAAGACGATGGCCCTGGCCGCCGACTGAGCCCGGCTGGCGACTAAGTGTGGCTGGCCGGGAGATTGCTCCCGGCCTTTGCTGCGTCCGGCAGGTCTTCAGAAGCCTTTCACCACGTGCTCGGCCACGCGACGGCCGAGTAGCCTCGCTGTTTCCAGGTCGCCCGGCGCCGGACCCTCGTCAGGCGATGAATCGGACGGCGATTGCGCCAGGGCGCCGGAAAACCCCGCAAGATAATTCACATCGCTGCGTTGCGAGCTTTTCAGGTTGGCCGGCATCAGCCCGGTGCCCAGCCACAGCATGCCGTGCTGCATGGCCAGCGTCATCAGGTAGCTGATGGTCATGCCCTTGTCGCCATTCACGCTGGCCGAGTTGGTGAAACCGGCCGCGAGCTTGTCCTTCCAGGCGAGTTGGAACCACGGCTTGCTGCTGGCATCGGCGAATTTCTTAAACTGCCAGGCGACGCCGCCCATGTATGTCGGCGAGCCGAAGATCACCGCGCGTGCGGCAAGGATCGCGTCCCAGCCGCCCGCTTCGAGGTCGCCGTGCTCGTCGATCCGCGACAAGGCGGACGGGCCTGCTTCGGCCGCCCCGGCTGCAACGGCTTCCGCCTGCTTGGCCGTGTGCCCGTAGCCGCTGAAATAGACCACCAACGTATTCGTCATGCGACATCGTCCCGCCAGGTTTGCGGTGGATGTGGCGCGGCCCGGTTGCGTAACAAGCGTCGCGGCACGTGTTCACGGCGGGCCGGACGGGTGCCGGTTTGGCGATTGACACGGTCATCCGCCTGCGGGAGTGCATGGCCACCGATCATGCGGAGACCGCCCCCAACATGAAGAAACACCTTCTGATCGCCAGCGCCGCGTTCGCCCTTTCGGGGATCGCCGCCGGCCTGCCTGCCCATGCCGCCGAGACGGATGCCGCCGCAAAGCTGGGCGCGACGGGACAGGCCGGCTGGGGTTTCGGTGTCGATGGCATGGACCGCAGCGTGAAGCCGGGCAACGACTTCTTCGCTTTCGCCAATGGCAATGCGGTCAAGGCGATCGTCATCCCGCCGGACCGGACCAACTACGGCAGCTTCATCAAGCTCACCGACCTTTCGGAGACGCGGGTGCATGGCATCCTGGACGAGGCGTCGGCCCATGTGAGCGCCACCCCTGCCGACAGCCTCGGCAAGGCCGGCGCGCTCTATCATGCGTTCATGGACGAGGCGGCGGCCGAAGCCCACGGCGCCGCGCCGCTGAAGCCGGAGCTCGCGCAGATTGCGGCGATGAAGACCGCGTCGGACTTCGCGGCCTTGCAGGGACATGCGCAGTCCAGCTTCCAGGGCTCGCTGTTCGGCATGCGTGTCGAGCCGGATGCGAAGGACCCGACGAAATACGCCATCAGCCTGGGCCAGGATGGGCTGGGCCTGCCCGACCGCGACTATTACCTGACTGCCCAGTTTGCCGACAAGAAAGCCAAATACACCGGCTTCGTCACCAAGATGCTGACGCTGGCGGGCTTGCCCGATCCGGCCGGGTCTGCGGCCAAGGTGATCGCTTTCGAGCAGAAGATCGCCGAAGTGAGCTGGGCACGCGCCGACGAGCGCGATCCCGACAAGACCTACAACCCGATGACGCTGGCGGACCTGCAACAGAACGCGCCGGGCTTCGATTGGCCGGTGTTCTTCCGCGCGGCCTCGCTCGGCACGCCCGACCGCGTCGTGGTCGCCGAGAAGTCGGCGGTGATCAAGATCGCGGCGCTGGCCGGTGCCACGCCGATCGACACGCTGCAGGCCTGGGCGGCGTTCCACCTTGCGAGCAACGCGGCGCCGGTGCTGTCGAAGGAGTTCGTGACCACCGCGTTCGACTTCAACAACCGCGAACTGCAGGGGCAGCCGCAGCAGCGCCCGCGCTGGAAGCGTGCGGTCGCGGCCACCGAGCTGGCGCTCGGCGAAGCGGTGGGCGAGGCGTACGTGGCCAAGTATTACCCGCCCGAGGCGCAGGCCAAGATGGAGGCGCTGACCCACGATCTGCGCGACGCCTTCCGCGTGCGCCTGGAACACAACGAATGGATGGCGCCGGAAACCCGCACGAAGGCGCTGGAGAAGCTGGCCGCGTTCGACTTCCAGATCGGCCGGCCGAAGAAGTGGCGCGACTACTCTGGCCTCAGCATTTCCAGCACCGACCTGTATGGCGATGTGGAGCGCGGCACCGCGTTCGAATGGGACTACCAGCGCGGCCATCTCGGCCATCCCGTGGATCGCGACGAATGGGAGATGACCCCGCAGACGGTGAATGCCTACAACAATCCGGTGTTCAACGAGGTGGTTTTCCCGGCCGCCATCCTGCAGCCGCCGTTCTTCGACAAATCCGCCGATGCGGCCATCAATTACGGCGCGATCGGTGGCGTGATCGGCCATGAGATGACGCACGGCTTCGATGACGAGGGCCGCAAGTTCGACGCGCAGGGCCGTCTGCACGATTGGTGGACCGACGAGGACGCCAAGCGGTTCGACGCGCTCGGCAAGCGGTTCGGCGCGGAATACGCGGCGATGGACATCATGCCCGGCGCGCACATCAACCCGGCGCTGACCATGGGCGAGAACATCGCGGATCTCGGCGGGCTCACCCTGGCGCTCGATGCCTACCACGCCTCGCTGCACGGACAGGCGGCGCCGGTGCTGGACGGCCTGACCGGCGACCAGCGGGTCTTTTTAGGCTGGGCGCAGGTGTGGCGGGCCAAGCTTCGGCCCGACGCCGCCCGCCAGCGCCTCGTGGTCGATCCGCACTCCCCGCCGGTGGCTCGCGTGAACGGCCCGGTTCAGAACATCGACGGCTGGTATAGCGCCTTCAACGTGCAGCCTGGCGACACGCTGTACTTGGCGCCCGAGAAGCGTGTGAAGATCTGGTAGTTGATCGCCGGCGGGGCGCCTCGCAGGAGGCGTTCCGCCGCGGTGATTGGCGGGCGTTGGACGGTTTCGCGACCCGCAGCGGCGGCTTGTCGGTCGCTGCCGTCGATTACAGCGCGACGAACATCCAGGTGAGGCTCGAGACGGTGAGCAAGGCTCCGGCGCCGCCGATTGCGGCCTGGACCAGCCCGTCTTTCGCACTGTGCAGCTCGTGCCGGGCCTGAAGCCTGGCGAGACGGGCGGCGAAGCTTGTGCGGGGCGAGCGGGGCTTCGACAGCGCGGACGAGGTGCCGAAAACCCTGCTGGCCTGGCTGAAGGTGACGGTCGTCATGGGTTATCTCCTGCAGGTGCCGGCGCCGGGATTGGCTTGCTGTGGCACTCGCAGGAGTGTTTGCATCGGGCGTGCCAGACAGCTAACCGGCTGCAAACACTCGGCTATTTAGCCGATTTACAGAAACCCGGAAGTGCGATCTGGCGATTTCCGCTAGTTTTTGCCGTGACTAGCCAGAACTCGGCAGATTTTCGGCGTATCGCAGAACAAGGCTATTCCACGTCGAGTGCGACGAGGTCGTGCACACGCCGGGCGGCGCGCTTGTCGCCGGGCACGACCAGCTCCAGCGTGCCATCCTTGGCGGTGGCGACCAGCACCTGCTTGCCTTCCAGGTTGGGGTCGATCTCGGCGATCGAGAGTGCGACCGCGTAGCCGTCGCGGCCCCGCGCGAGGATGACGTGCTGCAGACGCGTCTTGCGCCCCGGCTTGTCCACCCAGCCGGCCTGATCCAGCAACGGCCAAAGCAGCGCGCCCGAGACATGCACCGGCGGCTTGTTCCCGGAAGCAAGCAGGTCCAGCGACACCATGGGCAAGCCGGCCAGATCTGCCGCGGCGAGGCTGCGTGGATGCACCAGCCGGCCCGACAGGGCCAGCGAAACCGGTGCCGGGGAGGCCGGAGCGCCAGCCGGCGCCTGGGCGAGGGCAGGGGCGTGTGCCAGTGCGGTGAACGCCAGGGCAGCGAGCGCCGCGCCCCGCATCGCTACTTCGCCACCATCACGTCCGAGGCCTTGATGACTGCGATCGCCTCGTCGCCGACGGCCAGCGCCAGGTCGTCGATCGCCTCGTTGGTGATCGACGAGTGGATGGTGATGCCCTGGCCGATATCGATGTGGACGTGGCCGGTCGTCTGGCCCCGAACGACCTGGGTGATGCGGCCGCGGATCTGGTTGCGCGCGCTCAGCTTCATGGGACAGCTCCTGCGGTGGCATTTGCGGCGGGCTTGGCCGAAGCGGCGCCGAGCAGGCGGGCGTGCGCGTTGGTGCCGTGGTCCAGGCAGCGCAGGTCGAACTTCTCGTTAGGGCTGTGCACCTGGTCGTCGTTCAGTCCGAACCCCATCAGCAGGGTGTTGAGCCCAAGGATGCGGCGCAGGCTTTCCACGACCGGGATCGAGCCGCCGCTGCCGATCAGCACCGCCGGCCGGTGGTATTCCTCGGCCAGCACCTTGCGCGCGAGATCGACCCAGGGGTTGCCGGCGGCCACCTCGAAGCCGGGCGCCATGCTGAAACCCTCGATCTCCACCTGCAGGTCGGCAGGGCTG
>CAZZWO010000084.1:0-11448 GCA_964657885.1 uncultured Acetobacteraceae bacterium | reverse complement strand
CAAGATCAGCGCCGGTGAGCCGCTATCTAGGCCCCACACCAAAGACTGTCAACACGTGGTCCGAAGCTAATTCCCTGCACCGCGATAATGCAGGAACCAACGTGCAAAATGCGGGATGCCGACTTCAAGCGGCGTGCTCGGCGAATAACCCGTCAATGCGCCGATTGCGTCCACACTCGCCCAGGTCTCCTCGACATCCGCGGCCGGTTTTTCAACGTGCTTGATGACAGCACGCTTTTCCAGGGATTGCTCGAGCAGGTCCACAAGCCGGTTCACCGTCTCGCTACGGTGATTGCCGATGTTGAGGATACGTGGATCGCGCTCCGGCGGACGATCGAGTGCGCCCAAAACGCCGGCGACGATGTCGTCGATATAGGTGAAATCGCGTTTGAGGCGGCCGCCTTCATACAAAGTTATCGGTTTGCCGGTCATGATCGCTTCGGCAAACCCGTAATACGCCATGTCGGGGCGCCCCCACGGGCCATACACGGTGAAAAAGCGCAGCCCGGTTTGTGGAATTGCATAGAGGTGATGGTAGGCGTGGCTGATCAATTCACCCGAACGCTTGGTGGCGGCGTAGAGCGACGAGGGCGTGTCGACGCGCGCGTCCTCGGCGAACGGAAGTTCCCTGTTCAGACCATAAACTGATGACGAGCTTGCATAGGTGAAATGCGCGAGCCGGGTCAGTCGCCGGCAGAATTCCAGCATGACGACCTGGCCCATGACGTTCGCCGTCACGTAGGCGTACGGATCGATCATCGAAAATCTTACGCCGGCCTGCGCCGCAAGGTGCAGAACATGCGTGATAGGGTCGTCCGACAATGCGAACATTGCTTCCCGATCGGCGACGTCCGCATGGACGAATGCAAATCGCCCACCCGACGACGACGAGAAGCGTTCGAGTTCGGCCAGCCTGGCACGCTTCAGCCCGACATCGTAGTAAGCGTTCAGGTTATCGACGCCGATCACCTCGTCGCCGCGCGCCAGCAGCGCCATCGCCGCGTGATAGCCGATGAAGCCGGCCACGCCGGTCACCAGAACGCTCATGACCGCAATCCTTTCGTGCCGCCCCGCGGGCGCTCAGCCGGCGGTCCATCCGCCGTCGATCGACAACGGCGTGCCGGTGATGGTGCTGGCGGCGTCCGAGCATAGGAACACCGCCAGCGCGCCGATCTTGTCCGGCGTGGTGAAGGCGGCCATCGGCTGCTTCTCGCACAGCAGCTCGCGTTCCACCTGCTCCACCGGCTTGTGGTCCCGCTCGGCGCGCGCGTCGATCTGCTTCTGGACTAGCGGGGTCAGCACCCAGCCGGGGCAGATTGCGTTGCAGGTGACCCCATCGTTGGCGAGCTCGATGCCGGCGGCCTTGGTCAGCCCCACGACGCCGTGCTTGGCCGCGACGTAGGCCGATTTCTGGGCACTGGCGACAAGGCCGTGCGCCGAGGCGATGTTGATGATGCGGCCCCAGCCGGCCGCCTTCATCAGCGGGATCGCCGCGTGCATGGCGTGGAATGCGGCAGAGAGGTTGATCGCGATGATCGCGTCCCAGCGCTCGGTGGGAAAATCCTCGACCCGGGCGGTGAACTGGATGCCGGCGTTGTTCACCAGGATATCGACCCGGCCGAGCTGCGCCACGGTGCCGGCCACCAGGGCCGCAATCTCCGCCGGCCTGGTCATGTCGGCGCCGTTGTAGCGGACCTCGACCCCATGCCGGCCGGCAATCTCCTGCCGCAGCGATTCGATCTCGGCGACGTCGCCGAACCCGTTCAGCATGATCGCGGCGCCCTCGGCGGCCAGGGCATGAGCCACGCCGAGACCGATCCCGCTGGTGGAGCCCGTAACGATGGCGACCTTGCCGCGCAGGCTCATGTATTTTTCTCCATTTGCGCCCGCTCGGGCCGCCTGTGACATACCCCTTGGCCGATGACCGTGCCATGCTGAAACGCTTGCGGGCTGGCGCGTTGTCGCAGGTGACCGGGGGGTGCTTGCGTTGAGTGACTGGGCTGCCACACGACACCGGATGACGGCGCGCCGGCCGCGCCTGTCTTGTTTCGCAATGCTGTCGCCGGCCGCCCTGCTGGCGTTGATGAACACCTGTGAGGCCGCCCCTCTGACGATGCAGATCGAGCCGGACAATGCGCGCATCGGGCTGACGGTTTTTGCCGTCGGGCTGTTCCCTGTTCCCGGCGAGTTCCACCGGTTTTCCGGAAATCTGCGGGTCGATCCCGCATCACCCGGCAGTTGCGACGTCAGCCTGGACGTGACGGTTGCCAGCCTCCAGATGGACGACCCTGGCCGTACACCGGTCGCATTGGGGCCGAGGTTGCTGGATGCGGCGCATTTTCCGACCCTGCATTACAGCGGGACGTGCAGCGCCGGGGTCGCGACGGGGCTGCTGACCATGCACGGCGTCACCCATCCGCTCAGCTTCACCGCCAGCCGCGATGGCGATGCCGTCGATGCCCACGGCAGCCTGCGGCGAGGCGACTTCGGCGTCAGCGGCCTGCCCGGCCTGGTTGGCCGGCGGGTGGACATGCGCTTTTCGGTGACGCTTCCCCCCGGCCTGGCCGCCCAGCTTCAGCCGGCGAGGCCGCCCGCTCCGACGGGCGGGGCCGCCGCAGGTTCGACCGTCCAGGCGCAATCCGCACCGGCCGCGGTCAATTGAGCAGGGTCAGGCCGGCTCGAACTTGAGTGCCGCGCCGTTCATGCAGTAGCGCAGGCCGGTCGGCTTCGGGCCGTCGGGGAAGACGTGGCCGAGATGGCCGCCACACCGGGCGCAGTGAACCTCCACCCGCCGCATGCCGAGCGTGCGATCCTCCGTGGTTGCGACAGCGCCTTCCCGGGGAGCGTAGAAGCTCGGCCAGCCGGAGCCGCTCTCGTACTTGGTGCCGCTCTCGAACAGCTCGTTCTGACAGGCGGCGCAGAGGAACCGCCCTTCGCGCTTCTCGGCATTGAGCGGGCTGGCGCCCGGGCGCTCGGTGCCGTGCTCACGCAGCACGCGGAACTGCTCCGGACTTAATTCGGCCTGCCATTCGGCGTCGGATTTTTGTATCGGAAACGTGTCGGTTGTCATGCTACCTCGTCGGACGATGCGAACTTCGATGGCAAGATGGGTAAAGTCAGTGCCTGGTGAAAGACCCTCGTCCCATGCCGGCGACTTAGCCGAAGGTGCTGCAGGGAACACGCGAAGCCGATCCGGCGTAGCCGTCTCCACGCTGTTCTGGGTCGCGACACTGGTCCTGCTGGTTGCGGCGGCCGGCGAATACGCCCTCTACGCCGTGGATGGGCTCGGTTTCCAGGCCGGCCTCGACTCGAGCGAGGGGCTGTTGTGGCAGCAGGCGCTCTGGCTCTTTGGCCCGCACAGCTATGGCGACATCTTCCACTATCCGTTCGTCGTGTTCGAATACCCGCCTTTGTACCTGCTCTGCGTCCGGCTGGGCGGCTGGCTTGGACTGGACATGCTGCTGGCTGGCCGCCTGGTGTCTTTTGCGGCCACCCTCGCGTTTTCGATGCTTGTCGGCCGCCTCACCTCCGAGGCGTGCCGGCCAAGCTGCGGCAAGCTCGCGACGAGACTCGGGATCGCGGTTGCGGCCCTGCTGCCGTTCACCCTGCTGACCATCCTGTCGTGGTCCATCCTGATGCGGGTGGACATGCTCGCTCTGGCATTCACCTGGGGCGGCATCGTGCTCGGGGTAGCCGCGTTCCGCCGCCCGGCCCTTCTCACCCCGGCGGTCATCGCCTTTGTCGCGGCAGTGTTCACCAAGCAGATCTATGTCGCAGCGCCGGTCTGCATGGGTGTGGTCTGGCTGATACGTTCGCCCCGGCAAGCGGTGCGTTCGTATGCGGCGGGGGCAGCGCTCGGGGCTGGCGGGGTGGCGGTCCTGGCCTGGCTGACGGGCGGTGGCTTCGTGCGCCACGTCTTCCTTTATAATGTCGACCGGATCGACCTGGCGCAGGCGGTTCGCCAGACCATGATGTGGCTGGAAGCCTACCCGGTGCTGGCCTTGCTCGTGCCCGCCGCCATGGCGGTACTGTGGCGCCGCACGCTGCCGGGTCGGGGCTCGGGCACCGTGCTGCGGCTGCTCGATCACATCCGCGGCGACAGGCAGGCGGCGTTGCTGGCCTTTCTGACACTGTACACCGCCTTGACGACCCTGATGCTGATCTCCGCCGGGAAGACCGGGGCATCGCGCAACTACTTCATCGAGTGGATGGCCACCTGGTGCGTCTGGGCCGGCTGGCTTGCCGCCATCGGGGTCAGTGCGGATGACGGACGAGGATCCTGGCCGCCAGCTCTCCGGCTTCTGCTCCCCGCTTGCCTCCTCCTTCAGCTTCTACCGATACCGGCCTCGATCGCGATGTTGCGGGGTCAGCAGTTCTCGGACGGCCACAAACGCGCCTCCGCGGCTTTGCTGGCCAGGGTACACGATCTGAAAGGGCCGCTGCTTTCCGACGATATGGTCATGGTCATCCAGTCCGGACGCGAGGTCGGCCTGGAGCCGGGTATTCTCCTCGAGCTCGCCCGCGGCGGCATCTGGGACGAGGGCAACCTTGTGCGCATGCTCGACAGGCATGCATTTGCGGGCGTGATCACCGCCTACGACCCTGGCGATCCAACCTTCGACGCACGGTATCTTCCCGCCACCCAGTCCGCGATGCTTGCCGCCTACCCCCGCATCGAGGCTTTCGGCGATTACCGGCTCCGGCTACCCGCAGAGTAGTCGCACAGGCCTGACCCCGCAGCGGACGCAATCAGGCCATGGGACTTGACCGGCGGCGCGGGTGCACGCAATTAGCGCCGCTTGAGGGTGCCTGACGGGGCGCCCGGTTTCGAGGTGCGTCATGGCCAAGTCCAACACTGTGCAGATCCGGCTCGTGTCGAGCGCCGACACCGGATATTTCTACGTGACCAAGAAGAATGCTCGTACGAAGACCACGAAGATGGAATTCAAGAAGTACGACCCGGTCGCGCGCAAGCACGTCGTCTTCAAGGAAGCCAAGATCAAGTAACCGGCGGCTTACCCGCCGGTTCGAACCGCCGCCCGGCAACTCCCCCGCGGGCGGCTTCGTTCGGACTACGACCCCTCGACTTTCTACCCCCGCCTATCGAACGGCGTGTTGCATCTTGCCGAACAGCACGTCACGGGCAGCGTCGGTCATGACCGGCGCCTGCTGGTGCTCCTTCATCAGATCGAGGCCGCGCTGCACGCCAGGCCGCGCTTCGATCGTCTGGACCCAGCGCAACATCGACGGACTGGCATCGAGCGAGATGCCGCCGCGGGTCACCGCCGAGCGGATCCAGGGATAGGTCGCGATGTCGGCGATCGAATATTCCGCGCCTGCCAGGTACTCCGCCTGCGCGAGCCGCTTTTCGAGCACCCGGACCAGCCGGTTCGCCTCGTTCTGGTAACGCTCGATGGCGTAGGGGATCTTCTCGGGCGCGTAGTTCGCGAAGTGGTTGTATTGGCCGAACATCGGGCCGATGCCGCCCATCTGGAACATCAGCCATTGCAGGCAGGTGTAGCGCGCGGCGGCATCCTTGGGGATCAGTGCGCCACCGGCCTTCTCCGCCAGGTAGATCAGGATCGCGCCGCTCTCGAACAGGGTGATCGTCTCGCCGCCCGGTCCCTCGTGATCGACGATCGCCGGAATGCGGTGGTTCGGGTTGATCGCGAGGAACTCGGGCTTGAACTGCTCGCCGCGCCCGATCGCCACGGGAACGATGGTGTAGGGGAGGCCAAGCTCCTCGATGGCGATGTGCACCTTCTGGCCGTTCGGGGTAGGCCAGGTCCAGATATCGATCATTCCTCAAGCTCCCATCGTGTCCTGCGCGCAACCTGCCGCAATGAAGTCGCGCGCTCCTCGCTACGACGCACAGGAGGCCGGGTCAAAAGCCGTCGCCGTTAACCCGGCATACACGCTCATTGCGAATACTGGGACCGCACACACCGTACGAGACACAGCGATGACCCCGAGCGATGCCACAGCAGCCGATCCGCAGACAACCGGGTTGCCGGCAAGTCTGGACACGAGTTTCGGCTGTCCAAGCCGCGGTGGGGAGAGCGCCGCCCTGGAACGCGCGCAAGCCTGGCCAGGCGCGCGGTGCCCCGACCATGTGTTCGATGCGCACGGCGCGCCGGCTCCGTTGCTGGTGCGCCGCCGCCCGGGCCAGCTTCACGCCCCCGATCCGCAAGCCGCCGCGGTCTCCATGCGGCTGCAACCGGTGCACAGGCTGGAGGACGGCGTGCTTTACGGCGTGAACGCCACGATCTGCGGCAGCATGGGCGACCTTGAACTGCCGGCCGTCTGGGCCGGCAACGCCCGCGCGTCGGCGTTTCCCGGCTCATCCGGGCGCGTGGGGCCCAGTGATGAACTGTGCCGGCTGCTGCAGGAGGCCTGTACCCTCGCCGCCTCCCTGCCGGCAAAACTGTTGCTGACCGCACCCCTGCCGTCGGGAACTGCCTGCGGCAGCGATCTCGTCCGCCAGGCCGGAGCAGCGCTCAACCGGGCGGGCCTGGCCGCGCCCCGGTTGGAGATCGCGCTCGAGGATGCCTCCCTGGCCGATGCCGGCGCTGCCGCGATGCTGTCGCTCTCGGCGCTGCGAGACCTCCACATCGAACTCGCCATGGATTTCGGTGCCGATGTCTCGATGGATCTTGGCGCACGTGACGCGGACGCTGTCCCGGCGATGGTCCGCAAGCTGCGCCGTTTGCCCTTGACGTGCGTCCGCCTGCGTCCGGGGCTGCTGCGGGAGCTCTCGCACAGCCGCGATACGCGGACCCTCGTGGCCGCGGCGATCCGTGGCGCGCACGGGCTGGGCGCCACCGTCTGTGCGTTGGGCGTCGCCACAGCCCTGCAACGCGACATCCTGGCGGACCTGCATTGCGACACCGGGATGGGGCCGGTTTTCGGCATGCCGATGCATGCGGGCGTGTTCAGGACCGCGTTGCTGCACGGCGCGGCCGCCTGAACCGGCGAGTTGCAACCCCGTCCGCGCTTGCACAGGGCCGGTGTGGCCATCATCCTCGGTCCAGGGACGATTTGTCGCAACCCGCGCAGGAGCTTTGACCGATGGACCAGGCGATGGGTGGGCCCGCAAGCATGGAGCTGGAATTGCAGGCGGCACTCGACCGCCAGCGCGCCGCGTTCACCAACACGGCCTTCCCGACCGCTTCGGAACGTCAGGCCAGGCTGCGCCAGATCGAACAGATGGTCCGCGCCCACCAGGAAGCGATCGTCGATGCCATCAGCGCCGATTTCGGCAACCGTTCGCGCGTCGAGACCCTGCTGTCGGAGGTGCTGCCGACGATCGGCGCCGCCACCCACGCCCGCAAGCACCTCGCGAGCTGGATGAAGCCGCAACGCCGCGCCGTCGCGATGAACTCGCAACCCGGCAGCAACCGGGTGGAGTTCCAGCCGCTCGGGGTGGTCGGCGTGGTCTCGCCCTGGAACTACCCGATCTTCCTGACCCTCGGGCCGCTGGTCGATATCCTGGCCGCCGGCAACCGCGCGATGATCAAACCCTCCGAACTGACGCCGGCCACCGGGGCGCTGCTCGCCCGCATGCTCGGCGAGATATTCCCGCCCGACGAAGTGCTGGTCGTGCAAGGCGACATGGCGGTCGGGCGCGCCTTCACCGCCCTGCCCTTCGACCATCTGATCTTCACCGGATCGACACATGTCGGGCGCGAAGTGATGCGCGCCGCGGCGGACAACCTGGTCCCGGTGACGCTTGAACTCGGCGGCAAGTCGCCGGTGATCGTCGCGGAGGATTATCCGGCCGAAAAGGCGGCCCGTTCGGTCGCGGTCGGCAAGTTTTTCAACGCCGGGCAGACCTGCATCGCGCCCGATTATGCTCTGGTGCCACGCAACCAGGCGGAGGCATTCGCGCACGGCGTGCTCGAAGCGGCCGAGGCGATGTACCCCGCGTTGAACGGCAACCCCGACTATACCGCCATTATATCCGACCGGCACCATGCCAGGCTGACCGAACTGGTCGCCGAAGCGGAGGCGGGCGGCGCCACCATCATGCGCCACCGCGACACGCCGCGCGGCAACATCCGGCACTTCGCACCCACCGTCGTGCTCGACCCGCCACTCGACAGCCGCCTGATGCGCGACGAGATATTCGGGCCGATCCTGCCGGTGGTGCGGACCGCGAGCACGACTGCCGCCATCGAGTTCGTCAACAAGCGGCCGCGCCCGCTCGCCCTGTACGCCTACACGAACGATGCGGCGGCCGAGCGCCACATCCTCGACCGCACCATCTCGGGCGGCGTCACCCTCAATTCGACGCTGATGCATGTGGGCCAGGACGATCTGCCGTTCGGCGGCGTCGGGCCGAGCGGCATGGGCGCCTATCACGGACGCGACGGCTTCTACCGCTTCTCCCACGCGCGCGGCATCCACAAGCCCGGCTTCTTCTCGGGCTTCGAATACCTGCGGCCGCCGCACGGCTCCAAGACACGGTTCGCACTCAAGGCGCTGGGCATCAAGACACCGAAGTAGAAGGCTCAACACCATGCGATGTGCTGCCGTCCTGCTTTTCGGATTGTGGACGAGCCTGGCGTCGGCCCAGAACGTCGGCTTCCAGATCGTCTCGGTGCCGGATCCCGGCAACCCGCCGATCGAGGCCGGCATCTGGTATCCGAGCCCGTCCGCCGCGCATCCCGAGCAACTGTTCCTGGACACCCAGACGGTGGCCATACACGGCGACCTGCCGGCGCCCGATGCGTCACACGGGGTGCCCGCCATGCTGCCATTGGTCGTGATGTCGCATGGCCAGGGCGGCCGCTTCTCGAACGAGTTCGACACTGCGCTCGCCTTGGCCGATGCGGGCTTCGTCGCCGCTGCGCTGACCCACACGGGCGACAACCTTCACGACCAGAGCCGGGTCGTGATGATCCAGGACCGCAGCCGGCAGTTGCGCGTGCTGACCGATTGGATGCTGCGCGACTGGCCTTTCCACGCGCGGATCGATCCGGCGCGCATCGGCGTGTTCGGCTTCTCGGCCGGCGGTTTCACCGCGCTGGTCGCTGCGGGAGCGGTCCCCAACATGGCGCAGATCGGGCCGCATTGCGCGGCCCAGCCCGGCGAGTTCACCTGCGCGCTCATCGCCCGCAACCATGTCGATCTGAGTCACGCGCAACCGCTGCCGGCCAACGTCTGGGTGCACGACCCGCGGATCCGGGCGGCAGTCGTTGCAGCGCCGGCACTCGGGTTCACCTTCGACCGTGCAGGCCTGGCGCAGGTGCACGTGCCGGTCCAGCTATGGCGGCCCGCGCTGGACCATATGCTGCCGCAGCCATTCTACGCGCAGGTCGTGGCCGACAACCTGCCCTCGCCGCCCGAGTACCATGTGGTGCCGAACGCCGACCACCTCGATTTCCTGCCACCTTGCGATGCGGCGAAGGTCAAGATAGTCCCGCAAATCTGCGAAAGCGCGCCGGGCTTCGACCGCGCCGCTTTTCACGCGACCTACAACAAGGCTGTCGTGCAGTTCTTCCGGACCAACCTGGCTGCAAAGTAGCCGCCGACGGCACAGCGAGCCGGGCGTCGCCGATGTGTGAGCGATCTTGGCCGAACCGGAGATCGCACCTCCCGTTCGGGTCGCATCGGCCATAACGGAGAAAATGCCATGTCGGACGAACTCAGCGGGCGCAAGATCGCCATCCTGGCCACCAATGGCGTGGAGCAGGTCGAGTTGACCGAGCCGCTGAAGGCGCTGCGCGAAGCCGGTGCCGAGGTGACGTTGGTATCGCAGAAACTCGGCACCATCCAGGGGATGAACCACGACGAGAAAGGCGAGGAACTGACGGTGGACAAGACCATCTCGGATTCGTCCGCGGAGCAGTTCGATGGCCTGGTCCTGCCGGGCGGGGTCGCCAACCCCGATTACCTGCGCGTCGACCATGAGGCCGTGGCGTTCGTCCGCGCCTTCGCGACGGGCGGCAAACCGATCGCCGCCATCTGCCATGCCTCGTGGACGCTGATCGAAGCCGACGCGGTCCGCGGCAAGAAGATGACGTCCTGGCCGTCGCTGCAGACCGACCTGCGCAACGCCGGCGCTACCTGGGTCGACGAGCCGGTGGTTCGCGACGGGCAACTGGTGACGTCGCGCAAGCCGGACGACCTGCCGCAGTTCAACCAGGCCATCATCGAGCTGTTCGCCGATGCCGGCAAAGTTCGCCGCGCAGCCTGAACAACCGGGCGGCCGGGGAGATCGGTCCCCTCCCCGGCCGCCTATTTCACTTCGGCCAGCAGCTTTTCCACCAGCGGCGTGATCCGGGCCACGATCCGGCGGACCCCCTCGGGGTTGGGATGAATGCCATCCGCCTGGTTCAGCGCAGGATTGCCCGCGACTCCGTCGAGGAAGAAACGGTCGAACAGCAGGCCGGACCGCTTCGCCAGCCGGGCGTAAACCGCGCGAAATTGCGCGCCGTACGCCGGCCCGAGGTTCGGGGGCGCCTCCATGCCGGTCAGCAAAACCGGCACATGATGCGCCGCAAGACTGTCGAGGATGGCCGTCAGGTTGGCCTCCATCTGGCCGGGGTCCGAACCGCGCAGGCCGTCATTCGCACCGAGTTCGACAATCGCCGCGTCGGGATTGTCGCCCAGCGCCCATTCGATCCGCGCACGGCCGCCAGCGCTGGTGTCGCCCGACACGCCGCCATCCAACACGGTAACGTCGTGTCCGCGGGCCTTCAGCGCGGCTTCCAGCCTCACCTCGAAACCATCCGCCCGCGGCAGCCCGTAGCCGGCGACCAGCGAGTCGCCGAACACCAGCAGACGCACCGGCCTGGCACCCGCGGGCCGGCCGGCCGCACCCGTCGCTAAAATCATCATCGCGAAAAGCAAGCCCCGCCGCTTAGTCCGGCACGAAAGCGGCCCATATCGGGCATCGATGGACATATTTCAGCCTGGCCTTCCCGGCGCCGACACGCTGGTGCACGTGCGGAACCTCCGATTGACCGTGCCCGCCGCATCCGGACCGGTCAACATCCTGAACGGCCTCGATCTCGACCTACAACGCGGCGAGTCCGTGGGCCTCGTGGGCCCATCCGGATCGGGAAAAACCAGCCTGCTGATGCTGCTGGCCGGGCTGGAACGCGCCACCTCCGGCACCGTGCAGGTTGACGGACACGACCTGACCGCACTCGGCGAAGACGCGCTGGCCCGGGTGCGCCGCGATACCATCGGCATCGTGTTCCAAAGCTTCCACCTGATACCAACCATGACCGCGCTCGAAAACGTCGCACTGCCCCTGGAACTCGCCGGCCGCCGCGACGCCGCGCCACTCGCCGAAGCCAGCCTGCGCGCCGTTGGCCTGGGCCACCGCCTGACCCACCTGCCCGGCCAACTCTCCGGCGGCGAACAACAACGCGTCGCCGTGGCGCGAGCCTTCGCCCCGGAACCAGCGCTGCTGCTGGCCGACGAACCCACCGGCAACCT
>CAZZWO010000083.1:0-11547 GCA_964657885.1 uncultured Acetobacteraceae bacterium | reverse complement strand
GTCTGTTTTAGGCGCGCCCGTTTCTGGCGCGTCTGGCGCTCCAGCTCTGGCAGAGTGGGCCAGGGCGAGGGTGGCCACGAGCAGGGCGGCGCGGTGCAGGTGGCGCCGGTTTGGCAGGGTCATCGGTGCTGCTCCTTGTGCCCGGTGGACGGGTCTGGTCATGCCGCGGCGGCGAGTGGGCGCCCGTTGCCGCGCCACAGCCGCCACAGGCCGACGGTGAACAGCGGCAGGACGTACGTGCAGAGGAAGATCCAGGCGAGCGCCCGGTAGCCGCCGGCGATCAATGCGACGAGCCCGAAACGCCCCGCGATTTCCGTGGCGGCGAGCAGCAGGACGAGCGACGCAGCCAGGCGCAGGCCGACGGGCATCGCGGCGCCCCGCCGCGTTCGCCAGCTGACGGCGATCCGCTCGTTGACGGCGTGAACCATGCCGGCACCGCTCTCGAGCAGCGCCGCGAACACCATCGACTGGAACAGCAGGCGGAAGGCGGGATGGTCCAGACGCTGCAGCAGGTAATCCGAGGGCAGCGCCGCCGCCTGGATCGCCGGATACCAGGCGGCCATGCAGACGAAGAAGAGGACGGCGGGCAGCATGGCGAGCGGGCCACACAGGGCGCCGGCAATGGCCGCCTGCCGCCGGGTTGCGAAGTGACGGGTGACGGGCAGGATCACGACGGCGCCGACGATGTTGTAGCCGGCATAGGCGAGGCCGCCCTCTACCCAGCCGGCGCCCGCCGGTGCGGGCGCGATGAAGGCGGCCGGCATGCTTCTGCCGAACTTAGCCGCGCACAACACCATGAATAGCGCGTAGGTGGCGTAGAGGAGGATCGAAACGTACCTGAAAAGGCCTTCGACCGAATTGCTGCCGAAAGTGGTGACGGCGGCGATGCAGGCGACGAGTGCCAGGGTCCCG
Organism: uncultured Acetobacteraceae bacterium; assembly: GCA_964657885.1. Taxonomy (GTDB): domain Bacteria; phylum Pseudomonadota; class Alphaproteobacteria; order Acetobacterales; family Acetobacteraceae; genus BOG-908. The sequence continues at coordinate 10,635 of CAZZWO010000083.1, read as the reverse complement.
AGCAGCGGCGGCAGCCCGAGCGTGGCCTGGGCGATGGCGCCGGCGGTGGCGCCGAACACGCTGAGTGCTACGAGCACGAAGGCGAAATAGGCGACTTCGAAGATCGCGCCCGGCCGGCCGAGCAGCATGCTGAAGAAGCTGCGGTAGTCCAGGGTGCCCGTGGCCTGCGCAAGCATGAACGTGAGCGCGCAGACGAGGCTCCAGCCCGCGGCCGCCAGCGCCATGCCGAACAGGCCGCCGCGCGGACCGCTCGGCAGGAAGTATTCGGCAAGCTCGCGCCCCGTTGCGTAGCCACCGCCGATCACCACCGCCTTGAACGCAAAGGCGGGCAGGATGACCCGTTCGAACCAGGTGCTGCGGGATGTCACGGGTGCGGCGCCAGGCAGCTTTCGACGAGCGCGTCGAACTCGGGACCGGGGCGCAGCGGGTCGGCTGCAGGCAGGCCGAGTGACTGCGCCGTGTCGCGCAGCAACGCCTGCCGTTCGGGGGCGGCCATGTGCGCGGTGTTCAGGCTGATGCCGGTGCAGCGCAGAGCGGGGTTGGTGCGCCGGCCGAGCAGGAGGTTGAGGTCGATCGTCTCCCGCAGGCTGGGCAGGCCGAAGCTCTCCAGCCCTACGATGCGCTCGCGCCCCGGCTGGTGGCAGACGACGATCGCGTCCGGCTGGCTGCCGTGCAGCAGCCCCAGCGAGACGGCGGCGTAGGCGGGATGGAACAGCGATCCCTGGCCTTCGATCACGTCCCAATGGTCCGGCGCCGCATCGGGGCTGAGCATTTCGGCAGCACCGGCTTCGAAATCGGAGATGACAGCGTCCATCGGCAGGCCGCCGCCTGCGATCATGATGCCGGTCTGCCCGGTTGCGCGAAAATCGACCGGCACGCCGCGCAGGGCGAAGGCGCGGGCCAGCGATAAAGCGGTGTATTTCTTGCCCAGCGCACAATCCGTGCCGACGGTCAGAAGGCGTTTACCGCTCCGCTTGCGCCCTGTGGCAACGGGGATGTTGCGCGGCGGCACGCGCACATCGTGCAAGCGCCTGCCATGAAGCTCGGCGGCGTCGCGGATTGCGGCGATGCTGGCGAGCGGCGTGTGCATGCCGCTGACGATGTCGAGCCCGGCTTCCAGCGATTCCGTCAGCGCGCGTATCCACGCGGGCGGGATCTGGCCGCCCGGGCTGGCGATGCCGATGACCAGCGCCCGCGCGCCCTTCGCATAAGCCTCCGCAGGCGACAGGCACGGCAGGCCGGTCGAGATGGTGGCTTCCGGCAACGCGTACTCGGCGACGCACAGTTCCGGCGCCCAGTCGCGCAGGCCGAAGGCGGTCTTGGCGTAGCTCGCCTCCGTGCTGTCGCCCAGGAACAGCAGGTAGGGCCGCGGAAGGGCGCCCGTATCGTCCATTGCTTTCGGCTCAGTATTTCAGGCCGAAGCCGATCAGGTGGAACGCGACGCCGGTCCAGACGAGCAGTACGCTGCACACGGCCAGAACGACACTCCAGACACGCGCGAACCACGAGCGCCATCCGGCGCGCGTGGTCCAGACAACCCGCACGTTCCAGAGAAGCACGAGTGCTGCCAACGGGAAGATGACGACGGTCAGCAGATGCAGCGCTTGCAGCACGCCGTCGAACTCGCCGTTCAGCGCGAAGGTCTGGAACATCACCAGCACGGTTGCAGGCCACGCGATCATCAGCAGCACGTCGAGCAGCGACGCGACGCGGGTCAGCCGGTAGGCCCATCGCGCCTGTCCCAGCAGGCTCAGCGACCCGCCGTAACGACGGCGAAACAACGCGTTAACCGGCCAGAAGACCGCGGTCAGGAGAAACGCCCCGAATGTCAGGACCAGCGCCGGCTTCAGCCAGGTTGCGTCCTTGTACCAGGGCACCGGCGTGAACACCTCGAACGGCGTGTCGTCGCCGCCCCAGAATGCCACGTCACCGCCTTCGAGCTTTGCCGCCAGCCGCGCCGGGCCGCGGTCCGACCGCCAGACGTAAGGCGCGATCGGGTCGAAATGCATCGGCTGTCTTGCGAGATCCTTGAGGTCGGGCGAGGTGATCTTGCCATCCGCTTCGGCCGCAACGGGCGATGCTTCGAGCAGGTAATACAGCAGCGAGAAGAACGACGTTTCCTGCCGGCGGGAAGACAGGTAGGTGCCGGCGAGCCGGGCCGCGTCGGACCTTGCGGCGGCTGCATCGAGGTGGCCTTCCGGGCCGGGGCCGGGGAAATAGCGGTCGGTGAACTCCTCGCGCAGGGCCTGGCGGATCGGGCCGGCGGCGCCGTCGGTACCGACGCTGTTCAAGGACACGAACAGGCCGACATGCTCGTCGAGGAACAGCGTGAGCTCGCTGTGGAACCACTGCGTGTCGCCGCCATGACCGATGATGCGGCGGCCGTTCCGGTTCATCTGGTAGAAGCCCAGCAACATGCTGTTGAGCGGCGGCAGGTTGTTCAGCGCCGTGGTGTGCATCATGCGTGCGGTTTCGGGTTTCAGGATCTGCTGGCCGTTGAACTGGCCATCCTGCAGATGCGCGATCATGAAACGGCCCATGTCCGCGCCGGAAACGCTGGAACTGCCGGCCGGCGCGGGACCGACGATCTCGAACGGTTTCGGTTTGTCGGACGCCTGTTCGTAGCCGCTGGCCATCAGCGGCTTCAGGTTTGCGGGCAGCGGCTGGCGGACCGTGGCGTGCAGCATGCCGAGCGGTGCGAAGACATGTCTGTCGATGTAGTCGGCAAACTTCTCGCCCGACACGCGCTGCACGATGTAGCCTGCGAGCGTGGCGCCATAATTCGAGTAGCTGGGTATCTTGCCGGCGGGGAAGATCCGTTCGGGGATGTTCTGTTTCAGGTAAGTGTCGAGCGGCGGTTCCGGCCATGGTTCGGCGCCGATCAGGTATTTGGTCGTTTCCTCGAAACCCGCCGTGTGGGTCATCAGGTTGCGCAGCGTGACCGGCTGGCCCTGGTAGGGCGGGATAGCGAAATCGAGGTACGTGTTGACGTCGCGGTCGAGGTCCAGCTTGCCTTGCTCGACCAGTTGCATGACCGACGTCCACATGAAGAGCTTGGACACCGACCCGGGCCGGAACAAGGTTGTTCCGGGATCGACCGGCTTGCGCGTGGCGGCGTCGGCGTAACCGTAGCCTTTCTGCAGCAGCACCTGGCCGTCCTTGACGACAACCACGACAGCGCCGGCCACGCTGCCGCGCGCAAGTGCGTAAGGCATGTAGCCGTCGAGCCAGGTTTCGACATCGTCGTGCGTGAGGGCATGCGTCGTTTGCGGCAACACGCCGCCGGGCGCCGCTGCGGGGCCAGGGGCCGGCGTTGCCGTGGCCGGGCCAGGCGACTGCGCCCATACGGGCTCTGCGGCCAGCATGGCGAGCATCGTTGCGGCGACCAGAACCCATCCTCGTCTCGGCATCCGCGCCCTCCATCCGACAGCAGGGGAGACATATCCCTTTCGGGCCATCGTAGTCCTAGTTAGGATGGTAGAGCAACCGTCCTACCGGATGTCGACGCCGCCCCAGAATGGCTCGCGGATCGTGATGCGCCCGTCCCCGTAGGCCACGCCCGGCACGCGGTCCCGGGCCAGGAAGGTGGGTCCGTCGAGATCCACGAAGTCGCAGAGCTGGCCGAGGACAAAGGCCGGCGCCATCGACAGCGAGGTGCCCATCATGTTGCCCACCATGACTTGCAGCCCGAGCGCGCGGGCGTGGCTGGCCATCGCCAGTGCTTCGGTGAGGCCGCCGCTTTTGTCGAGCTTGATGTTCACCACGTCGAAGCGGCCTGTGAGCGCATCGATATCGGCGAGGCACTGCACGCTTTCGTCCGCGGCCACCGGGATCGGTCTCGGCGCGCCGTCCAGCCACGCTTCCCGGCCAACCGGGTAGGGCTGTTCGACGAGCGCCACCCCGGCGTCGAGCAGCGCGGGCCAGAGCGCCTGGAGGGTGGCGGGCGAAAAGCCCTGGTTGGCATCGACCAGGAGCGTGACGTCCGGCCGCGCCGCGCGCACGGCGCCCACGCGCGCGGCATCCGCGCCGTCGCCCAGCAGCTTCAACTTGATGGCCAGCGCCGCCGCACAGTCCCGCGCGGCCGTCGCCATGGTTGCGGGCTCGTCCGCGCCGAGTGTGAAGGCGGTGACCAGCCGGCGCGGCGCTGCGAGGCCCGCCAAGGCCCAGACAGGCCGCCTGGCCCGCTGCGCCTGCAGATCCCACAGCGCGGCATCCATGGCGTTGCGCGCCCCGCCCGGCGGCAGCAGCTTGCTCAGTTGTTGCCGGTCGATCCCGGCCTCGATGTCCTCACGGAGCGCCTCGAGCGCTGCGGCCGCGCGCTTCGGCGTGTCGTTGCGGTAATACACGCCGGCTGCCTCGCCGCGGCCGACAAACTCGCCATCGGAGAGTTCGGCGACAACGACCGAGGACGAGGTGAACAGGTGGCCGGTGATGCGGAACGGGTGCGCGAGCGGCCAGTCTTCCAGGCGCACGGAGAGACGCAGGCGCGCGGCCGTATCGGAGATCATGAAGTCATTTCCTCAGGCTTTCGCGGCGGCTTGTCTCGCCGGCCGGCGGCGCGGCGCGGCGGCCGCCTCCTTGCGCCGGAGGGGCGGAGGCGGAGGCGTGAGCCTGAACGTGGCGCTGGTCTGGCTCGCAGCGTTGTCGAGCAGTTCTTCCTGCGTGGCAGAGCAGACACTGATGACCAGCGCCTGCTCGCCTTCCTCGACGATGTAGGCGTGGCCCATGCTGCTGTCGATATAGACCGACTCGCCCGGTGCCAGGGTGACCGGGGCGTAGAACTCGGTGTGCACCGAAACCTTGCCCTCGAGCACGTAGACGAACTCCTGGCCGTCATGCCGGAGCATCGGACCGAACTCCTCGATCGAGCGGGCTTTCAGGCGGCCGAGGACGGGGATCATGTCCTTCTGGCGAAGCTCCGGCGACAGGTAGAAGTAATCGTAGTTCGGCGTGGATACGGGAAGCGCCGAGGCCAGGGTGCCGATGCTGCGCCGTCCGTTCGCGACGGTGACGTTCTCGCCTTCATCTTCCGCGAACAACTCCGACATCCGGATGTTCAGGCGCTCGCTGATAGCCTGAAGCTTGTCGTAGGTGAGCGTCAGGCGATCGTGCTCGACCTTGGCGAGCGTCGAGAACGGCAGCCCCACGCGCTTGCTCATCTCCTTGAGCGTGAGCCCGTAGCGTGCGCGAAGCGCCCGCATGCGGGAGCCGAGCGTGGGTTTTGCGGGGGTCGGCGGCATCGGGATGATCCATCGTCACGGGCAGGGACTCCGGCGTGCGGGTGGCTTCCGGATGGTCCGTGGACGGCAGAGCCTAGCCGGTCCGCATTCGCCTGAACAGGATCAAGCGCGCCTGCCTCACGACGCGTCAGACCAATCCGGCCACGCCGGCTAACTCGGAACCTCAGGAAGCGCTTCGTAAGTTGACACCGTCCTGTTTAGGATAATAGTGTCGCACGGAGAGCAGGGCTGCATTTCCGGGATTGCGCGGCCGCGCCGGGGGAAGCTATGCACCGTAAAATTTCACGACGCGGCAAACTCGCTGTGGCTTTGGTGTCTCTCGCGGCTGGTCCCGCGGCGGCACAGAACGCGGCGCCACCAGACTCGCAGGCGAGCGGTGTGCGAGCGGCGCCGCAGCCTCCCGGGAAGGTTGCCCCTTCGAACACGAACGCCATCGAGCAGATCGTGGTCACGGCGAACAAGCGCCGGGAAGTGCAGCGCGTCGTCGCCAATTCAGTCACTGCATTATCGGGAAAGACGCTCGACCGTCTGCGGATCGTGCGGCTTCAGGATCTCGTGGCGCAAGTGCCGGGACTGTCGTTGGAAGCCGACGACAAGACCGAGGTGCGCATCGTGCTGCGCGGCCTGAACACCGGAAGCGCCGGGTCGACCGTCGCTTCCTTGCTGGACGACGTGCCGACCAGCGCGGACAACGCCGTCACCAATGCCGCAATCAACTCGCCCAATTTCGACACTTACGACCTGCAACGCGTGGAGGTCCTGCGCGGTCCGCAGGGCACGCTTTACGGCGCCACTTCGGAAGGCGGATTGATCAAGTATGTGACCAACCCGCCCGACCCGTCGCGCCTGTCGGGCGGGCTGGAAACCGGTATCGACGGTGCGCCGGACGGCGGTATCGGCGGCAGCCTCAAGGGTTTTGCCAACGTGCCGTTCGCGAATGGCAAGGCGGCGGTTCGCCTGACTGCCTGGAACGACTGGACGCCCGGCTACATCGACAACCCGCAAACCGGCAAGACCGACACCAACAGCGCCCAGCAATATGGTTGGCGGGCATCGCTGCTGGTGCAGCCGACCGAGGCGCTGACGGTCCGTCTGACGGCGCAGCGGCAAACCTTGTTCAGCAACAACGCCGATTCCATCGATGTCATCGGTGCCGCCGCGAACCCCGCGGCACCGCCCGGCAACCAGCTTTCCATCATCAACGGGTTGCGGAACTCCACGTATTTCTCCCAGCCCGGGCAGAACGAAGCAGCGCTGTATTACGCAAACGCGGACTATGATCTCGACGGTGCGCACCTGACCTCGATCACCGCGTTCTCGTTCGGGAAGTACCGCAATGTTTTCGATGCCACGAACACGAATGCAGCGCCGGGATTGCCGATCGGCGCTTACCTGTCGGAAGCCAAGTACGGCGTTCCCCTTGCGGTCGACGAGCGCCAGAACTCCAACACCGACAAGTTCAGCCAGGAACTGCGGCTGACCTCGGACCCCGGACAGACCTTGTTCGGGCATCAGCTCGAATGGCTCGCCGGCGGGTACTACACGCGCGAAACCGCGGCTTTCCTGCAATTCCTCGATGCGCGGCCGCTCACCCAGATCAACACCGCCCTCTCGCCGCCACCCGGCGGCGCCGCATTCTCCGAAGCGCTGTCGGAGTGGGCGGTGTTCGGCCAGGTCGATTACCACATCATCCCGACATTCGATGTGGAGGTGGGCGGACGCTGGAGCGGCGAGGCGCAGCATTCGGACTCGGGCTTCGCCTGCTGTCTGCTGTACGGCCCATCGACGTTTCGTGGCGAGATCTACTCCAACGATCACGATGCGCTGTATTCTGTCGCACCGCGCTGGCATCCGACGGACGATACGGTGCTCTACGCCCGCCTCGCGACCGGGTATCGGCCGGGCGGCCCGAACACGCCCGTTCCGGGCACGACGATCCCGCTGAGCTACGGTCCGGATCACACCGTCAATTACGAGATCGGCTGGCGGCAGGATTTCCTGCAGAAATCGGTCAACTTCGATGTCACCGGTTTCTACATCAACTGGCGCGACGTGCAGATCCTTTCGCTCGTCGATACCCCGGCGGGTCCTGTCGGGGTGAACGGCAACGCAGGCGCCGCGGTCAGCAAAGGTGTCGAGTGGAGCCTGAACTGGGCGCCGTTCACCGGTCTGCGGCTGAGTGCCGTCGGTGCCTACACGGATGCACGGCTCACGGTGAACGCGGCGGGGCTCGGCGGGCTCTCCGGCGACTTCCTGCCCTATGTCCCCGATGTCACCAGCAGCTTGAACGGCGAGTATAGCTGGACGCCCTCCGATGGTTACCGCGCTTTCGTGTCGGCAACCTGGACCTACACGGGCGAGCGCTACACCAGTTTCGCGCCGGCCGGCGGAACTGCGGAATCGCATGTCCGGCTGCCGAACTACAATACCGGCGCCATCCGCCTCGGGTTGGAGCGTGGACAGATCAGCGGCGAACTCTACGTCAACAACATCAGCAACTCGCGCGCCATCACCACCTATTTCAACCAGGGCGGGTTCAACGAAACCGGGCAGGCCACGATCATCCAGCCGCGCACCATCGGATTGGTGACGCGCCTCAGCTTCTGATCCGCACCCATCAGGAGCGGCGGACGACCGGAACACCGGTCTGGAACAGCACGACGAAGACGCCCGCCAGAAGCAGCACGGAAATCCAGCCGAACGCGTCGGCATAGGCGAGCACATAGGCCTGCGCCCGCGCCGCCGCGGCCAGCGCCGCCTGGCCGGCGACCTCGATGCGGGCATTTGTCGCGGGGCTGCCGGGCACCAGGTGCTCCACGAGGTAGACCGAATGCACCCGCTCGCGCACTGTCACGATGCCCGTCACGACGGCCGGGCCGGCCGAGATCGCCAGCGTGCGGACGACGTTGAAGATGGTGCCGCCTGACAGCGCATCCTCGGGCTGCAGCACGCCCGTCGTCAGGAACACCAGCGGCACGAACGCAATGGGCCAGCCGCAAGCCTGAAGCAGCAGCGGCCCCAGGAAATCCCCTGGCGACCACTCGCCTGTGTAGTAGGTGCACAGATAAGCGCCGAGCGATCCCATCGCGAGCCCGGTGCCGACCAGCAGCCGCGCATCCAGCACCCGCATCGCCAGTGCGGTCAGCGGTGCCAGCAGCAATTGCGGCAATGCCAGCACAAGAAGCAGCGCGCCGATCTGCTCCGGCTTCAGCAGGCGCAGCAGGGTCTGCGTCTGCGGTTCGAGATACGTCGCGCCAAGCAGGCCGATGTTGAACACCGCGACCAGCCCGAGGCCGATCGAGAAGTTCGGTTTACGGAACAGCGACAAATCGAGCAGCGGTGTGTGCGACAGCCTCTCGCTGACCAGGAAGCCCAGGAGCGACACGCCCGCGCCTGCGAAAAGTGCCACGATAAGCGGGTGGTCGAACCAGTCGAGCCGCTGGCCCTGGCTCAACGCGGTCACCAGCATGCAGGAGAACGCGACGAGGCAGCCGATGCCGAAATAGTCGGTCTGCACGAACTTTTCCCAGCGCGCGGGTTCGACCGGCAGGAAGGCCAGCACCAGCAGCAGCGCCACCGGCCCCAGCAGGGCGCTGACCCAGAACAGCGTCTGCCAGCTGAACAGCTCCACCGCGATGCCGGCCACCGGTTCGGACACCAGCGGCACCAGCGTGCTGACCATGGCATAGACCGCGAAACCCTCGGGCCGGTGGCGCGGCGGGGTGGAACGCAGCAGCACCAGCAGCATCATCGGCACCAGGCCGCCCTCGCCGAACCCCTGCAGGAAGCGCAATGCGACCAGCCACTGGTAGGTCGACGCCATCGGGCAGGCCGCGGCCGACGCCACGAACAGCACGATCTCCGCCGCGATCAGCCGGCGCGGCGAGACCAGTTGCGCCAGCCAGGGGGTGAACGGCACCACCGCCATGTTGCCGACGCTGTAGGCCGTGGACACCCACGAGCCCTCGTCCTGCCCCAGCCCGAGGCCCCCCAGAAGGTCGGCAATCGCCGTGCTCGACAGCCGCTGGTCCAGCGAGGCGAGCATCGCGGCGAGGACGACGCCGGCCATGCCGGCGGCCAGCGTTCCCGGCAGGCTTTGCGGCTTGTCCTCCGGCTGGACCGCGGGCGACAGCAGCCCCAGCGGCGCCAACCCGCTCATCGGCCGGATGCCGGCGGGGCGTTCGACGCGGTATCGACATGCGTTTCGACCGACAGGCCGGGCAGCAGCCGGTCGAGCAGAGGCTGGCCCGTGTCGAAGGTGATCTTCACCGGAATGCGCTGCACCACCTTGGTGAAATTGCCGGTCGCGCGGTCGGGCGGCAACGCGCTGGACCGCGCCTGCGATGCCGGGCCGATGCTGTCGACATGCCCGTGCAAGGTGGCGCGCGGGAATGCATCGACATGCACCGATGCCGCCTGGCCGACCCGCATCCGCTCGACCTGCTCCTCGCGGTAGTTGGCGACCGCCCAGACCTCGCCTGCCGGCACGAAGGTGATCAGCGGCCGGCCGGGCGTCACATACTCGCCGACAAAGGCGAGGCGGGTGGTCACCATGCCATCCTGCGGCGCCACGATGCGCGTGTAGCCGAGACTGATTTCGGATGCCGCAAGCTGCGCGCGCTGTGCCGCCAGTTGCGCCTGCGCCTGGGCGAGTTGCGCCTTCAGCACGCCGATCTGCGCCTGCGACTGCGCCACCTGGTCCAGGTTCGCAGCCAATGCCGCATGGTTGCTGCGATCATCGGCGGCCGCCCGCTGCCAGTCCCGCAACACCTCGCCCTCGGTCCCGCGCAACGCGGCCTGCCTGGCCAACTCCCGGCCGGATTGCAGCAGGCTGGCGCGGGCCTCGTCGGCCGCCGCCATCTGAGCCGCGATGGCCGCCTGCTGGGCGGTCAGCCGTGCCGACAGTTCGGCAGCCTGCGCCTCGGTCTGGTGCAGGATCGCGCGGTTCTGGTCGCGTTGCGCGCGATAGGTGTCCTGCTCGATCTCGTACAGGAGCTGGCCGCGATGGACCGGCTGGTCGTCATCGACGCCGATGCGCGAGACCAGGCCGTCGACCCGCGCCGCGATGCGCACCGGGTTGCCGCGCAACTGCGCGTCGATGGTGCCTTGCGGGCTGCCCTCGAAACGCAATGCGTTCCAGTCGATCAGCAGCACGGCAACCAGCATCAGCCCCAGCGTCGCCACGATCGCCCGGACCAGGGCGTTGCGTTGCTGCGCACGCTTCTTCTCCCGCGCTTCGCGTTCCTGGCGCTGCTTCTTCTCCCGCTCCCGCGCGGCTGCCTCGACCACGAGGTTCATCGCGGGCGTCCTTCAAGACGCGATTTCATCGCGGGTATATGTGTCAGGCGCGATTTCATCGCGCGGGCCTCACATGCGTCGTGCCGTCGGTCAGCAC
>CAZZWO010000082.1:0-11621 GCA_964657885.1 uncultured Acetobacteraceae bacterium | reverse complement strand
CAATGGACCGGCGGGGCGATGGACCGGCGTGCGGCCAACGTACGCCAGGGAGACCGGATGGAATCGCGCATCGAGCGCATCTGCGTCGAGCACGGGCTGAAGATGACGGGGCAACGCCGGGTGATCGCGCGCGTGCTGTCCGACGCGGAAGACCATCCGGATGTCGAGGAACTCTATCGCCGCGCCTCCCTGCTGGACAGCCGCATTTCGATCGCCACGGTTTACCGCACCGTGCGGCTGCTCGAGGAGCGGGGCATATTGGAGCGGCGGGACTTCGGTGGCGGGCGTGCCCGCTACGAGCCGACCGAACATGGCCGCCACTACCATCTGATCGACATCGACACCGGCCGGGTCATCGAGTTCGAGGGCGGCGAGCACGAGCGGCTGATGGAGCAGATTGCGGCCGGTCTGGGTTTCGAACTGGTCTCCACCCGCCTGGAAATCTACGGCCGGCGCGTGGCCAACGCAGCTGTGCCGGCCGACACCGGCAACGAGCCGGCGATCGGTCTGATGCCGAACGGAGCAGCACAATGACCGCGGACATCAAGATCGAGCCGGGACCGGCAAGGGCCAGCGCCGTTGCGGGTACGGCTGGCGGTCTGCGGCGGCAGGGACCACCTCTCGGCCCAGACGATGGACCTGGTTTCGGCGAGTTGCGGGCCGGCCATCTTGGCGTGCGCATCGCTTCGACCGAGGCGGAAATCGATGCCGTGCAGGCGCTTCGCTGGCGAGTGTTCTACGAGGAGATGCGCGCCGAACCGTCGGCGGCGGCCAAGCTGCTGCGGCGCGACGTCGATGCGTTCGATGCCGTCGCCGACCACCTGTTGGTTGTCGACCACGCAATCGGGCCCGGTCCCGAGGGTGTCGTGGGCACCTACCGGCTCATCCAGCAAGCGGCAGCCGAGCAAATCGGCCGTTTCTACTCCGACGACGAGTACGACATCTCGCCGCTCATCGGCGGCTTCCAGGGCAAGCTTCTCGAGTTGGGGCGGTCGTGCGTGGATGCGGGCTACCGCAGCCGCGCGGTGATGCAGCTGCTTTGGCGCGGCATCGCCGCCTATGTGTTCCGCCACCAGATCGACCTGATGTTCGGGTGTGCCAGCCTGCCCTCGACCGACCCCGACCAGTGGGCCGCCGAGCTGACCTACCTCTATTACAACCATCTCGCGCCGCCGGCGCTTCGGCCGCGCGCGTTGCCGGACCGTTATGTCGAGATGCGACGGATGGAGCCCGAAGACATCGATGGGCGCCGGGCGCTGGGCGGGTTGCCGCCATTGATCAAGGGATACCTCCGCCTGGGCTGCTTCATCGGCGATGGCGCGGTGATCGATCGCCAGTTCAACACGACCGACGTTGCCATCGTGGTCAAGACCGACCTGGTCACCGACAAATACTACAGACATTACGAGCGCCAGCTGCGCGACGCATTGGAGTAGGCGTCGTTGAAGGATGCGGGTGTCGTAGAAGGCGCCAAGACCGGCGAAACGCTGACAACGCCAAGTATTCTACGCCGAGGCGGGGCCGTATTGTCGTTTGGCGGCGCTGCGTGGCGCGCCGGCTTGCTGGGTGTGCTGGCAGCGGGCGCGCTGCCACCGCTCAGTCTCGTCCCGCTCGTGTTCGTATCGATCCCCGGCCTGCTGCTGATCATTGGCCGGGCGCGGAACAGCCGAGTGGCCGCGTTGGCGGGGCTGGTTTTCGGCATGGGCTACCACATCGCCGGGCTGTACTGGGTCACCAACGCGGTGCTCGTCATGGCGCGGCAATTCTGGTGGGCGGTTCCCATCACCGTGCCTTTGCTGGCCGCCGTGCTCGGGCTTTTCATCGCAGCGCCGTGCGCGTTGGCGAAGCTTGTTCCCGCAGGCTGGCGCCGGGTCGTTGTACTGGCGGGCGGTTGGGTGATGGGCGACCTGGCACGCCAGTTTGTGCTGAGCGGGTTCCCATGGAACTTGCTGGGAAGCATCTGGGAAATGCCGGGTTTGGCCGGTCTGGCGTTCATGCAGCCGGCTGCATGGGTGGGCGTGCATGGGCTGACCCTGGGGACGGTCTTGGCCGCATCCGCGCCCGTGCTGGGACGTCGCGGCATGCTGAGCGGCCTGGCGTTCCTTGTGGTGTGGGGCGCCGCTGGCTTTGTGCGCCTGCAGACGTCGACCCCTGCCCCGGTGGTGCCCGCAGGGCTGATGGCGGTGATCGCACAAGGAAACGTCTCGGAAGCCGATCACCGGGATCACGGCGGCGAGCCGGCCTGGGCGGAGCGGGTGTTCGACAAGTATCTGGCCCTTACCCGAAACGGCATGGCGCAAACCGAAGGTCACCCGGCCATCGTAATCTGGCCCGAGACTGCCAGCCCTTATGCGCTGGGCCAGGATGCCGGCGCACGGCGTGCTTTATCGGATGCTTCGGCACCGGCCTTGATGACGCTGGCCGGAACCGAGCGGTTCGAGCCGTCGGGTCAGGCTCACAACAGCCTCGTCGCGGTTGGGCCGGGGGGCGAGAACGCCGGCAGCTACGACAAAAGCCATCTGGTCCCGTTCGGCGAGTATTTCCCGTCCTACGCGCATCTTCTGCTTGGGGAGCAGGGCTTCACGCCGGGTCCCGGCTTGCGGACGCTGCACCTGGCCGGGCTGCCGGCAATTGGCCCGCTGATCTGTTACGAGGCTATCTTTCCGGCCCGGGTGGTCAGACCGGGCGACCGTCCGGGCCTGCTGGTCAACATCACGAACGATGCCTGGTTCGGCGATTCGGCAGGTCCGCGTCAGCATCTGGCGGCGGCAAGGTTGCGCAGCGTGGAAGAAGGCTTGCCGATGTTACGTGCGGCGAACACCGGCATCTCCGCCGTTATCGATGCCAATGGCCGTGTGCTTTCGCATCTTGACCTGGACCGATCGGGTGTTCTGACTGTGCCGGTTCCTGGCAGCCTGCCGCCGACGCCTGCGAGTCGGTTTGGATTGGGGATACCGCTGGTGCTCGCAACGATCCTAATCTGTATAGGCTGCTTAGGCTACCAGGGTATGCGACCAAAGTACAAAAATTTGGAAAAACAAGCTGAAAAGCGAAAACTTTATTGACAATTTGCGGTTGCAAGGTTAGTTCCGATTAGGCCAGGTGGTCTGGTCACGGTAGTGAGAGAGCGGTCTGGATGTCGCGAAACGCAATCCCATTCGAGGGTTCTGCACCTGAGACGACGGAAAGTCGGCCCAGCCCGATCGACGTTCATGTCGGCTCCCGTATCCGGCTGCGGCGCACCCTCATGGGAATGTCGCAGGAGCGGTTGGGTGAGGCACTGGGACTGACTTTTCAGCAGGTCCAGAAATACGAGCGGGGCGTAAACCGTGTCGGCGCTTCCAGGTTGTACGACCTTTCGCGCGTGCTGGATGTTCCCATCAGCTTTTTCTTCGATGACATGCCGGACGCGTCAAATGGCGGCCGCAGTGCGACGCATGTTGCGGGGTTTGCCGACCGTGCGGAGTTCGGCAGCCAGGGCGACGACCCGCTCGCCAAGCGTGAGACGCTGGAATTGGTCCGAGCCTACTATCGGATCACCGATCCGTCGGTCCGTAAGCGCGTGTTCGACCTGATCAAGTCGATGGGACCGGCCGACGCGATGGCCTGACAGGCCGCGGCCGGGTCAGGTCCACCCGATGATTGGCTGGATCAGCGACTTGTCGTGCCGGCCCGCCTATTGAGCGATACGAAGCTGCGGGTTGTCGAAGATCGGGTTTTTCAGGCGGTGAACCGCTTCGGTCAAGGCTTCGGCAAGGTCCCGCTTCTCTGGCTCGCCCAGGGCGGCGGCAACCTCGATCTGCTGACCGCGTGCGCTGAGATAAAGGCCCGGCACCCGGCCTGAACGTTCCTGCAGGATGACGTTGAGCCAAAATGGGGGAAGGCTGAACTCGCTCGCCCTGCCCTGGGCGTCCGTTCGCACCACCCGAAACGCCTCGCCGGACAGCAGCAGCAACTCGCGTTGCCGGCGGGAACTCGCGTGCATCCGCAGCAGCACCATGGCCAGCATGATCTCGCCGCCGTTGAAGCCGGCGACCGGCCACGCGCCTAGTCGCCAGAAGATGGTCGTGGTGCACAGGCTGACGCAGCAGACGAAGCCGATCACCAACCGCATGCCACGGCGCGAGAGGCTGCGATGCGGCGTGACTTCGGCCTCGAAAACGACGGTGTCCGGTTCGTTAGGGGTCATCGCGCCTTATGTGGGTCTGTTGCGGTCGATGAAAGTGTCGTGCAGCTCGATTTGACCCCGCTCGCCCTTGAAGCCCGTATCCTTGCCACGACGGATGGAGCCGACCCATTGTATTTGCAATGATTTCATCGAGCTCGTCCGGTAGACCGCGCGCACCAGCCTCCCGGATGACTCTCGCCGGTGTTCGCGGTTTCCTGGAGGCTTTGGCGAAGGCCAGGCCGGACGCCGAGACGGAGTTGGCGTTCACCGATGCTTACACGCTGCTGGTCGCCGTCGTTCTTTCGGCCCAGGCGACCGATGCGTCCGTGAACAAAGCCACCGTCGGACTTTTTGCCGCGGCCCCTGATCCCGCTTCGATGGTTCGGCTCGGGGTCGAAGGCGTGGGCCTATACATCCGTTCAATCGGGTTGTGGCAGGGCAAGGCGCGGAACGTCATCGCGCTATCTGAAATCCTGCTTCGTGATCATGGCGGTCAGGTGCCGGAGGACCGGGCAGCACTCGAGGGGTTGCCAGGTGTCGGCCGCAAGACCGCGAACGTGGTTCTCAACGTGGTTTTCGGTCAGGCAACCATGGCGGTGGACACCCACATCTTCCGCCTCGGCAACCGCACCGGACTTGCGCCAGGCAAGACTCCGCGCGAGGTGGAGGATGCTTTGTTGCGCCGGATACCGCCGGAAATGCTTCGGCCGGCACATCATTGGCTTATCCTGCATGGGCGATACGTCTGCCGGGCTCGGCTTCCGGAATGCTGGCATTGCGTGGCCGAACCCTGGTGCTGTTATCGGGCGAAAAACCTCGTTCCGCCAGAAATCAAGGCGCCGCGCCCGCAACGAGCCTGAGGCAACCCGGCTTGTGGGCGGCTGTGGTCAGGCAGCCCTGGCCGCGGCAAGGCTGAGTGAGTGGGCAACGGCCGCGACCACGTGGTTGACCGAGATCTCCCATGATGTGCGATGGAAGCCGACCGTCAGGTCGGGCCAGGGCCTGCGCGCCCGGCCGAGCACGCAGTCGTATCGTAGCCGCATCAGCGCTGCGAGGTTGCGGTAACTCCAATCCACGTAGGCGTCCATCAGCAGCTCGACGACCAGACAGCCCGGGCGCGCGAACCCCAGATTGGTGAGGGCAGAGCCGTGTGGCGCCACGATCGCCTCCGCCTGGCGGAACAGGCGTATCTGGTCGGGAAGGCTGAGCGTTTCCAGCCGCACCGGTTCGAAGCCGATATGGACGAGGGCTGCGATCAGTTCGCTCTCGTTGCGGAGCGGCCGGATGCCGGTGCCCCGCCGGTCGATATAGAAGCGTCTTGGCAGGCGTGTTGACGTCGCGGGAACGTTGGCGGAAAGCCGGCGGTAAAAATCGGCGACGCAGGGATGATAGGCCGACTCGCCGCAGACCGACAGCGGCAGCACGAGCGTTTCCACGCGCAGGGTTTCGCCGCGTTCGACTTCCCGGACCGCGAGGCTCGGCAGCAGGTCGAACAGCCCCAACAGCTCGGCCTGCGCGGCCGCGCCCTTCGGCACCAGCAGGCCCGCCGACGCCGCTAGATAGTTGTCGGGTACCGCGGACAGCCTCGCCACCCCGTCGAGCAAGGCGTGGCGGTAATCCATCTCCCCGCCGGCCAGAACCGTGATGTGCGACCCGGCGAGAAGCTGAACGGTTGTCGGCTGGATCGCGATGCCCTTGACCAGTGCGCGATACGCATGGATCTGCGGCGCGGTGTTGGCCAGCGATTCGCCGATCACCGCATCGCCGATGGCCAGGATACCCGCCGACGAATGCACTGTGACGTCGTGTAAGACGAACAGGGGTGGCGCGAAGCTGTCGTAGTGGTCGGCTGCCCATTGCCCCTGTTCCGGCAGCTCCCGCACCGGCCACATGTCGAAGAAATGTCCACCTGTCGGCAGTGGCGGCACGGTTATTCTCGCAGGGCCGAGCGAGTGCACATGCTGGATGGGGAAAACACCGGAAGCATTGGCCGGCATGGCGAGCGCCGCAATCGAGCGCTGGTGCAGAATGATCTCGGTTGTGAAGCCCATCAGGGCTCCTGCCAGACGCTCACTTGCGCTGCTCCATGCACTTTGTGTGCGAGCTTGGGACCATCAAACGGCTCCTGTTCCAGTCGTCCGCACTCCGCGACGATTATGCTGCCCTGCACTATCCAGCCCGAGGAGCGAAGGGCATCGACGGCGCCTTGCAGCAACCCAAGGCCGTAGGGCGGATCGAGAAACACCAAAGCCTGCCCTTTTCCGCGGGGCGGTCGCAACACATCGGCTGGCACAATCTGCGCACGTTCTTCGGCGGCACAAGCTGCAACATTTGTGTGTAGCACAACCAGCGCGGCCCTGTCATTCTCCAGAAAGACCGCCTGCCCTGCGCCGCGCGACAGCGCTTCCAGGCCCAGCGCACCGGTGCCGGCGAAAGCATCCAGCACGCTTGCTCCTTCGAGCAGCTTCCGGCCGCCCCACGGCGCGTGCATCAGCATGTCGAAGATTGCTTGCCGCATGCGTTCGGCAGTGGGCCGGGTCGCCAACCCTGGCGGCGACAGAAGGCGTTTGCCGCGCCAGGCGCCCGCTATGATGCGCATGCGAACAGGGTGCAGCCGGTTTGCGGGACGTTCAAACGGTCGCCGGAAGCTGTTCCCGGAGAACCTTCGGTGGCACCTCGGCCAGCGCGCCCCGCTCAAGATTGCCGAGCTGGAACGGTCCGTAGGCGATGCGGATCAGCCGGGTGACGCTCAGGTCCAGGTGCTGCATGACCCGGCGGATCTCGCGGTTGCGGCCCTCGCGCAGGGACACCGTCAGCCAGGCATTGGTGCCCTTGCGGCTGTCGAGACCGGCTTCGATGCCGGCATAGCGCGTGCCGTCGATGGTGACGCCCTTGGCGAGGGCGGCGAGCGCTTGCGGCTGGATATCGCCATGCACACGCACGCGATAGCGTCGGATCCAGCCATTGGCCGGCAGCTCCAACTGCCTTGCCAGCGCACCGTCATTCGTCAGCAGAAGCAGACCTTCGCTGTTGAGGTCGAGCCGCCCGATGCTGACGACGCGGGGCATCTCGGCTGGCATCTTCTCAAACACTGTGGGACGGCCTTCCGGGTCCTTGTGCGTGGTCATCAGGCCATCGGGCTTGTGGTAGCGCCACAACCTGGCGCGGGCCGGTGGATCGACGACGACCCCGGCTGCCTGCACGATGTCACCCGGCGTAACAAAGGTTGCGGGATGGGTGACCAGTTGTCCGTTGAGACTGACGCGGCCATCGGCAATCATTCGCTCGGCGTCACGGCGGCTGGCCACACCGGCACGCGCCAGCCATTTGGCGATCCGATCACCTTCGCGAGCGGCGGGCATCTCGTCTCCGGTCATGCTTTCGCAGCCTGGACGAAGGCGCGGAAAATCCGCGTATCGCCCTGGTCGATCAGGAATTCCGGGTGCCATTGCACGCCAAGGCAGAAGCGATGGCCCGGAGCCTCGATCCCCTCGATGACGCCATCGGGTGCGGCTGCGTTGATGCGGGCCAGGGCGCCGGGATCCCGGACCGCCTGATGGTGCGAGGTGTTCACCTGCATTTCGGTCGTGCCGACGATCCGAGCCAGCAGCGTACCGGGCGTGAGTGCCACCGCATGAGCGGCGAGGTGCCTGGGCGTTTTCTGTTCATGATCGAGTGCGTCCGGCAGGGCATCCGGGATGTGCTGGATCAGTGTGCCCCCGAGCGCCACCGCAAGTAGTTGCTCGCCACCGCAAATGCCGAGCACCGGCATGTCGCGGGCCAGCGCACCATCGAGGAGCGCGCGCTCGGCGGCGGTCCGGCCTTGCTTGAGGGTTACAGTGGCGTGCGTTTGGGTGGCGCCGTAGAGTGACGGATCGACATCGAAGGCGCCGCCGGTCACGACCAGGCCATCGATCGCGTCGAGCAGTTCGCCAGCGAGGCTTGGCTCGTGCGGCAATGCCACGGGCACGCCTCCGGCCTGGGTGATCGCGGTCGCGTAATTGGTTCGCAGGGCATACCAGGGATAGACGGAGTAGCCTCCGGGCTGCGGATCCTCGGAATCCAGGGTGATACCGATGAGCGGCTTTTTGCGTGCAGTCATGTGGTGAGTGGTAGTGGCGGCGCGGTCGTTAGGACAGGGCAAAACGATGGCGATGCAGCTTGCGTTGGATGAGGCGGCGCTCGCGGCTTTGCGCGGCGAAGTGCCTGTGGGAGCCGTAGTGACAGCGCCGGACGGCACCATCCTGGCACAGGCCGGCAACCGCACGGAGGAGATGCGGGATGCGTCCGCCCATGCCGAACTGCTCGCCATGCGGGCGGCGGCGGCGAAACTTGGCAACGCACGCCTGACCGGATGCGATCTTTGGGTAAGCCTGGAGCCCTGTGCCATGTGCGCGGGGGCAGCGGTTCATTTCCGGGTGCGCCGGGTGATCTTCGGCGCCTATGACATCAAGGGAGGCGGGGTCGATCACGGCGCCAGAGTGTTCGCCGCGCCGGGGTGCCTGCATGTGCCCGAGGTGATCGGGGGCATGCGCGAGGGCGATGCTGCGGCGTTGCTGCGGGATTTCTTTACCGGCCTGCGATAAGATGCCCGACGGGGTTGCGGAAGCCGCCCTACGCTACATCGCGTGGCGGGGGCCAGGTGGACGGGGGCGCATCCGCCAACCGTCTGGTCATGCTGGCGGCGCCTGCAGCGGCCAGCACGAAGGCGAGAAGCCAGTGCCCGGTGGCCTCGGGCCCCTCATGCCAGACGAGGACCAGGAACAGCAGTGTGACGACTACCATCACCCCGCGGGTGGGCAGCCCGCGGCCGGCCGCGATGATCGACAGGACGAAGAAGACGGCGAAACAGGCGATGGCCAGGGCGCGTATGCCGTCATAAGCGCGATCGCCGAAATGCTCGATCGCGCGCTGCATGGCATCGGCCAGCCGGTCCATAAGCGAGAAGACGCCGGCCAGGAAGTCGTCTGGTCCGATGGCATAGACCAGGGCGGCCAGGGTCAGCCCCGCAGCCCAGACGATGAAAACGCTCCTGTTCCGCACGTGCACGTCCGTATCTACGATCATCTCCGATGGTGGCGCTTGAGCGTATGGGCCGCAAGAACCGGCGCCCGCATTCGGGCGCGCGTTCAGCTTTTGGGAGGGTTTTGCCGGTAATTTGGCTTCGGGATCTCGGTACTGGTCGGCGCATGCAGGCATTTGTGACGGTTCAAGTTTGGCTGGTGGCGGCGTTCGGTCACGCGTGGCTGCCCGGCATTGTAGCCTGCGGCTCCACAGCTTCCGTTTCGCTGCTGTGTTCGCGCTGGCGAGCGCGGCATCCCCGCCACGAGAACGCCCGCCGGAAGATCGAACTGGATATGTTTCGCGGATCGAGGCGCGACCCGCTCACCTCATTGCCGAGCCGGCAGTGCTTCACCGAGATGTTGGCGAAACGCCTCGCAGCGCCTACGCCATGCGCTCTCTTGCTGCTGGACCTGGATGGATTCACGTCCCTGAACAGCCGCTACGGACATCGGGTTGGTGACGAGGTCCTGATGGCGGCGGCTGACCGGTTGCGTACCCTGGTGCCGAGCCTGGACCAGATTGGCCGGTTGGACGGTGACCAGTTTGCCGTTGTTATCGAGGCGGCAGACGGGCCTGACCTGATCGAGGCCGCGTCGTTACGCCTGCTTCGGGCGATGATGCTGCCGTTGCGGGCGGGACAGCACGCAATGGAGTGCAGCGTCAGCCTTGGTGTTGCCGTGGCCCCTGGGCACGGTGACAGCGCGGACGCGGTCTTACGGAGCGCCCACTCAGCGCTCGATCAGGCAAAGCAGGCTGGGGGTGGCGTCTGGCGCCTGTTCGACCCGGAGCAGGAACGCGCGCTGCACGCGCGGCTGCAACTCTGCGAGGAACTCAGGACAGGCATCGAAAGCGGCCAGGTTTTTTCACACTACCAACCCATCATCGACCTCACGACAGGCCTCATGGCCGGGTTGGAGGTGCTCGCTCGCTGGAACCATCCATCGCGCGGCATGCTCGAGCCGGCGGAGTTCATCCCGATCGCGGAAGAGGCGCAACTTGCAGGGCAGATCAGCCAGGCGCTGATGCGGCGCCTGCTCGCCGATTCGCGGCACTGGCCGACATGGCTGTATTTTGCGTTCAACGTGTCACCGGGCCAGTTGCGTGAGCTGATCGGACTAGTCCGGAATCCGCCCTACTGGCCGGAGGGCGTGCTCGACCCGCGGCGGCTTGAAATCGAAGTCACTGAAAGTCTGGTCACCGCCGACATGGTGCTGGCGCGCGAGGTGGTCGGCGTCTTGCAGTCGCATGGGACGCGGGTCGTGCTCGATGATTTCGGCGCCGGCACTTCCAACTTCGCCCAAATGCGTGACCTGCCATTCGACCGCATCAAGATCGACCGCAGCTTCATGGCCGGGATCTGCCGGGATGAACGGGCGCAGGCCTGTGTGAAAGCAATGTTGGCACTTGGCCAGACGCTGGGTGTGGACATGGTGGCGGAAGGTATCGAGACGGCCGAAAGCTCTGCCTACATGGCGGGACTAGGGTGCCGGTTCGCCCAAGGTTTCTTTTACGCAGAACCGGTGCCGGCGTCGGGCGTGCCCGGCCTGGTGCGGCGTTTCGCCGCAAAGCCGGCATACCCACGTCAGTTGGAGGCCGCGGTGTAACGGGAGCAAGCGTCTGCGACCTTTCACCTGGCGGCAAAGGCTAGCCTCTCACCCCAGCCATTACGACATGCCGGCAGTTCGGCGAGGCTCTCAAGCTTGTGCAGCGCCTGCGGAAATCTAACTAGCGAGGCATGCAGCAGTTATTTGGGCAAGGCGGCTTCGGTGCGCCCTACGATCCGGTGGGTTGGCACGGCACGACGATCCTGTGTGTCCGGCACGGTGGCCAAGTGACGATGGCCGGCGACGGCCAGGTGACAATGGGCCAGACGGTGGTGAAGGGGAACGCGCGCAAGGTCCGCCGGATCGGGACGGAGGGCGCGGTGCTGACCGGCTTCGCCGGCGCCACAGCCGATGCCTTCACGCTTCTGGAGCGTCTGGAAGCCAAGCTGGAGCGGTTTCCCGGGCAGTTGGAACGCGCCTGCGTGGAGCTCGCCAAGGATTGGCGGACCGACCGTTACCTCCGCCGGCTCGAAGCGATGATGGCGGTGGCCGACAACCATCACAGTTACACGCTGACCGGCAACGGCGATGTGCTGGAGCCTGAGGATGGTGTCATCGCCATCGGGTCCGGCGGAAACTATGCGCTGGCTGCAGCCCGTGCATTGATCGGCATAGAAGGGTTTAATTCCGAGGATATCGCTCGCAAGGCGATGGGCATAGCCGCGGACATCTGCGTGTACACCAACCGCTCGCTGACGATAGAAACACTGTAGGCGCCGAAGCTGCCGGTCGATTTCGAGTGAGCAGATTTGTGCGAATCCAGACTGGGGCAAATCCAGACCGGG
>CAZZWO010000081.1:0-11820 GCA_964657885.1 uncultured Acetobacteraceae bacterium | reverse complement strand
ACAAGCTCGGGGGCGACAAGCTCGGGGGAACCAGGCTCTGGCCGGCGAGCGGCACTATCGGCGGCGTGGCGGCGGGCGGCGCGGGTGGTGCAGGTGGCGCCATGGGAGATGCGGTGGTGACTGGCAGGCTGGCCACGGCAGCCCGCCAGCTATCGGCCAGCACACCTTGCATGCGGTCCGTCGCGTCCGGTAGCGCCAGCGGGATCCCCAGGCCGCCTGCCCCACCGCCGCCCACGCCGGACATCAGGCGCTGCCCGCGTTGCGCATGGCCAGGGCCATCGGCCGGAAAAGTTTTTCCGGGATGCCGTGGCCCAGCGGGACACGGAAGAGTTCGTCCGCGAGATCGGCGTCCTGCGCGGCGGCCAGCCGCTGGGTGATCGCCTCCGTCAGAAGGGCGCGGCCCCGGTCGCCCCGGCCACGGCAGACCACGACGGGGGCCGGCATCTCCTCGATCTTGTAGCGCAGGCCGACCAGCGCGCCGTCGGCGCCAAGGATGACGAGGGTGGCGCGTTTGATGCCGAGGCCGCCGGCCATGTGCAGCGCCTCCCGCATCAGCCGGCGGCGTTCGGATTTGACATGCGGGTCGCCGTCCATGTCCTTGCGCTCGCGCTTCTGCTCGGTGATGCTCATTTTCTGGTCGCGCAGGAACAGCCAGCGCTGCAGGCCGAAATCCGCGGCGCCGGCGAGCAGGAAAAGCAGGGCGGCGGCGGCGAGCAATGGCCTGGCAAGCTGGCCGAACAGACCGACCTCGCAATCCAGGCCGCAGGCGGGCGCTAATGTGAGGGCGCGAATGCCGCCAAGCAGGACGGCGATGAAGACCGCAACGATTACGGTCGTCTTGACGAGCGTCTTCAGCAGTTCGACGAGCGAGCGCAGCTGAAACAGCTTCTTGAATCCTTCCGCGGGATTGATCTTTTCCAGTTTCGGCACGACCGGGTCCATGGCGAACGGGATGCCGCGCATGGCGACCATCGACGACAGGATGACCAGCGTGGGCGAGGCCAGCAGCATCGGCAGCAGGGCCTGCTCGAAGGCGTGGACCACGACCGGGCTCAGCCCGGCCAGCCCGACATGGAAGTCGCCGGCGGCCAGCCGGCTTGCGGAGTCGAGCGTGGTGGCGGCCAGCGACAGGATGCCACCGCTGCCCGCCAGCAGGACACCGAGGCAGCCGGCCAAAGCGAAGCCGGAGGTCAGGTCCTTGCTTTTGGGCACCTGGCCCTTCTTGCGGGCGTCCCGCAGCTTCTTCTGCGAGGCCGGAAGGTTCTTCTCCTCGCTGTCGTCCCCGGCCATCGGTCAGGGCCCGGCGAGCGCGCGGAACTGCGCGGTGAGGTCGGTGAGCGGGACAAAGCCCTGCCGGAAATAGCCGATCAGGAACACGAGGTAGAGCGGCAGGCCGAAGACCATGACGAGGCCTTTCAGCGACATGGCGAGATCGAACACGTTCAGGCTGGGGGCGAAGCGGCTGACGAGCGCCAGGCCGAATTCGGCCAGCACCATCGCGCTCAGCAGCGGACCGGCAAGCACCAGGCCGGCACCCAGCACGCCATCGAGCATGCCGAGGACGTGCATGGGGCCGCCCGAAGCGAGGTGGGGCGCCAGCGTGCCGGCGGGCCAGACCTGGTAGCTTTGCAGCAGGGCCTGGATGAGCCAGTGCATGCCACCCGACATGACGAAGAGCGTGGCGGTGGTCAGGGCGAAGAGCGTGGCGGTGAGGCCGGCCTCCGCGCCCGTGCTGGGGTCGGGGATGGTGGCGTTGCGCGAACCACGCTGCTGATCGAGCAGCTCGCCCGCCGTCTCCGCCGCCCAGAACGGCAGCGCGAAGATCAGCCCCAAGGTGAAGCCGATGAGGGTTTCCTTGGCGGTGAGGATGGCGAGGCGGCTGCCGGCCAGGTCACTCTCCTGAATCTGGTCGAGCACCAGGGGGAACGTGACGAGGGAAAGCGCGCCGGCAACCGCGCCGCGATGCAGGCCGGTCAGGCCCAGCCTGGTGGCGACCGGAAGGATCTGGAGCAGGCCGAGGCAGCGCGCGAAGCCCAGGCCGAACGCGGCCATCGGCAGGCGGGCGTAGGCGAGCATTTCAGGAAGCATGTCGTGTGCCGGCCATCTCAAAAAGACTCACGCGGCCTGCTGCCGGGCGGCGCCCAGCAGCTCCACCGGCTCGGGTGCGCCCAGGCGGATCGTGCCGAGCGCCTGCACCGTGTATTCGGCGACAAGGTCGTGGAACGACAGCACCGGGGCATGCACGCCGCTATTGGCCAGCAGCGCGCGCAACTGGCGCCGCACGTCCAGCGCGGTGAGCACGACCGGTCCCGGACCGCGGGACGCGCCGACTTCGGCGCGCACACGGTCGATCAGGGCGCAGATCGTGCCGTCCGCCATGTTGATCTGGCCGCCGGCGCCTGCCTGGGCGATCGCGCCGCGCAGGAGATCCTCGGCCTCGGCGTCCACGATGAAAGCGGCGATGACCCGCAGGGGATCCGCGTAGGCGTGGCAGATCTGGCGGCGCATGCTGGCGCGCACGGTCTCCGCGAAGCTGGCCGGATCCTGTTCGCGGCCGGCATGTTCGAGCACGCATTCCAGCAGCCCGCGCAGGTTGCGCAGGTCAAGCTGCTCGTCCAGCAGACGGCGGAACAGATCGGCCAGCCGCGGCGCCGGGATGACGCGCTGGGCTTCGCGCACCAGTTCGCCCCATTGATGTTCGGCGGCGCTCAGGATCTGCTTGGCTTCCTGGATGCCGATCAGCTGGGCGGCGTGCCGGCGCAGGGTCGCCGTGACGCACAGGGCGATGGCTTCCGCGGCATCGGCGAAGCCCACGCCATTGGCTTGCAGGGTGGCGCGGTGCGTTTCGGCTGCCCAGAACGTCTGCCCGCCGGTGCCTGGCAGCGGGCGGCCAGGGATGAGTGCCACCCCGGCCAGTTCGGCGTAGTCCGTGTCGTCGCGCAGCAGCAGGGCAGCAGGCGGGATTTCGCCCTCGGCGAGCGGCACGCCGTCCAGCTCGATCCGAAAGGCGCGGTCCTGCAGCCGGTGCTCCTGAAGTTCGGCGGCCGGGACAGGCACGCCCAGCGCACGCGCCAGCGTGGCAGACGCCCGGGCGATGGCGGCCAGCACACGCGGCGCGGAGAGTTCTGCCATGAGCGCGGGCGAGAGGAATATCTGCACGCGCGCGGGCGGCGCGGGCACGGCGGGGCGCGGCGCGTCCCGTTCGGCCTTCAAGGCGCCACGGCGGCCAGCGCTGCGCGCCAGCAAAGCCAGCGCTACGCCGATGGCGAGGAAGATCAGGGTGGGAAAGCCCGGGATCAGACCGAGCCCGGCGCAGACGCCGGCGGCAAGCCACAGTGCGCGGCCGTTCTGGCCGAGCTGGGCGGCGATCTCACCGCCGAGGCTGTCCGCATCGCCGCCGGCAACCCGCGTGACGATGGTGCCGGCGGTGATGGAGACGAACAGCGCGGGGATCTGTGCCACGAGACCGTCGCCGACCGTGAGGATGGTGTAGGTCTGGCCAGCTTCGCCGAAAGACATGCCGTGCTGCATGACGCCGACGATGAGGCCGCCGACGAGATTGATGACGATGATGATCAGCCCGGCGATGGCGTCGCCCTTGACGAATTTCATCGCGCCATCCATCGCGCCGTAAAGCTGGCTTTCCTGCTCCAGCGCGCGGCGGCGGGCGCGGCCGGTGGCCTGGTCGATTTCGCCGCTGCGCAGATCGGCGTCTATGGCCATCTGCTTGCCGGGCATGGCGTCCAGCGTGAAGCGCGCACCCACTTCGGCGATGCGCTCCGTGCCCTTGGTGATGACGATGAACTGCACCACCGTGATGATCAAGAAGATGACAAGGCCTACAAGGATGTTTCCGGAGACAACGAAATCGCCGAAGGTTCGGATGATGTCGCCCGCATCAGCCTGCGTCAGCACCAGCCGCGTGACGGCGATGGACAATGACAGGCGGAACATGGTCGCGATCAGGATGACCGCCGGCAGGGTGGAGAATTCCGCCGGCGAGCGAAGGTAGAACGCGGTCATCAGCAGCAGCACGCTGAGGCCCATGTTGCCGGCGATGAGCGCATCGACGATGCCGGTGGGCAGCGGCACGATCATCAGGAGCATGGTGACGAGCAGCAGGAACACCACGCCGAGATCGGATCGCATCGCAAGCTTGCGGAGCATGGTCAGGCAGCTTTCGTGAAGCTGGGGATGCTGGCGCGGGCGAAGGTGGCGCGCGCTTCGTCTGCGCGGCCGGCGGCGAGCAGTGCGCGCGCATGCATGCGGCGCATCATGGGATGATCCGCCTGGTCCGGCTCCAGCGCAGCAAGGCGACTGACGACGTCCAGCGCCTGCCCGCCCATCCCGGCTTCGATGAGAGCGGCACATAATGTGCGAAGCACGTCGACCCGTTCCGGCGCGGCCTGGCCCGCAACGATCAGCAGGACGACCGCGCGGTATGGCTGGCCATGGCGCAGATAGACGAAGCCGAGGCAATGGACGAGATCGATGACGTCTTCCATCATGGCTGAGGAGAGCCGGACGGAGGCATGCAGTTCTTGTTTGCAGAAGACGACGGAAAGACGTTTGCGCCTCTCGCCATCAAAGAATGTGCTGTGCCGGTCAAGCGGAGAACTCCTGTCGGTTCTTTTTCGACGAAGAAAAGTTTTCCTCAGATATTCAGAGTCAGCGCCGCCCGCCGGTCGGCCAATGCGCGCTGCATCCGCAATTCCTGTTCCAGCGCCACCGAGCCGAGGCGCGCAATATCCGGTGTCATCTGCGTGCCGCGCGCGATCAGGTCGGCGGCTATGCCGAGCAGCGGCACGATCCGCGCCTGCGTCAGCGTATCCGCATGACGCAGACGCGGCGTGAGCCACTGCAGCAGGCCGTCAGCGATGCTGTCGGCCTCGCCGCCCGGCGCAGTCGAGAGCTCTGCAAGCGCCTGGACGATGTCGAGCTGATCTGCCGGCCGTGTAGCGGCGTCGACAGGCAGCGTCTCCGCCGGCTGGACGCGCCAGGTAGTGCCGGCCGGCGGCAGAGATGCAGTGTCGGCCTGGAGGGTTGTGCCGGCCATCACAAGGTTATCCTCATCTCGCGCGTGCCGCGCTGCAGTACGATCGCCGTTGTGGTAATGGACACGATGGACCAGCCGTCCGGCGTGATGGCACCTTCGGTATAATGCTCGCCGGTCCGGGTGATGATGTTGGCGACCGGTGCCAGGGCGACGGCGGCGACGTCGAGCGCGGGCGTATCGTCCGCCGATGCCGGCTCGATCTTCGTGACCAGCGCAAAACTTCCTGCGTAATGCTGGTCGAACCAGGCTTGTTGCGCCTGCCAGGCCGGCTGGCGGCCCGGCGCCAGTGCGCCGGTGACAAGAAGCCCGCCCTCGCCCGCGCTGACGCGCAGATCCGCGGCCAGGCCGGCCCCGGCGATGCGGGCAGCCAGTGCGTTCCTGGCGCTTTCCAGATCGGGGGCGGACTTGCTGCGTGCCGCGGCCTGGCGTGGCGGCGATGAAGCCGGGCTGGAGGACGCGATGAAAGTAGCGGTGGCAACCGCCATACCCACCAGCGCGCAGGCGCCGAGACGGCCGACGAGCGGCATCATGGCATGCCGCTCGCTGCCGAAAGCGGCCGGGTCATCCGCAGTAGCGTGTCGCCGAGACGGACGTCGCTGGTGGCGCGCAGGGTCCGGGCAGGCCCGGGCAGGATCTGCCGCCCACGTATCGATGTGCCGCCTGCCTGCAAGCTGGTCAGCCGCGCGCCCGTCGCGGTGACTTCGATAACGGCATGCCGGTTGGCGATTGCAGGGTCGGAGAGGACAATGTCGTTGGCTGGATCACGGCCGATACGATAGCTGCCGGGCGGGAGCGCGAGGCAGGCGCCCGCATTTGGGCCATCGGCGACTTCGAGACGCCATTCGGCTGGACCGCTGGATGGCATGTTGGCGGTGAACCTTACTGACGTGCGGACCGGCGGTGCGAGAGGTGGGCAAGGGGGCCGGCCCGCCGACCGGACACCCCCAAAGGCTTGACGCTAGCCTTTTCGAACCCGGTGAGGGTGTTAGACCTGCGGCTTGTTCTTGGCAGAGTCCATCGCGAGGCCGCCATAGGTAGACGCGAGGGAATTCGCGAAGCTCGCCTTGGACGAATACTGGTACATGCTGAGCATGTTGGCGTTCTGCTCGTCCTGCAGCTGCTCCATCTGCTGCTGCATCTGCTGCGACGAGATGCCGGGAGTCGTGCCGGTTGCGGTGGTGTCGGACATAGCGAAGGTCCCTTTGTAGTGCGTGATGCGGGGCAAGCCGCGACTAAGTGGGCGAGCGATATGTCTATCTGCCCCCGCCCTGTTTATGCGTCCATCCGGTCGGCTTCATGTGCAGCAGTTCCATCTCTTGCGACGGCACTTCACGATCGAAGATCGCTGATGACGGTCAACACGCGTGGTCCAACATGGCAGCATTCGGCCGGGACGGCGGAAGGTGTCGTTCAGGCGAACGAACACGGCCGCATGTTTTCCAATCCTGCGATTGTCTGTCAATCACTAATCTTCGAATCTTTTCGTTGTGCGCGCGGATATTTTAGCTAACGGCGTTCAGAAGACGCAGCATACGATTCCGGCTTGCGCGGCCAGAAATAGCTATGCAGGTTAACCGCGCGCTGCGAAGTCGACCGAGGATAACGGTGTGATGTTCGGACCACAGGCCGTGCGGATGAAACAATACTGTCACGACACACACCATGCGCGCTGGCGTGTCTCGATAACCATGGCCCTATCAACGATGTCTGAGATGAAGATCGACGATGTCTGAGAAGAGAAAAACGTGCGCTTATATCGGCATGGCGCTTGGTGCCGCGCTCTTCGCCGGCCCGGCGACTGGCGCGACGCTCGCCAACGCGCAGCGGGCGATCGGCTATGCGGTGGTCGATCAGGATGTAGGGCAGGTCGTCTCCGGGATCGCGACGCAGATCGGGTTGCGTGCCGATGTGAGCGAAAAGCTGCATGGCCATGTGCATGGCCGGATCGCCGCGGGCACTGCGGAAGAGATGCTGAACAGCCTGGGCGCGGTCTATGGCTTCGACTGGTACAGCGACGGTCAGACGTTGTACATATCGACCTTTGGCGAGGCGGTGCGCCGAGTGCTGCCGCTGGGGGCAGTTTCCGGCCGTGAGTTGTGCGACACGATCGACGCCCTGGGCGTGGCCGATGCGCGTTGGCCGATCCGGATGTCAGCCTCACAAGATGTGATCTTCGTCAATGGTCCGCCGCGTTACGTTTCGTTGGTGGAAGAAACGCTGGCGGCCCTGGCCCAGCGAACGCGGGCAGCTTCCGCGGATGTGCGCATCTTCCGCGGCGGCGCGGCGGGTTCCTGACGATGCACGGCGAGTTTTGCTGCGGTGGTCGGCGGGCAGGCAGCGGCGAACGCCGCGCCGCCTTGCGGCTCGCAGTCATGGTTGCGGGCTGCGGCCTGCGTCTGCTTTCGAGCCGGGCGTGCTGGCGCCCCGGCCCCGGCTCGAGACTGCCCGATCCATCCGCCGGTGGACGGTTTTTCCCATCCAGGAGACACAATCCATGAGTGGCATACTCGGTGACATCGAAGGCGCAATCGGCGGGATCGCCAGCGCATTCACCGGCGGAGCCGGCGCGTCCGGCGGTGCGGGCGGCGGTGATTTCCTCAGCGAGCTGATGAGCCTGTTCGGTGGCGGGTCGCAGGACGGCGCCAGCAGCTCCGGCGGCAGCAGCACGCTCGGTGACATTGCGAAGATTGCAGGCGAGGTCGCACCACTTCTCGCCCTTCTCTAAGGCGGCACACTTCAAGGAAAGGAAGGACAGGATGTCCGCAACACTTGAATCTCAGGCGAATTCCCCATTCCTGAGTTCGTATCAGGGGCTGAGCGGCAACACGTTGATCGGCCTCGCGAACCTGCAGTCCAGCTATAATCCGACACCGCCAGAAGCGAATTTCAATCGTGCCTCGCAGTACGTGAACGCCGCGGCCAGCGCGACCGATCCCAATCTGCAGGCGCAGCTTCTGCAGGATGCGATCAATGAACTGACCCCGGGCGGCGGCGCGTCGCAGAGCGCCGGTTCCACGGGCGCGGCGGGTGCGGCCGGCGGCACGGCCGGCGGCGGCATCACCGCGCAGCAGCTCGCCCAGGGTATGGAGCAGCTGTACAACAGCCTGACCGGTGGCAACCTGCAGCTCGGCGCTGCCGGTGGCGACACGGCGACAACCGCACCTGCTTCCGACGACACGAGCGCGGGCGCGGACTCCACGCCGCTGAGTGTCAGCGGCAATTCGGTGAACACGGGCGAATACACGATCGCCGGCAGCAAGAACGACGACGGTTCGCTGACGATCACCAACAACGCGACCGGCCAGCAGACCGAAGTTTGGGGCGATCCGCATATCAAGGTGAACGGCAAGGACACCGCGGATTTCCAGAAGGGTCCGCTGAACATCCAGCTGCAGGACGGCACGACGATCCACATCGATCCCACGCAGCTGCAGAACGGCGTTGCTCATATCGGCCAGGTTTCGATCACCAAGGGTGATCAAAGCGTGGAGATGGGCGGCGTGGGCCAGAACGGCTTCCAGGGCGGCGTCAACACCAGCGCCGTACAGGATGGCAATGCCGGCTACCAGAACGCGTTGAACAACTCGCCGTCCGCCACCGACATCACGCTCGGGTCGGACGGCAACCTGTACTACAACAACGACAATGGCAGCATGGGCTCGGAGATCACCGCGCAGGCCAATGGCGGCGAGACGGATCTGGACAACGCCGGCGGCGGCCTGGTCGGCCAAGGCGGGGCTTCGACAGCATCGGGCAATGGCGCGTCCGTGCAGGCGTTGATGGCGCAGCTTGAGGGGATCCTGTCACAGAACTCCGACAGCTTCTCCGCCATCATGATGCAGAACGCGCTGTCGCAGATGCAGAACAGCTCGGGCTATCAGACGGCCTAGGCTGGACAGTGCACAGGCTGGCCGCGCGACAATCGCGGCCAGCCTGCATTTTGGAAAAAGCGAAACGGGAACGACAAGATGTCGCCAGTACCTCCGGCCGTGCCGATCGAGCCGAGTCCTGCCCCGCGCCTGGATGCAGCGCAGGTTTCCCCGGGCGCCGGAGCGATGCCGGGGTCGGCCGCGCGGGTCGATGCGTTCCGCGCGATGCTGGATTCCGCCGGGTCGATGCTGTCCGCCAACCCGGCCGCCATCGGTCGCGCGCTGCTGTCGGGGCTGAACGGTTTTTCCGCGCATGAGGGCATGTTCCGCGCGCAGGCCAAGCAGGCGATGGATCCAAAGCCTGCGCCCGGCGCGGGTGATGTGATCACGGACCGGCTCGACGATTCCGGCCTGGCTGACGGCGGCGCCCTCGGTGGCGCGCCGGCCGCCTCGCTGAGCACCGAACAGCTGATGCAGAAAGGTGATGAAATGACTCGCCAGTCGATGTCGGTGATGATGCAGACATACAGTTTCGCGGTCGAGGCGCAGCTGGTGACCAACGCGGCGACGACGTTCACCAGTTCGATCAACACGCTAATCAAGACGCAATGATGCGCCGTCGTATCCGCCTGATGGCGCCGCTGGGGCTGCTGCTGGCGCTGGCCGGCTGCAAGACCGAGCTCAATGGCGGGCTGACCGAAATGGCTGCCAATGACGAGCTGGCGCTGCTGCTGCGGCACAACGTTCCGGCCGCACGCGGCATCGACGTCAAGGCCGGCACCTACAGCGTTCTGGTGGAGCAGGCGCAGTTTGCAGACGCCGTGGATCTGCTGCGCGCGCACGGGCTCCCGCAGCAGCATTACGATTCGATCCCGGATGTATTCAAGGGCGGTGGCCTGGTGAGTTCGCCCACCGAGGAGCGCGCGCGGATGACGTATGCGCTGGGCGAGGAGTTGTCGCGCACCATCGCCGAAATCGACGGCGTGCTGTCCGCCCGCGTGCATATCGTGGCGCAAGACAATGATCCGCTGCGGCGGGAAGCGCCGCCGGCCTCGGCTGCAGTGTTCGTGCGCTACAAGCAGGATTCTGCAGCTGGCGGGCTGGTGCCGCAGATCAAGATGCTGGTGGCCAATGGGATAGGCGGGCTGTCCTACGACAAGGTTTCGGTCGTGATGGTGCCGGCGGTTCTGGCAACCGATGCGGGGCCGGAGGGCGGGCTGCAGAACGTGTATGGGATGTGGGTGGATGGCGGCAGCGCGCCGGCGCTGCGCGGGCTGCTGGCAGGCGTGGCCGGGATCTTGGCCGCATTGGCTGCGGCGGCCGGCTGGTCCGGCTGGCGGGCGCGCCATGCGCTGCTGGGGATGAGCGTGTTCGGGTTGCAGCTGCCGGGCCGGACCAGGCTGCTGCAACCGGGCCGGCCAGGTTGAGCAAGCGCCCGTGAGCGGTGCGGGCAGCCTGGAGGCATTCCTCTCCGACCCCGGCGCCTGGGCAGATCCGGCGCGCGTCGCACCGCTGGTGGCGCCCGGGTTACGGCCGCAAACGGCCGTCCGGCTGATAGCGGGCGCGCGAACCGGCGCGCGGGCGAGCCGCCTCCTGGCGGAATCGCTGGGCAGCGGGGACGTCCGGGCGCTGCCGGCGGCGGACCGCACCCTGCTGCTGCTGGCGCCGGGCGACCTGGATCGGCTCGGTGCGGCAGCGGGCGCCGTATGGCATGGCAGGCGGGTGCGCGCGCTGATGCGCGGCGCCGACATCGCCGCCCTGGCCGCGCGCTTCGGCCCCTCGGCGCGCGAGGCGGCCTTGCGGCACGATCCGCCGCTGGCGGTGGCGGCAGATGGCGACCTGGCCGAGCTGGTCGCCACGGATGGCGCGCTGTGCGTGGCCTCCTGGGTGACCAGCCTGCCGGCCTGGGCACGGGCGCGCCTGGCGCTGGTGCGGGAATGGCCGGCGGTGCCGGACGGTGCCGGGCGGGAGCTGCGCGCCGGTCTCATCCGCCGGCTTGCGGACGAGTTGGCGGCATGAGCGCGCGCCGGCCCGTCGGCCGCCTGCTGAGCGCGGCGGAAGCTGGGCTGTACGGCGACGCCGCAGCCGCGTTGGCCACCGCGCGGATGGAAGCCGAGGCCCTGCTGGCACGGGCCGCCGACGCCGCGCAGGCGGCGCATGATGCCGTGCTGCGGGACGCCGCCGACGCCGCCCGGCTGCAGACCAGTCGAACGCTGGCCGAGACCGCGGCGGCCTCCCGGCGCGCGATGGATGCCCTGGCGCCCAGCGTGGCCACGGTGATCGGCCAGGCGATGGCGCGTGTGCTGGGCGATCTGGACGTCGCAACCGCGGTAGCGGCTGCCGCGCGCCATGCGGTGGGCGAACTCGCTGCACGGCAGGCGGTGCTGGTGCATGTCCACCCCGCCTGCACCGGGGCGACGCGGACGGCCCTGCTCGGATGGGGCGACGGCGTGCGGGTGACCGGCGACGACGCGCTGCCCGAGGACGCCTGCACGATCGAGACGCCGGCGGGTATCGTGCGGGCCGGCCTGCGGGAGCAGCTGGCGGTGTTGCAGGCGGCGCTGCATGCCGCCTGACGGCGATCTGGCGGCCCGCCTGCTCGGCGCCGTCGCGTCGGCACGGCCGCGCGTGCTGCGCGGCCGGATCGAGCGGATTTCCGGCACCATGATCGAGGCGCGGCTGGCTGGCGTGCGGGTGGGCGAACTGTGCCACCTGAGCGATCCCGGGGGCACCGAGATCGAGGCCGAGGTGGTGGGCATCGCCGACGGCCGGGCCTACCTCACGCCGATCGGCACGGTGGCCGGCCTGTCCAGCCTGGCCGAAGTCGTGCCGACGCACCGCAAGCTGGATCTGGCGGTGGGCGATGCGCTGCTGGGACGGGTGCTGGACGGGCTG
>CAZZWO010000080.1:9287-11915 GCA_964657885.1 uncultured Acetobacteraceae bacterium | reverse complement strand
CTGCGGATCAACAACATGCTCGACGCCGCGGTCGATGGCACCTTCAAGGCGCTTTACGTGCAGGGCGAGGACATCGCGCAGTCCGATCCGGATTCGAAACACGTCATCGCCGGCCTCGAAGCGATGGAGTGCGTCATCGTGCAGGACCTGTTCCTGAACGAGACGGCCAACTACGCGCATGTCTTCCTGCCCGGCACGACGTTCCTGGAAAAGGACGGCACCTTCACCAACGCCGAGCGGCGGATCAACCGGGTGCGCCGGGTCATGCCGCCGATGCCGGGACTGGCCGATTGGGAGGTCACCCTGCACCTGGCCAGCGCGCTCGGTGTCGACATCGGCACCTACGCGCATCCGGGCGAGATCATGGACGAGGTCGCTCGCCTGACGCCGAGCTTTACCGGCGTGTCCTACGACCGGCTGGACGAGCTCGGCTCCATCCAGTGGCCGTGCAATGACGAAGCGCCCGACGGCACGCCGGTGATGCATATCGACCGCTTCGTGCGCGGTAACGGCCGCTTCATGATCACCGAGTATGTTCCCACGGAGGAGCGGTCGGGGCCGCGCTTCCCGCTGCTGCTGACCACCGGCCGTATCCTGAGCCAGTACAACGTTGGCGCGCAGACCCGCCGGACCGAGAACAGCCGCTGGCACGAGGAGGATATGCTTGAGATCCATCCGCACGACGCCGAGCAGCGCGGCGTGCGCGAACTCGACTGGGTGCGGGTCCGTAGCCGGGCCGGGGAAACCTCGCTCCGCGCCCGCATCACCGACCGGGTGGCGCCGGGCGTCGTCTACACGACGTTCCATCATCCGCTCACCCAGGCCAACGTCATCACCACGGATTACACGGATTGGGCGACCAACTGTCCCGAGTACAAAGTCACTGCAGTCCAGGTGAGCCCTTCCAACGGCCCTAGCGAATGGCAGAAGGAATACCAACTTCATAGTGATCTCAGCCGCCGGATCGCGGCGGAGTAGCGAGCTACGAGTACCCGCTGCAGGGGAGCAATTTGACCGGATGGCCCGACCGGATCAAACTCGTCCAGGGCGAAAACAACAGGGAGACTCTACCATGAGCTGGAAAGCACCGAAGGTCGTCGAAATCGCGCTGGGCGCAGAGATCAACAGCTACGCCTGCGCTGAAGCCAAGAAGTAAGGCTTCCCGGCCCCGGATCGCCGCAGGGTGGTCTGGGGCCACTGGCCCGATGACAGGGTCCGGGACGCGGCACGCCAGATGATAGACGCACCCGGCCGTTCAGAATGTTGACCGAACCGATCCTCTCTCCGGAAGCCCTTGCCGATGCCCTTCGGGCGATCGGAGCCGAGCGCTACCACATCCACCATCCCTTCCACCGGCTGCTGCACGACGGCAAGCTGGATCGCGGTCAGGTGCAGGCCTGGGCGCTCAACCGCTTCTACTACCAGGCAAACATTCCGGTTAAGGACGCGACCCTCCTGGCCCGTCTGCCCACGGCCGAACTCCGGCGTGAGTGGCGCCGCCGGCTGGTCGATCACGACGGTGACGCACCGGGTACTGGCGGTGTCGCCCGCTGGCTCAGGCTGGCCGAGGGCGTCGGTCTCGATCGTGAGTATGTCGAGACCGGAGTTGGCATCCTGCCCGCCACCCGGTTCGCGGTGGATGCTTACGTGGCGTTCGTGCGCGACCGCAGCGTGCTGGAGGCGATTGCCTCGTCGCTGACCGAGCTGTTCTCGCCTAAGATCATCGCCGAACGCGTTTCCGGCATGCTGGCGAACTACGACTGGATCACCCGGGAGACGCTCGCCTACTTCACCCCGCGCCTCACTCAGGCGCCGCAGGATTCGGATTTCGCGCTGGCCTACGTGCAGGAACACGCCCGGACGGTCGCCGAGCAGCAGGCGGTCTTGGCCGCCCTTCGTTTCAAGTGCGATGTGCTATGGGCGCAGCTCGACGCTTTGCACCACGCCTACGTAGTTCCCGCAATGCCGCCACCCGGCGCCTTCGTGCCGGCATGATCCCCCGCCTCAGCAACGGCCATAAGTTCCGCTTCGACCAGGTTCGCGATGCGTGGGTGCTGCTTGGCCCCGAACGGCTGTTCCTCCCCGACGAGCATGCGGTGGAGATCCTGAAACTCGTCGATGGCGTCAGATCCGTCGACAGCATCGTCACCGACCTGGCGCAGCGTTACGACGCGCCGGCGGAAGCAATCCGCAACGATGTCGACGCAATGCTGTCGGACCTGTCCGCGCGCGGAGCCATACGTCTATGAGCGATTTTCCCCCGCCGCTCGGCCTGATCGCGGAACTGACGCATCGCTGTCCGCTCGCGTGCCCCTACTGCTCCAACCCTCTGGACCTGGAGCGCGCGGCGGCCGAGCTCGACACGGGCACTTGGCTGAGCGTGCTCGACCAGGCGGCCGACATCGGCGTGCTGCAAGTGCATTTCACCGGCGGTGAGCCGATGTCGCGCCGGGACCTCGTGACCCTCATCGGCCATGCCTCCCGGCGCGGCCTCTACACCAACATCATCACTTCGGGCGTCACGCTGGATGACCGGGCGATGGCGGCGCTGATGCAGGCGGGCGTGGACCATATCCAGCTCAGCTTCCAGGACGTCGATCCATCCGCCAACGATGCGTTCGGCGCCAG
>CAZZWO010000080.1:0-9187 GCA_964657885.1 uncultured Acetobacteraceae bacterium | reverse complement strand
GCCGCACGGCCGAAAGCCTGCATGGGCGGCTGGGCACAACGGTTCATCAACATCTCGCCGTCCGGCAAGGCGATGCCGTGCCATGCCGCCGAAACCTTGCCCGGCTTCACCTTCCCCTCGGTTCGCGAGACCTCGCTGGCCGACATCTGGAACCATTCGGACGCTTTCCTGCGGTTCCGCGGCACCGCCTGGATGCCGGAGCCCTGCCGCTCATGCGACCGGCGCGAAATCGACTGGGGCGGATGCCGCTGCCAGGCGTTCGCGCTGCTCGGCGACACGCACGCGACCGACCCCGCATGCGAGCTCTCGCCTCACCACGGCGTCATGCAGGAAGCCGTCGCGGAAAGCGCCGCCGGCCAGCCGCCCTTCCGCTTCAGGCGTATGGCCAAACCCGCGCCCGCACTGGCCGAACTCGCCGGTAACTGACTGTCAGTTGGCGGCGTGGGCTGGCGTTCTCCCAGCCAGCACATCCTCCATGCCGTCCAGGACCAGGTTCCCCATCGCATCCCGCGTCTCGTGCGTGGCCGTCGCGATGTGCGGTGTCAGGACCACGTTCTCCAGGCCTGCATAAACGTCGGGGATGGACGGCTCACGCGGGAACACGTCCAACCCCGCGGCTGCGATGTGTCCCGACCGCAAGGCAGCGGCCAGGGCTGCATCATCGACCAGCGTCCCTCGCGACGTGTTCACCACCACGGCCCGCTCCGGCAAAGCGGCGATACGGGGTGCATTGAGCCAACCGGCCGTCGCCTCGCCGCCGGGCGCGAGCAGGCACAACACCTGGCTCGCCTCGAGAAAGGAAGCCTCATCGGGGTGGTAAGTGGCCCCTTGCTCCAGATGCTCGGGAAGCCGGGTGCGGTTGTGGTAATGCACCGGCATCCCGAAGCCGCCTGCGGCAATCCGAGCGAGCGTCTGGCCGATCCGGCCCATGCCGAATATGCCGAGCCGCTTGCCCGACACTTCGGTTCCCAGGAAATCGGCCGGCGTTCCCTTGTGCCAGCCGCCAGCCCGCACCAGCCGCTCGGCCTCGCCGACCCGGCGCGCCGCCGCAAGGATCAACAGCATCGTAAATTCGGCGGTCGATTGCGAAACCACCCCCGGGGTGTTCACCACCGTGATGCCGCGCGCCCGGGCCGCCGCAAGGTCGATGTGGTCCGTGCCCACGCTGAATGTGCCGATCACCCGGACCGAGCGGGACAGGCTGCCGATCATCGCCTCGTCGAAGCGGAACCCCGGGATACACATGATGCCGTCGGCGCCCTCTGTCGCCGCCGGCAACCAGGCGCGCAGGGAAAGCTCTCCTGGCATGCGGATTTCGAAGGCAGCTTCGGCTCGCGCGGCAATTTTCGGCGGCAATGCCCGGGTCAGCAGCACCGTGTACTTTCGTATGTTCAATTTTGGCCTCCCCTGCGGCCCGTCCACGAGCCGCAAACTCCCCGGAATAGCTGGCCGGACTGCTTGTCCGGGCCAAACCTCGTTCCAGTCAGATAGTGCTGCGATGCACAAATCACGGAATAGAGAGGGCATTTTGTGGTTTGGCAGGTGCGGTTGGACCCTTGTGTCAATCTCGCCACAGTGCCAACAAACCCTGCGCCCCCCGGGTCGCAACCCACAATCCATCGTCATAGATGCGGCGTTGTCGTCCCCGGAAGCCAAACGCGGTCACACGCTGCGCATGGTCCAGAGACTTTGAAACAGGAGAGTTTAGTAATGAAGCTCAGGAATGCGCTTCTGGTTGCCACGATGTTTGCCGCGCCCGCCGCGGCGCTCGCGCAGCCGGTAACCGGACCGTACATCAGCCTCGGCGCCGGTGCCACGTATCTGCAGGACCAGAACCTGACACGCGTGAACGTCCCCGCCCTCGGCGCCTTCAGCTACGGCACCTACAATAACGGCCACATCCGCACGGACACGGACGTGATGGGCTCCGGCTCGCTCGGCTATGGCCTCGGCAACGGCGTGCGCGTCGAACTGCAGGGCGACTATCGCCAGAACAAGCTCACTGGCTTCAGCGGCCTTGGCGGCGCCGGTCATGAGCAGCAGTTCGAAGGCTTCGTCAACGTCCTTTACGACTTCGACCTCGCACCGTTCGGCCTTCCGCTGGCCCCGTATCTCGGCGTCGGCGCCGGCTACGACCAGGTGAAGTTCCAGAACGGCCGCTTCAGCGGTTTCGCCGGCGATGGTTCGTCGATCTTCATCCGTGAGACGAACACCAAGGGCAACTTCGCGGCCCAGGGCATCGTCGGTGTCGCCTACAACATCGACGCGGTTCCCGGCCTGGCGTTGACCCTCGAGGGCCGCGTCTCCGCGATCCCCGAAGACCAGAACTACCACGGCCAGTTCTTCGCACCGGGCGTTGCCACGCGGATCAACTTCCGCACCGACAACACCATCAACTACTCGGGCCTCGTCGGCCTGCGTTACGCGCTGTTCCAGCCGGCTCCTCCCCCGCCGCCGGCTCCCCCGCCGGCCCAGCAGGCCGCTCCGGCTCCCGAGCCCGCGCGCACCTACCTGGTGTTCTTCGATTGGGATCGCGCCGACCTGACCGCACGTGCACGCCAGATCGTGTCCGAGGCGGCGCAGGCCAGCACGCACGTGCAGACCACCCGCATCGAGGTCAACGGCTACACCGACCTTTCGGGCACTGCAGCCTACAACCAGCGTCTGTCGGTCCGCCGCGCCCAGAGCGTGGAAGCCGAACTGGTGCGCGACGGCGTGAACCGTGGCGAGATCACCATCCACGGTTATGGCGAGAGCAACCCGCTCGTCCAGACTGCGCAGGGTGTTCGCGAGCCGCAGAACCGCCGCGTCGAGATCATCCTGAAGTAAGGCTGGTCGAAAACGGCCAAGCGCCTGAAAGAGGGGAGGGCAATATTGCCCTCCCTTTTTTTGTATGATTGTTGTGGCAACGTTGTGTTTGCCCGGCCTCTGACCTAACCGGGTACATGCGACCCGACCGTGCCGACCT
Organism: uncultured Acetobacteraceae bacterium; assembly: GCA_964657885.1. GTDB lineage: Bacteria > Pseudomonadota > Alphaproteobacteria > Acetobacterales > Acetobacteraceae > BOG-908. The sequence goes on along the minus strand of CAZZWO010000080.1, from coordinate 6,219 downwards.
CGTTCCGTTCCGCTGCCGGAGTCCATCGAATGAACCGCCGCCTCTGCCTCGCCAGCACCGCCTGTGTCGCAGCGCTCGCCATCGCAGGCGTCCCGCACGCGGCGTCGGCCCAACCGGTCACCGGCCCCTACATCAGCCTCGGCGGTGGCGGGAACATCCTGCAGGATGAGCGGCTGCAGGGTGAGCCGTTCAACCGCGACGGCAAGCTCAGCTTCGACGACGGACCGGCCGCAATGGGCGGCGTCGGCTACGGGTTCGGCAACGGCTTCCGCGTACAGATCGAGGGCGACTGGCGGCAGAACCGTCTGCACACCGTGTCGAACTTTCCTGGTCCGCTCGGCGCCGGCGGCCGCCAGCAAAATTATGGCGGCATGGCCGACGCGATCTTCGACATGGATATCGGCCAAAGCTGGATCTACCCGTATTTCGGGGCCGGCGCGGGCTATAGCTGGACGCGCTGGCAGCAGGTGAACGCCTTCGGCGCTCCCGGCACCAATGTGCAAAGCGGCTTCATCGGCGACGGCAAGGACGGGCACTTCGCCTACCAGGGCCTGTTCGGCGTCTCGTTGCCCATCCCGTTCGTTGTCGGTCTGTCGTTCACCGCCGAGTACCGCTTCTTCAGCGTGCTCGGCAAAACCAGCTTCCCCGGCGAGTATCAGCGCGGCGACCTGATCGCTTCCGGCCGGCTCGGCGGCAGCACCGCCTACAACCACACCGGCCTGCTCGGCCTCCGCTACGCGCTGTTCCAGCCCACGCCGCCGATGCCGGCCACCGCTCCGCCGCAACCCCAGGCACAGGCGCCGGAAGTACAGCCCTCGCGCACCTACCTGGTATTCTTCGATTGGGACCGTGCCGACCTCACCGCACGCGCACGTTCGATCGTTTCCGAAGCGGCCCAGGCCAGCACGCACATCCAGACCACCCGGATCGAGGTCAACGGCTACACCGACCTGTCGGGCACCGAGGCCTACAACCAGCGCCTGTCCGTGCGCCGCGCCCAGAGTGTGGAAGCCGAGCTGGTGCGCGACGGCGTGAACCGCACGGAAATCAGCATCCACGGCTTCGGCGAGAGCAGCCCGCTCGTCCAGACCGCGAGAGGCGTCCGCGAGCCGCAGAACCGCCGGGTCGAGATCGTCCTGAGATAATTCATCCGGAGAGAGCGAGATGTTCCGCACGCTTCCACCTCTCGCCATCATCCTCGGTATAGCCGGCATCATCCCCTTCGCGCTTCTCGGGGTCGGCGCCGTTGGGGATAGTCCGGACACGTCGCTGACCGCGGTGCGCGGGCTGGTCGGGTACGGCGCGGTCATCCTCGCCTTCCTGGGCGGGGTGCATTGGGGCTTTACCCTGGTCGAGGAGGGCGACGCGCGGGCGGTGCGCGCGCGCCTGGCACTCGGCGTCGTGCCGGCCCTGGTCGGCTGGGTTGCCATCCTGTCCAGCATCGTCGCCCGGCCGGTCATCAGCCTGGCCATTCTGATCGCCGGCATGATCGGGACCGTCGTCGTCGAGTCCCGGGCACAAAAGCGGGACTTGATGCCCGGCGGCTACATGGCCCTGCGCTGGGCAATCTCGATCGTGGTTGTCGCCCTTCTCACGACCGTCCTGGTCATCCGCCTGGTGGGCGCCCACGTACTCCTGTGAAGCCTACGTCTTCGTGAAGACAGCTTTTATGAACAACGTCTTTATTTTGATATTAAATCGTGCTTTACGGTTCAGGCATTTCAGAGACGTGGAGCAATTCAGTGACCGAAGCCAAGATCATCCCGTTTCCAAAGCTCCATCCCCAGGACAACGAGCAGGAACGTCTTCGCCGCGCATTGGAAAACCTGAAATCCGCGCTCGATGACCAGAAACGTGCGCTGGCCGAATGGAAATTCGCGCTTGCGGAACTGGGCATCGGGGTTGCGGGACTAGGCCACGCCCTCGGCAGCTACCACAACGCTCTGGGCGGCGTCGGTGAGAAACTCGCCAGTCTCCGGACGGAGACCGCGATCCTGCAAGACTGGGCCGACACGACGATCTCGTCGGAACCGCCCGCTGCAAGCGCTAGAGATGCAGGGGCACACGCCGCCAGATGATCAGCAAGGCCGTGACGGTGATCAGTGACGTCACCGCCATGTAAATGCCCGGAATCGTCTGGTTTCCGGTGATGTTGATCAGCCACTCCAACGCCAACTGCGCAAAGCCGCCAAAAGCAACCACGCCGAGCGTGTAACCGAGCGACATGCCGGCCGCGCGCACACGCACCGGGAACATCTCCGCCAGCAGCGCCGCCGAAGGTGCCGTGTAGCCCGCGCGCAGGATGCTGATTCCGATCAAAACGCTGGCCAGCATCGCCGGCGTAGGGTTTGCGGCGATTGCCAGGAACGCCGGATAGGCGCCGAGACATAGAACCGCCACCAGAGACAGCATCACCGGCACGCGGCCAATCCGGTCCGAGAGATGGGCTGCAACAGGCGTTACGAAAAGTGGTGCCAGCGACGCCAGGAAGGTGATCGCGAAGCTGCTCGACTGGGCGATGTGCAGGTGACGATGCGCGTAGGTCGGCAGGTATATGTTCAGGTAAGTGCCGGCCGTCCCCGCTGCCACGACGCAGGCCGACAGGGCCACCCGGCCGCCATGTTGCGAAACCACCTCTCGCAAGGGAGCCTGCTCCGGCCGCTCCGCTTTGAACGCCGGGGTTTCCGCCACATGCCGGCGCACATAGAACCCAACCGGCCCGATCAGCAGCCCCAGGGCGAAAGGCAGCCGGAAACCCCAGTCGTTCAGGGCGGCCGGCGACATCGCACCCGATAATCCCCACGCGACTCCCGATCCGAGGATCGCCGAGACCGCCTGGCTGGTGTATTGGAAACTGCCGAAAAACCCGGCCCGGCGTCCGGCATGTTCGATCATGAACGCGGTGGCGCCACCGAACTCCCCACCCGCCGAAAAACCCTGGATGAGCCGCGCCGCCAGGATACCCAGCGGCGCCCAGCGCCCGATCGTGCCGTAACCCGGCATCACCGTCATCAACGCTGTCCCGAGCGTCATCAGCAGGATCGATGCTGTCAGCGCCGCCCGGCGCCCGACCCGGTCGGCATAGCTGCCCAGGACGGCTGCCCCGACCGGACGCGCCAGGAACGACACGCCATAGGTGCCGAACGTCAGCAGCAACCCGGTCGCCGGATCGGCACGCGGGAAAAACGCCCCGGCTATCTGGGCGGCAAAATAGCCGAAGACACTGAAATCATACCATTCCAGCGCGTTGCCGGCCGACGCCGCGAGGATGACCCGGGTCAGAGGCGGCACGGCAACACCCTTGGACGGACGCGACCCTAGTCGGCAGCGTCGGCCAGTTCACCCGGCTTGGCATGTGCGGTCCGCCGCATGGCGTCTTCCACATGCCGGCTGAAGACGTACTCGGCAGGACGCTGGTTCGCGAGCGAGATCTCCGGCGCCATCGGACCGTCGACCTTCGGGCCGCGCAACATCACCTTGGCGATCTTCAGCGGGTTCTTGACCGAGTCGAGCACCGCACTGGCTTCGTAACCGGAATGCACCATGCAATCGGCGCATTTCTCGTAGTTGCCCGTCCCGTATTTGTCCCAGTCGGTGCTTTCCATGAGCTCGGTGAAGCTTTTCGCGTAGCCCTCGCCCAGCAGGTAGCAAGGCCGCTGCCACCCGAACACGTTGCGCGTCGGGTTGCCCCAAGGCGTGCAGTGATATTCCTGGTTGCCGGCGAGGAAATCGATGAACAACGGGCTCTGGCCGAACTTCCAGCCGCGCCCACGCCCCTTCTTGATGATGTCGCGGAACAATTGCTTGGTCTTCTGCCGCCCGAGGAAATGCGCCTGGTCAGGTGCACGCTCGTAAGCGTAACCGGGCGAGGTCATGATCCCGTCGATGCCGATGGCGGTCACGTCGTCGAAGAACTTCGCCACGCGGTCGCTCTGCGCGCCGTCGAACAGGGTGCAGTTGATCGACACGCGGAACCCGCGCCGCTTGGCCTCGCGGATTGCTGCCACCGCACGATCGTAGGTGCCGTTCTGGCTCACCGCCCGGTCGTGCATCTCGCGGTCACCGTCGAGATGGATGTCCCATGTGAAGGACGGGTGGGGCTTGTACTGGTCGATCTTCTTCTCGAGCAGCAACGCATTGGTGCAAAGGTAGATGAACTTGCCCTTCGCGAGCAGCTTCTCGACGATTTCGGGCATCTCCTTGTGCAGCAGCGGCTCGCCACCTGCGATCGAGACCACCGGCGCGCCGCACTCATCGGCGGCGTCAAGACATTCCTGCACCGAAAGGCGCTGGTTCAGGATGGGCGCAGGATAGTCGATCTTGCCGCATCCGCCGCACGCCAGATTGCAGCGGAACAGCGGCTCGAGCATCAGGACCAGCGGATAACGCTTGCGTCCGGCCAGGTGCTGCTTGACCACATAGGCGCCGACCCGCAACACCTGCTTCAACGGAACAGACAATCCATGTTCTCCTGCGTGTCCCGCTTCACCGGACGATCCGGTCAGGTGACCGGTGGCCGACAGTGGGAGGAACTCGACGACAAGCTGACAAACCGTGCCAGGGCAGCGCCAATCAACCCGGCACATTGGGCTGCGGTGCACAAGATGCCACCCCCGAAGCGTTTGGTATGACACCGCGTTGCAAAACCGACAACATCAGGCGGGATAAGGGGTTGATCCGTGGCAGTTTTGCGACATCCTGCCCGCCGTCGCGACGCCACCCCGGCATTCTAGGACACGCGAATCGGGCACCGCCGGAGCCGCTCCGATGACCGGTCCGCTCCGTCAGCGGGCCGACCTGCTGCTGACCGAACGAGGGCTTGCCGATAGCCGGGCTCGGGCGCAGGCGCTCATCCTGGCCGGCAAGGTGTTCTCCGCCGACCGGCGCGTGGCGAAGGCCGGCGACCAGCTCGCGGCCGATGCCCCGCTCGAAGTACGCGGTCAGGATCACCCCTGGGTTTCCCGTGGCGGCCTGAAGCTCGACCACGCACTGCACCAGTTCGGCCTCAGCCCGGCCGGTCTGGTGTGCCTCGACATCGGTGCCTCGACAGGCGGCTTCACCGACGTTCTTCTCCAGAGCGGCGCCGCCAAAGTGCACGCAATCGACGTCGGCCACGGTCAGTTGGCCTGGAAACTGCGCTCGGACCCGCGCGTGGTCGTGCACGAGCGCACCAATGCACGGCACCTGAGCCCCGCCGATGTCGGCGAGCCGGCCGGTTGCCTCGTATGCGACGCCAGCTTCATCGGCCTGCGCACCCTGTTGCCTGCGCCACTGGCACTCTGCAGCCCGGGTGCATGGGCGGTGGCGCTGATCAAGCCGCAATTCGAGGCAGGACCCGGTCAGGTCGGCAGCAAAGGCGTGGTGCGGGATCCCGCGGTGCACGAAGCCGTCTGCGCAATGATTCGCGAGTGGTGGGCCGCGCTACCGGGCTGGACCGTCATCGGACTGGCCGAAAGCCCGATCACCGGTCCCGAGGGCAACCGGGAGTTCCTGATCGCCGCTCGGCTCCAGGACGCTCCCGCAGCCGCGGTCAGTGCCGGGTGATGAACCCGCCCCCGAGCACCCGGTCACCATCGTACATGACGCAGCCCTGGCCGGGGGCGGGCAGGGCGGGATCGTCGAGCCTGACCTCGGCACCGCTGCCGGCCGGCGTGACGATTGCGGGCCGCTGCTGATCCCGCGCGCGCAGCTTGACGGTGCAGCGGACCCCGTTCGAGGAAGGGGCGACCAGCCAGTTCATCTCACGCAACCTGAAGGTCGAGGTGCCCGTTCCCCGCGGCCCCACCACGATGCGCCTGCTCGACGGCTCGACCGAAACCACCACCTGCGGCGCTCCGCGGTCGCTCGCCGCCGCGCCAAGCCGCTTTGCCTGCCCTACCGTGTAACGGCCGATGCCCGCATGCTGCCCCAGGATGCGGCCGTCTGCGGCCACGATCTCGCCCGGCTCCGCGGCGCCGGGCGCCAACCGGCCCACCAGTTCGGCATAGTTTCCCTGCGGAACGAAGCAGATGTCCTGGCTATCGGGCTTGTCGGCGACCGCGAGGCCCAGCCGGGATGCGGCCGCCCGGGTAGCCTGCTTGTCCGGCATGTCACCGAGCGGGAAGCGGCAGAACGCCAGTTGCGCGCGTGTCGTGGCGAACAGGAACCAGCTCTGGTCGCGCTGCGGGTCAGCCGCCCTGTGCAGCTCGGCGCCGTCCGGTCCTTCCACGCGCCTTACAT
>CAZZWO010000079.1:0-11925 GCA_964657885.1 uncultured Acetobacteraceae bacterium | reverse complement strand
ACCGTCAAGACGCCGCCCTTTCAGGCCGCCAATCACCGTCAAGGCGCCGGCCTTTCAGGCCGCCTCTGGCAACACCACCCGCCGGCGCGACAAAGCCAACGCCGGCATCGCCGCATAAGTCTCCTTCACCGCTTCGACAATCGTCACCCCCGCCAGATGCGGCGTCATCGCGTGCCCGACCGCTTCCCACAGCGGCGCCGTCCGCAGCAGCACCCGCGCCCGCGCAGGCGGCGTGAACAGGGCGCACTCCCGCCGTTCCGCCCGGAACATCCCCGCCGCGAGCAGCCGGTTAAGCTGCGGCCGCGAGTAAGGCTGACCCTGCCCGAACGGCGTCCGATCCACATGCGCCCACAGCCCGGCCCGGTTGGGCGCCACCACCAGGATGCGCCCATCATCCTTCAGGACCCGCCAGATCTCCCGCAGCAACCGCGCATCCTGCCCCAGCGGCTCGACGCCATGGATGACCAGGATGCGGTCGAAAACCAGGTCCGGGAACGGCAACCGGATCGCATCGGCCGCACAACTGCCGTGCGGCACCGGATGGTGATGCGACGTGGTGGCATCGATGCAGCGATAGGCCTGGTCGCGCCACAGCCTCATGAACGGCGACGGATACCCCAGCCCGAGCAATGACTGGCCGGTCAGATCGGGCCACAACTCACCTAGCCGCCGCCCGATGCAGGAAGCGGCCAGCATGCCCAGCGGGCTGCCATAGAACACCGGGGCGGAGCTTTCTTCTACGTGCGAGGTCATGGGCGCCTTCAGGGTGCGGCGGCAGCATCGGCGACGCCAGGGCAACACCCCGCTCGCGACCGCAAGGCGGTCCCAAGCAGGTGCGATCGCCCCTAATGCCCCTTTGAGCGGTTCCACACATCCAGGAACCGGCCTAAGGGTCGTTGCATCTACAGCGCGAGGTGGTGGCGATGACCGTGAGCGTCCAGGCCGTTCCAATGTTCTCCGACAACTATGCCTGGCTGTTGCGCGACAGCGTCACCGGCGCCGTCGGCATCGCCGACCCAGCCGACGCCGGCGCCATCATCCGCGCTATCGACAGCTCCGGAGGCCGGCTCGACGCCATCTTCCTCACCCACCACCACGCCGACCACGTTGCCGGCACCGACGAGGTCCGCGCCCGCTACAACTGCCCTGTCATCGGCGCGGCAGCCGATTCCTACCGGCTGCCCCATCTCGATGTCGCTGTCGCACCCGGCGATCAGGTGCCGCTCGGCGCCGCACAGGCCCTCGTCATCGACACGCCGGGCCATACACGCGGACACATCGCCTTCTACTTCGCAGACGGCGAGATCCTGCTCTGCGGCGACACCCTGTTCTCGCTCGGTTGCGGCCGGCTGCTCGAAGGCACCGCCGCCGAGATGTTCGCCTCCCTGCAACGCCTGTCCGCCCTGCCCGACGGCACGCTGGTCTGCTGCGGCCACGAGTACACCGAGAACAACGCCCGCTTCGCCGTCACCGTCGAGCCCCACAACGCCGCCCTGCTCGACCGCGCGAAACAGGTGCAGGCCCTCCGAAAACAGGGCGAGCCCACCGTCCCGTCCCGACTTGTGGACGAGCGGGCCGAAAACCCCTTCCTGCGTGCCGCCACTGTTGAACGCCTCGCCGAGATCCGCACCGCCAAGGATCGCTTCTGACCGTGCAGGCCGTCCCGGGCTTCGTCATCCTGGCCCTCATCGCCTGGCTGCTCAGCGAAAACCGCCGCGCCATCCCCTGGCGAACCGTCGCCGGCGGCTTCGGCCTGCAAATCGCCCTCGCCGCCCTGCTGCTGCATGCCGGCTGGGCCCGCAGCCTGATCCTGCTGACCAGCAAGGCGGTCGGCGCTTTGCAGGACGCCACCGACACCGGCACCGCCTTCGTGTTCGGCTATCTCGGCGGCGGCCCGCTGCCTTTCGTCGAAAGCCATCCCGGCGCCAGCCTGGTGCTCGCCTTCAAGATCCTGCCGCTCGTGCTGGTCATCAGCGCCCTCAGCTCGCTGCTGCTCTATCTCGGCATCCTGCAACGCGTCACCGCCGCCTTCGCCTGGCTGCTCCGCCGCGCCCTCGGGCTCGACGGCGCACTCGCCCTCGGGGCCGCCACCCACATCTTCCTCGGCATGATCGAGGCCCCGCTGCTGATCCGGCCCTACCTGGCGCAGATGTCCCGCGGCGAGCTGTTCGCTCTCATGAGCTGCGGCATGGCCGGCGTCGCAGGTACCGTCATGGCCATCTACGCCGGCATCCTCGGCCCGGTCCTGCCCGACGCACTCGGCGCCATCCTGGTCGCCAGCGTCATCAGCACCCCGGCCGCACTCGCCGTCGCTGCCCTCATGGTGCCGTTCACCCCAACCAGAACCGCGGCCGCAACCCTCGCCTACGACCGCCCTGCCAGCGTGCTGGACGCGGTCACCCGCGGCACCGCGGACGGCGTCGCACCCCTCGTTGGTATCGTCACCACGCTGCTGGTGACCGTGGCGCTGGTGGCGCTCGCCAACCGCGCCGTCGGGCTGCTGCCGCACGCCGGTCCGCCACCAACCCTCCAGGGCTGGCTCGCACTGCCGTTCCGCCCGGTGATGTGGCTGATCGGCATACCCTGGAACGAAGCGCCGGCGGCCGCCCAACTGATGGGCACCAAGACAATCCTGAACGAGCTGGTCGCCTACCTGAACCTGTCCTCGCTGACGCAAGCCGCGCTTTCGCCCCACTCCCGCCGGATCGTCGCCACCGCCCTGTGCGGCTTCGCCAACCTCGGCAGCGCGGGCATCCTGGTCGGCGGCATGGGAGCGATGCTGCCGGACCGCCGTGCCGAGATCGCCGCACTCGGCCTCCGCTCGATCGTCTCCGGCACCATCGCCACCTGCCTCAGCGGGGCCGTCGTCGGCCTGCTGACCTGACTAGTCCGGTCGCCCGGCGCGGTGATACGGATGACCCAACATGATCGCCTGCGCGCGATACAATTGCTCGGCCAGCATCGCCCGTACCAGCATGTGCGGCCAGGTCAGAGGACCGAAACTCAGCACATGGTCCGCACGCGCCACCACCGGCGCGCCAAGGCCCTCCGCCCCGCCGATCAGGAAACCGAGCGGCCGCCCGCCGGCCAGCCATCGCTCCAGCAGCCGCGCCAGGCCCTCGCTATCCGGCGCAGTTCCGCCAAGATCGAGCGCCACCGCAAACATGTCGGGCGGCACCGCAGCAAGCAGGCCCTCGCTTTCCCGCCGCTTGATCTCGGCCGGCGCGCCATGGCCCTCCGCTACCTCGGTCACCGTTAGCTTCGGGCGCAGGCGGCCGAAATACCGTGCACACAAATCTGCTTCCGGCCCGGCCCGCATCCGCCCGACAGCGATCAGCCGCACGAAACCTCGTGCATGCGCGCGCTCAGGCGCACGACACGTCTTCCCTGAATGCCAGCGCGCCGAACACCACGCCATGCATGATACGGCCCGGCACCAGAGTGAACGCGCCCGCAATCAGCAATGCGCCGGCAAACAGCCCGACCATCGCCCAGGCGTGACGCCGCACGTTGTGCCGCCGCGCGTGCAGCACAGCCACCGGCAGCATGACCAAAGTGTAAATCGCGATGACATGCACGAAACTGAAATGCCCGGGATTCAGTGTTCTGATGCCGAACGAGCTGGTCGCCACCGCCAGCATCATCAGCACCCAGCCATAGCCCATCACGCGATGCCGCAACGTGCCCTTGGGCAGCGCGAATTGCGCGCTGCCCACAACGAACGCCGACAGCGCCAGCAGCGCATGTGCGGCGATCGGCGGCGGCGGCGCGAATAACGGCTGCCAGTTCATCAGCCGCTCAGGGCAGCCGGCTCATCGAACTCCGCGCCCCACATCTTCTCCAGCGCATACAGCGACCGCGCATCCGGCTTGAACAGATGGATCACGATGTCGCCGGCATCGATCAGCACCCAGTCCGAACCGCCGGCGCCCTCGACACGCACCCTTTTCACCCCCGCCTCGGCCAGCCGATCCTCCAGATGTGTGGCCATCGCGGTGATCTGGCGGTCCGCCAGCCCGGTCGCGATCACCATGCGGTCTGCGAACGACGCGCGGCCCGCCAGGTCGATCGCCACGACCTCCTCCGCCTTGTCCCCCTCCAGGCTCTCGACGATCACCGCCTGCAAACGCTCCAGCATGCCGGCATCGGCAGGCTCCTCGCGCTTGCCGCGCGGCCCCGCCGCCACCGCTTTCTTGCGCGGCGTGCCGGGAGCCTTCGCCGCCTCCTTCAACGCGGCCGGCGATTTGGGTGAACGCCGCTTGGGCTCTTTTACCCCGGGTGCTGCGGGTGGAGCGGGCTTCCTGGCGATGGGTCTTCTCCTGCGGCAGCCCTGCGCAAGGCGGTTGCCGATAACGCGTTCTCGCGCCCATCGACAAAAACCCAGGCGGGCGGTGTCAGATCGGCAAGCACAACAGCCTGCCGCGAACCGTGTCGGGCATGTGCCAGACGTCGCGCGGCCCGGCCTGCGAGTGCCGCGCGAGTGTAGGTTGGCCGGGGCAGGACCGCAAAGGGAACTGTCGCGGCGATCCCGGTCCAATCCCGCCAGCGCGGAAACTGTGTCAAATTATCCGCGCCCATCAGCCAGACGAAACGCACCCGAGGAAACAACCGCTTCAGCGCACGCAGCGTGTCGGCCGTATAGCGCGTCCCGAGATGACGCTCGATATCGGTTGCCACGATCCGCCGCCCGTCCGCCAGGCAGGCCGCCGACGCCAGCCGGTCCGCCTGGCTCGCCATGCCACGCGCCTCCTTCAGCGGGTTGCCGGGCGACACCAGCAACCAGACCTGGTCCAACGCCAGCCGATGCAACGCCGCGCGCGCGATGTGCAGATGGCCGCCATGTGCCGGGTTGAAGCTGCCGCCCAACAGCCCGATGCGCATCCGCCGCCGGTCGCCGAACCGCGGAAGCGCCCCGGTTGACGCACGATCTTTTCGAAGCTCGTCCATTCAGCAAACATCCCTAGCGCGGAAGATCCGCTCGCCCGAAATCCTCCCGTGCAGCTCGGCAACATTCTTCAGCCCCAACGCTCCGTCTCGCCGGCCCTCGCCATCACCCGCGCAGACTGGACGGGCATCGGTGCCGGCCGGCCGAACAGCCAGCCCTGACCGTAATGAACCCCCAATTGCGCCAGCACCGCGGCCTCGGCTTCCACCTCGATCCGCTCGGCCACGATCAGCGCACCCGAGGCGCGCGCAATCTCGACCATCCCGGCGATGAAGGCGCGCTCCCGTCCGGCAGTCGTCACGCCGGAGACGTAGGAACCGTCCAGCTTCACGATGTCGGCCGTGAGTTCGCGCAACAGCCGCATGTCGGAGCTGCCTGCGCCGAAATCGTCGAGACAGAACGGCACCTTCAGCGTGCGCAGCGCTTCGGCCGTCACGCGGGCCTCCTCGACATCTTCGATCTCGGCCGTCTCCGTCATCTCCACGATCACCAGCCCCGCCTCGCAGGCCGGATGTCCGGTGAGCAACGCCATCAGGCGGTTGCGGAACGCCGGACTCTGCACCGACTGGCCGGACAGGTTGAACGCCACCGGAATGCCGGCCCGCATCGCCTCCGAACACGCGGACCGGGCCACTGCGAGATCGAGTTCGTCGGCCAACCCGAGCGCCTCCGCCAGCATCACGAACTCCTGCGGCGTATGCAGCGGAAGATCCGCGATCGGCCGCGGCCGGATGAGCGCCTCGTAATGATGCACGCTGCGCTCCGCCAACGACACGATCGGCTGGTAAAGCAGCGCGAACGCCCCGCTGCGGATCGCCCGGCGCAAACTGTCCGTCTTGCGTCCCGCGCGATGCATGTAGCCCGCCAGGCTTTGGCCGACGCCTGCGTCCTCCAGTCCCTTCGCCCCGTTGCGGGCAAACGCGTTGAGAGCATGACGCAGCGCCCGTGCAGCCTGGGTCGGGGTCAGCCCGCCGGTTCCGAGCGGCAGATGCGTGGCGGTCACCGCCACGTTCACGCCCTGCGCGCGCAACGCCCCCTCGAGCGCATGGGCGGCCGCCAGCATGTCGCCCTCGGTCCCGCCGGAGCCCAAAATGCCGAACCGCCCCGGCGCGAGTTCGCTGGCCAGCGCATTGGGCGTGACGCTCTCCAGCGCCAGCCCGATCGCATCGCCCTTCAGCAGCGTCACACTGTCCGGGCCGAATATCTCCAGCAGGCCAAGATCGCACGGGCTGCCCGCGCGCAACCGCGCTTCGGTCGCCCGCGCCAGGCTCTGCGCCGATCCCGCGCGCAGAACCCGTGCGGCCGGAGCCGGTGGCCGGGCGAACGACAGGCAAAGCCGCAACGGCCGGTCCGCAGCGGACAATGCCAGGCCCGCCACCGACAACCGGGTGCGCCCCTCATCCGACATGCGGATCATCAGCGGCGGCAGGCGTCCACGTTCGATCAGCAGCGCCAACGCCGAATCGAGCGCGTCGTGATCCACCGCGGCCACCAGGCTGCGCACCGACCGGCCGATGAACGATTCCGGCGGCAACCCGAACTTGCTGCGAAATGCGCCGGCCGCGTAGGTGATCGTGCCGAAACTATCGACCTCGGCCACCATGTCCGCGCCCGCGAAGGCAAACGCCACGAACCGTTCGTTGTTGTCTGCACGCCGGAGATGGACCAGGTCCGTTGAAGGCTGAGCAGGCATGTTCTGGTTCCCGGCGCAGGCTGCATACGCCGGCCCGACCCTTATCGCCGACCGCCCTTAAAGACCCGTAACCAGGCCGGCGCGCGTGTCAGGCGCGAACCTGCCCCGTCCCTACGACCTGGTAACGAAAGCAGGTCAGTTGTTCAGGGCCGACCGGTCCCCGCGCATGGATGCGCCCGGTCGAGATCCCGATTTCGGCGCCGAAACCGAACTCGCCGCCATCGCAGAACTGCGTCGATGCGTTCCACATCGAGACCGCGCTGTCGTTCGCCGCGAGGAATGCCGCAGCCACGCCGGAGTCCTCGGTCACGATCGCATCGGTATGGCCGCTACCGTGACGCGCCATATGCGCCAGCGCGTCCTCCGGGCCATCGACGACGGCGACCGACAGCACGCTGTCGAGCCACTCGGTATCGAAATCCCCCGGCGCCGCCTGTTCCAGCCCGGGCACCGCCGCGCAAGCCCGCGCATCCGCCCGGAACCGGCAGCCCAGCGCCGCCAGATCGTCCACCAGCAACGGCAGCAGCGACGGTGCAACCGAGGCATCGATCAGCAAGGTCTCGGTGGCGCCGCAAATCCCGGTCCGCCGCATCTTGGCGTTGGCCAGGATGCGCCGCGCCATCGCCGGGTCCGCCGCCGCGTGCACGTAGGTGTGGCAAAGCCCTTCGGCATGCGCCAGCACCGGCACCCGCGCCTCGCGCTGGACCCGCTCCACCAGCGACTTGCCGCCGCGCGGGATGATCAGGTCGATCAACCCGCTCGCCCCCAGCATGTCAGCCACGAACGCCCTGCCGGTGCCCGGCGCCACCTGCACGCAGGCGGGCGGCAACCCGGCCTTCTCCAGACCTTCGACGATCGCCTCGTTGATCGCCCGCGCGCTCCCGAAGCTTTCCGACCCGCCCCGCAGGATGACCGCGTTGCCGGACTTGATGCAGATCCCCGCCGCATCGGCGCCCACGTTGGGCCGGCTCTCGTAAATCATCCCGATCACTCCGATCGGCGCCGGCACCCGGCGGATGCGCAACCCGTTGGGCCGCGTCCAGTCCGCCAGCACGCGCTCCAGCGGATCGGGCAGCGCTGCGATATCGGCCAGCCCCTGCGCCATCGCCTCGACCCGCGCCACGGTCAATGTCAGCCGGTCCCGGAACGCCTCGCCAGCGGCCGACCCTGCCAGATCGGCCCGGTTCGCCGCCAGGATGCTGTCCGAATGCCGCCTGATGGCATCGGCCGCCGCCAGCAGCCCGCCGTCGCGCGCCGAACCCGGCATCCGCGCCAACTCGCGCGCTGCCGCCCGCGCCGCACGCCCCAGCCCGCCAATACTGTTGTCGCCCTCGGCAAACCCGTCCATCACCGGACGTTACCCGCCAGCCAGCCGCAGGCATAGCCGCGCCGGAGAACCCGCATTGCAGCCGCTCGCGGTCACTGGCAACACTGGCCTGCCCGCCGGCCGCAAGGACCAACGATGAACAAGCATCTCGCTCTGCCCCTGCTGACCGCCACAGCCCTGCTGCTGCCCGCCTGCGCGGAAATCGTCGAAGCCGCATGGACGCCCCCCAGCCACGATGCCGCGCGCGTCAAGCCCGGCACCTACGCCGTCGAGCCCGACCACACACAGGTGCTGTTCAGCGTCATGCACCTGGGCTTCACCACCTATTACGGCCATTTCTCCGGGGCCACCGGCAGCGTGTCGGTGGCCCCGGACCCATCCGCCATGTCGGTCTCCATCAGCGTACCGGTGACGAGCGTCGCCACCACCAGCCAGAAGCTCGATGGCGAGCTCAAAAGCGCCGACTGGCTCGACGCCACCCGCTATCCGGCGATGGTGTTCCACTCCACCAAGGTGACCCGGACCGGCCCCGACGCCGCCGATGTCGAGGGCACGCTGACCCTGCATGGGGTCACCCGCCCGCTGGTCCTTCACGCCACCTTCAACGGCGTCGGCGTGAACCCGCTATCCCGCAAGGAAACGATCGGCTTCCAGCTCTCCGGCTCGCTCAAACGCAGCGATTTCGGCGTCACCAAATACGTCCCGCTCGTCAGCGACGAAGTCACGCTGATGATAGCCGCCGCCTTCGAAAAAACCTGAGGCCCATCCTTCCCCGAGCCGCACCGGTCAGGCCGAGACCTCCATCCCGTCGTACGCAACCTCGAAGCCGGCCTGCGTCACCGCGAGCCGCTCCGGCGAGTCGTCCAGCAGCATCGGATTGGTGTTGTTGATGTGGAAGTAGATCCGCCGCCCCGCATGGCCCGACAGCCGCGCCATCGAGCCATCGGGACCGGACACCGACACGTGGCCCATCCGCCGCCCGGTCTTCGTGCCGACACCGGCGCGCACCATCTCGTCGTCGGTGAACAGCGTGCCGTCGAAGAACAGCAGGTCGGCGCCCGCCACCCGCTCCAGCACCGCCGGCGTCACCTCGGCACAGGCCGGCGCGATCACCACACTCCGTCCGCCACCCTCGAGCCGCGCCGCATACGTCACCGCCTGCTCGGCCGAAACGGACGCCCGGTCCTCGTGATACAGCGGCACCTTCCCGGGCATCTCGAGCAAGGTCAGCGTCATGCCGAACCCGGTATCCATGGGCTGCCCCGGGCCCACCGTCACAAATTCGACCAGTGACGGGTCCAGCACCCCGAACAGCCGGTTGTCGCGAAGTATCTGCAGGATCGAAGCCGGGGCAAAAACCCGCAGCCGCTGCTGCTCGCGCAGCACCAGCAAGCCCGCCATGCCGTCCACATCGGCACTCACCAGCACCACACCCACGATAGGCGAGTGCCGGGCCGCCGTCGGTGCCATCGCCGCGTTTTCCAATATCTGCTGCCGCAGATCGGGCGACGCCCCGACGATCAGCCATCGCCGCTCATCAACGGTCACCGCAACACTCACCTGGGTCCGCGGCCGCGCCTTCGGATCACCCGACCGTGCCCGCGCACACAATGCGCAGCCGCAATTCCATTGAGGGAAGCCGCCACCGGCAGCCGAACCGAGCACCAGGCATTTCATCCCCCCGGTGTCGCAAGCAGGCGACGCGGTGACAACCCGCGTCGCCTATCCTCGTGCGATCGCGCCCGAGGTCAGTCCGCGAACTTGAACGCGTAGATGCGCCCGGTGCTCGCCACGTACAGGCGCTTGTTGGCCGCCAGCAGCGTCTCGAAGTGCCGCAGCCCGGTCATCGACTGCGAATTGCCGGCAAACACCACCTGCCCGGTCATCGCATCGAAACCGTGCAGCAGGTTGTCGCCCTCCGCACCGACCACCCACACCAGCGGATTCGCCGTGCCGTCGGTCGTCGTCACGATCGGCGCGCCCGCACCGTTCAGCGGCGCGCACCAGGCTTCCGACACCGGCGTGCCGGTGCTCGCGATCTTCAACATGCTCAGGCTCTCGCCACTGCATTTCAGGCCGGCATAGTTGGTGAACACGACCATTGCCGACGACGCCGTGTTGTACACCGCAGGCGCCGTGATGATCCGGCTGTTCGACACCTTCGTAACGGCCAGCGCACCGCCGATGCCGCCCAGATCATGCTTCGACACGAGATACGCGTTGCCGTCCTTGCCGAACGCGATCAGCCGCGGCACCGGCGCACCGGACGTGCCGGGCACCGCCAGCGGCAACGCCTCGGTGCCACCGAGATCGGCATCGTCGTCGTCGAGCTGCTGCCAGTTGGCGGGCGCAAAATTGTCCGCATCGGACTCCGAATGAGCCAGGCCCGCACGCAGGCGGATGATCGCCTCGCCGTCGCCCCAGGTGCTCGCACCCGACGTGTTGCCCGTCGTGACGAAGATCGAATTCCCGTCCGAAGCCGCGCCGCCCTGCGCCCAGATGCCGCCCCTTACCGCACGCGTCGCCCAGACGCCGGTGACGGATGGCGTGCTCGACGGTTTCACCTGCACCACGATGCCATGATAATCGCCGCAATCGCCCGACCGGCCGCCATAGGTGACGAAGACATTGCCGCCCAGCAGGAGCACCGCGCCACGCTCGCCCTGGATCGTCGAATCGAAACCGACACCCTGCGCCGTCAATGCCGCCTGCACGTCGAGAGGATATCCGGGCAGCACCTGGCCGGTCGCCGCGGACAACGCGTAGACCATGTGCCGCACCCCGGCCGGCGCCACATCGGTCACCGCATCGAGGTAGATCGTGCCGCTCGCCGGATCGATGGCCGGCGTGCCGGTGATCCCCTCGGGGTCGATGTTGCCGCATTGCAGGGCACTCAGCGGGGCCGGGGCCGGAAGCTGCTTCTGCCAGACCGGCGTGCCGGCATTCGCGTCCAGCGCTTCGACCACATTGTTTTCGGTGGCCACGATCACCGTACCCGCCTTCGCCCCGGCCGGCCGCCAGAACAACGGCTGCGCATACACACTGCCGTTCACCGTGCCGTTGAACGCCGTATCCAGGTGCATGTTGGCCGCAGTCGCCGCCGTCAGCCCCGGAACGGCATAGGCGCCATGCCGGTTGATCCCGTTGTGATAGGTGTTGACGCTCTCGGCCGCGGCACCGCCGATCCCAATCGTGCCGCAAGCCAGCGCCAGAACCATGGCTACCCTCGGCTGTGCAAACATGAACTTCCTCCCGTTTTGATTGCAGCTTAGCAGTCCAGCAGCGGTCCCGAGTAGCCCTTTTCGAATACCGGAGTGTGACAGCTTCGCTATCTGGATCGCCGGTTTGCCGATGGAACCCCGAAGATGGCAGGTTGCGGCAAGTTTCGCGGCAAACCTCGCGGACGTCTTCAGCTCCAGGGAGTTCGCCCAATGCGCCTCTATCGCCTGCCCAAGCACGAGGGTTTCGACGACCTCACGCTGACCACCGCCGACCTGCCGGCCTGCGGCCGCGGCCAGGTGCTGGTGCGCATGCACGCGGCCTCGCTGAACTTCCGCGACCTCGCGGTCGCCACCGGCAAATACATGATGAGTGCGCTGCCGCCCGACCTGGTGCCGCTCTCCGATGGCGCCGGTGAGGTTATCGAGGTGGGCGAGGGCGTCACCCGCCTGAAAGCCGGTGACCGCGTGGCCGGCATCTTCATGCAAGGCTGGCTCGGCGGCGAGATGGAGCCCGTGCACGGACACTCCGCGCTCGGCGGCGCCATCGACGGCGTGCTCGCCGAATACCGGGTGTTCGACGAACAAGGCCTGGTGCACATCCCCGCCCACCTCTCATTCGAGCAGGCGGCCACCCTGCCCTGCGCGGCGGTGACCGCCTGGAACGCCCTGTTCGGACTGCACCCCCTGCAGCCCGGCCAGACCGTGCTGATCCTGGGCACCGGCGGCGTGTCCATCTTCG
>CAZZWO010000078.1:0-12145 GCA_964657885.1 uncultured Acetobacteraceae bacterium | reverse complement strand
GTGACGCCTGCAACCTCGCGGCAGTCCAATGAGGGCCTGCCAGAGCGCCAACACTTCCGGTGAACACCGGAGTGGCGCCGGGAAGGCCGTAAATGACTCCCAGAAATTTTGCCGGGGCGGGGCACCTGCCCACGCTGTTCGCCGCTTTCCTGTATTTCGACATCAGCTTCATGGTGTGGGTGCTGCTCGGTCCGTTGGGGGTCGCCATCTCGCACGCTCTGCACCTCAGCCCGGCGCAGAAGGGCCTGATGGTCGGGCTGCCGGTGCTGGCGGGCGCCGGGCTCCGCGTGGTGCTCGGGCTGCTGGTGGACCGGTTCCGCGCCCGCCGCGTAGGCATCGGCGCGCAGGTCGTGGTGATCGCCGGCCTACTGGCCGCATGGGGGTTGGGCATCCACACCTATGCCGCCGTCCTGCTGCTCGGCGTAGTGCTGGGCCTGGCTGGCGCATCGTTTGCGGTCGCCCTGCCGATGGCGTCGTCGTGGTATCCGCCGGAACACCAGGGAACCGCGTTGGGCATCGCCGGCGCCGGCAACTCCGGCACCGTGCTCGCCGCCCTGTTCGCACCCGGTCTCGCCCTCGCGTTCGGCTGGCTGAACGTGATCGGGCTGGCCGCAATCCCGTTGGCGCTCGCTTTGGTGAACTTCGTCATCTTTGCGAAGGACAGCCCCAACGCGCCGGCGCCGAAGCCGCTGTCGGAATACGGCCGGCTGCTGCGCCAGGCCGACGCCTGGTGGTTCATGGGGTTCTACGCCGTCACCTTCGGCGGCTTCGTCGGGCTGGCCTCGTCGCTGACGATCTACTTCAACGCACAATACGGTCTCCCCGCCGTCACCGCCGGATATTGCACAGCGGCTGTCGTGTTCGCCGGTTCGCTGTTCCGGCCGGTGGGCGGTGTCGTGGCCGACCGGGTGGGCGGCGTACGCGCGCTGATCGCGCTCTATGCGGTGGCGGCTGCGGCATTTGCTGCGGTGGCGACCGGGCTTGCGACGATCTGGCTGGCGTTGCCGGTGTTCATCGTCGGCATGCTGGCGCTCGGCATGGGCAACGGCGCGGTGTTCCAACTGGTGCCGCAACGTTTCCCGCGCGACATGGGCGTGATGACCGGCCTGGTCGGCATGATGGGCGGCGTCGGCGGGTTCTACCTCGCCTCGTCGCTCGGATTGGCCAAGCAATACACCGGCAGCTACAGCGCGGGCTTCCTGGTGTTCGCCATGCTCGCGGCATCGGCGCTGGTGTGCCTGTCCGGAGTACGCCGCCGGTGGCGCGGCACCTGGACCGAGCTTCACGGCGCGGCGCGGGTGTAGCCGATGAACATGGTCTCACCGCGCCGGCGGCGGCTGGTCCTGGTCGGCAACGGCATGGCCGGCGTGCGCACGCTGGAGGAAATCCTGCAGCGTGCACCAGGACAGTTCGACATCACCGTGTTCGGCGCCGAGCCGCACGGCAACTACAACCGCATCATGTTGTCGCCGGTGCTGGCGGGAGAGAAATCCTTCGCCGACATCGTGACGCATGACCGGCATTGGTACGAGGAGCAGGGGATCGAGCTGATCGCCGGCGAGAGCGTGATGTCGATCGACCGCGCGCGGCGCGTGGTCATCGGCTCCGCCGGCACGCAGCGCGGCTACGACATGTTGCTGCTGGCGACGGGATCGAACCCGGTCATGTTGCCGTTGCCGGGCGCCGATCTGGAAGGCGTGCTCAGCTTCCGCGACATCGCCGACGTGGAGAAGATGCAGGCGGCCTGCGCCACCGGCCGCCATGCTGTGGTGATCGGCGGCGGGCTGCTGGGGCTGGAAGCGGCCAACGGGCTGGCGCGCGGCGGGCTGGACGTGACGGTGGTGCACCTGCCGGACACCCTGATGGAACGCCAGCTCGACAGCCTGTCCGCGGGCCTGTTGCGGGCCGATCTCGAGAGCCGCGGCATCCACGTGGTGACCGGCGCCAATTCGGCGGCGATCATCGGCGAGACGCATGTCCGCGCCTTGGCGTTGCGTGACGGGCGCGAACTGCCGGCGGACATCCTGGTGATGGCGGTCGGCATACGCGCCAACACGCAACTGGCGCGCGAGGCCGGCCTGGCGTGCGGCCGCGGCGTGCAGGTGGACGATGCGATGATGACCAGCGACCCGGACATCTTCGCGGTCGGCGAGTGCATCGAGCATCGCGGCCAGACATTCGGGCTGGTGGCGCCGATCTGGGACATGGCCAAGGTGTGCGCCGACCATATCGCCGGCGTCGCACAGCCCGCGTACGAACCAGCGGTGACCGGCACGCGGTTGAAGGTGACCGGCATCGACATGTTCTCCGCCGGCGACTTCCTGGGCGACGCGGATACCGACGAGATCGTGTTTCGCGACGTGGCGCGCGGCGTGCACAAGCGGCTGGTGCTGCGCGACAACAAGTTGATCGGCGCGGTGCTGTACGGCGATGCGACCGATGCCGCGTGGTATTTCGACCTGCTGCGCGCAGGCACCGATGTGTCGGCGATGCGCGACGGCCTGGTGTTCGGCCCGGCCTTCGCCGGCGCACCGGCGGCGGGCGGCGTGGAGTTGCTGCCCGACACGGCGGAGATCTGCGGATGCAACGGCGTGTGCAAGGGCGCTATCGTCGATGCGATTGCGGAACACAAGCTGACGACGCTCGACCAGGTGCGCCAGCGCACCAAGGCCTCGGCAAGCTGCGGCTCATGCACCGGCCGCGTCGAGGAGCTGCTCGCGAAGACTGCAGGAGCGGCCTACAACGCTGCCCCGGCAGTCAAGCCGCTGTGCAAATGCACGACGCACGGGCATGACGCGGTGCGCGCCGCCATCCGTGCACAGTCGCTCACCTCCATACCGGCGGTGATGCGGACGCTGGGGTGGCTGACCCCGGACGGTTGCGCGAGCTGCCGGCCGGCGCTGAACTACTACCTGATCTGTGCTTGGCCTGCGCTGCGGCCCGACGACGCGCAGAGCCGGTTCATAAACGAGCGTGCGCACGCGAACATCCAGAAGGATGGCACCTATTCCGTGGTGCCGCGCATGTGGGGCGGCGTGACCAACGCGGCCGAGTTGCGCGCTATCGCCGATGTGGTGGACAAATACGAGATCCCGACGGTGAAGGTGACCGGCGGCCAGCGCATCGACCTGCTGGGCGTGCGCAAGGAGCAGCTGCCCGATGTCTGGCGCGACCTGAACGCGGCCGGCATGGTTTCGGGCCACGCCTATGCGAAAGCGCTGCGAACCGTGAAGACATGCGTCGGTTCCGAATGGTGCCGGTTCGGCACTCAGGATTCGACCAGTATGGGCATTGCGCTGGAACGCATGACCTGGGGCACAAACACGCCGCACAAGGTGAAGATGGCGGTGTCCGGCTGTCCGCGTAACTGCGCAGAATCCACCATCAAGGATATCGGCGTCATCGCGGTGGATAGCGGATGGGAGCTGCACGTCGCCGGTAATGGCGGCATCAAGGTGCGGGTGACGGATTTCCTGTGCAAGGTCGAGACATCCGACGAGGTGCTGGAATACGCGGCGGCGTTCCTGCAGATGTATCGTGAGCAGGCCTGGTACCTCGAACGCACGGCGCATTGGGTAGAACGGGTGGGGCTCGACGATATCCGGCGCACCATCGTGGACGACGCCGATGCACGCCGCGCATTGCGCCGCCGGTTCGACGAAAGCCAGGCGTACTCACAGGACGATCCGTGGGCGGCGCGGGCGGCGGGTGCCGAGCGGCACGAATTCGCCAGCCTCGCCACGGTCGGGTGAGCGGCATGGACATCGGCTATTCCGACGCGCGCTGGCATGATGTGGGCGTGCTGGACGACATCCCCCGGCTCGGCGCGCGCACCATCGCCACCGCGCGCGGAGATGTCGCGGTGTTCCGTACCGGCGACGACCAGGTGTTCGCTCTCGACGATGCCTGCCCGCACAAGCGCGGCCGGCTGAGCCAGGGCATCGTGCACGGCCATTCCGTGACATGCCCGCTGCACAACTGGGTCATTTCGCTGGAGGATGGGCACGCGCGCGAGCCCGATGAAGGTTGCGTGCACCGCATCCCGGTGCGGCTCGACGGACGGCGCATCCTGCTCGGCATATCCTGATCATGGATACTCTGCCTGCGAGGTTTCCGTCCGAACCGCAGCGTTCACCCGCTGCGGCGATCACCCGCACGACATGCCCGTACTGCGGTGTCGGTTGCGGCGTGCTGATGGAGAGTGGCCGCAGCCGCGGCGATCCGGCGCACCCGTCCAACCGTGGGCGGCTGTGTTCCAAAGGTGCCGCGCTGGGCGACACGCTGGATGACAGCACCCGCCTGGCGAACCCGGTGATCGATGGTGAAGCGGCGAGCTGGGATGCGGCGCTCGACCTGATCGCGAAACGGTTTGCCGATACGATCGCCCAGCATGGCCCCGACGCGGTGGCGTTCTACGTGTCGGGCCAGTGCCTGACCGAAGATTATTACGTGGCGAACAAGCTGATGAAGGGGTTCATCGGCAGCGCCAACATCGACAGCAATTCGCGCCTGTGCATGGCGTCGTCCATCGCCGGCCATGTGCGCGCGTTCGGCGAGGATGTGGTGCCGGGCGTGTACGAGGATTGGGACGAGGCGGATCTGGTCGTCCTGGTCGGCAGCAATGCCGCCTGGTGCCATCCGGTGTTGCACCAGCGCCTGCTGGCGGCCCGGAACGCGCGCGGAACGAAGATCGTGGTGATCGACCCGCGGCGAACCGCCACCGCTGAACTCGCCGATTTGCATCTGCCGGTCGGGCCGGGCACCGACGTCATGTTGTTCCTCGGCCTGCTCGTGCATCTTTCGCTTTCGGGCAGGTTCGATCGGGACTGGGCCGCACGTCATGTGGAAGGGCTGGATGCGGCCCTGGGGGTGGCACAGGCGCAGGCGCCGAACTGCCAGGCCGTGGCGAGGGAATGCGGCATCGATCCCGAGGCGGTCGAGATATTCTACGAGTGGTTCGGCCGCACCGAGCGCGTGCTGACGGTGTATTCGCAGGGTGTGAACCAGTCCTCCGCGGGTACCGACAAGGTGAACGCGATCATCAACTGCCACCTTGCGACCGGCCGGATCGGGCGGCCCGGGATGGGGCCGTTCAGCGTGACCGGGCAGCCGAACGCGATGGGCGGCCGCGAGGTGGGCGGCATGGCGAACCAGCTGGCGGCGCATCTGCGGTTCGGCGATGCCGGCGACCATGCGGCGCTTGCGGATTTCTGGCAGGCGCCGCGCCTGGCCGCCCGCCCGGGCCTGAAAGCCGTGGACATGTTCGAGGCGGTGCTGGACGGCCGCATCCGCGCCATCTGGATCGTCGGTACCAACCCCGCCGATAGCCTGCCGCGTGCGGACCGGGTACGGGCCGCCCTTCGCGCCTGTCCGTTCGTGGTGGTGTCGGATTGCTGGCCGACCGACACGACGGAGCTGGCCCATGTGGTGCTGCCCGCCGCCGGCTGGGGCGAGAAGGACGGCACGGTCACCAGCTCCGAGCGGCGGATTTCACGCCAGCGTCCGTTCCGCGGCGCCTTCGCCAACGCCCGGCCGGATTGGTGGTGTTTCGCGGAGGTGGCGCGCCGGATGGGTTTCGGCGCCGCATTCGCGTGGCGCGGCCCTGCCGCCATCTTTCGCGAGCATGCCACCCTGAGCGGGCATCGGAACCAGGGTCGGCGGGTGTTCGACATATCGGCGCTCGCCGGTCTGTCCGATGCGGAGTACGACTGCCTGCAGCCGGTCCGGTGGCCGCTACCGGCCGGGTCGGCGGGCGAGGGCGGCAGGCTGTTCGCCGGCGGCGCGTTCCCCACCCCGACCGGGCGTGCGCGGGTGGTGCCAACGCCTTATCTGGGACGGCCGGGACGGGGCGACGCGCCGTTCCTGCTGAACACCGGCCGGGTGCGGGACCAGTGGCACACCATGACCCGGACCGGGTTGTCGCCCGGCCTGATGGCGCACACGCCCGAGCCGCTGCTTTCGATGCATCCGTTGGACGCGGCCTCGCTCGGGATCGGCGAAGGGGACCTGGCAAGGGTCAGCACGTATCAGGCCTCTGCGGTGATGCGCGTCGGGCTGCAGCACGGGCAGCGGCACGGTGAAATCTACGCCCCGATGCATTGGACGAATGCGTTCGTCTCGTCGGGGCCGGTGGGCCGCCTGGTCTCGGCGGAGACCGATCCGTTCTCGGGACAACCGGAGCTGAAGGCCACCCGCGCTCGTGTCGAGCGTGTCGAGAGCCACTTCCACGGGTTGCTGCTGCGTCGCGATGCCCCGCATCTGGCGCCGCTCTGCCACTGGGTTCGTGTGCCGGCCGGCGGTGGACAGGTGTTCCGGCTGACCGGCCTTTCGCCGTTGCGCGGCCCTGAGGATCTCAGCCTCTTCGCGGGGTTGTTGCTGCCCGAAACGCAGGGTTGCGAGCGGCTGGAGATGGCGGACCGCCAGCGCGCGGTGCTGCGGGTGGCGCTGATCGAGAGCGGGCGGCTGCATGCGTGCCTGTTCGTCGCCCGCGACCTTGCGGCCTTGCCGGATGCGGCGGCACTCGCGCCGATGCTGGGCGAACCTGTGCCGCCCGAAGCGCGCGCATCGCTGCTGGCCGGCCGCCTGTCCGGCACCGCGGACGATACGGGGCCGCAGGTCTGCGCCTGCTTCGGGGTGACGCGCGGGGCGATCCGCCACGCGGTCGTGACGCACCGGCTGCGCAGCGTGGCGCAGATCCGGGACACGCTCCGGGCAGGGACGAATTGCGGGTCGTGCATCCCCGAATTGACGCAGATCCTGCGCGACCTGCAGGTGACGGCCGGTTGAGGGCTGATCTTCAGGCAAGCGCTGGCGGGTCGGGCAAGGCCGGCGGCAGCCTCGCAGCGATCTCCGGCGATTGTGTGACGCCCGAGCAGTCCACGTCCTGGACGGCCACCCGGTTACGCCCGCTCCGTTTGGCCGCGTAGAGGCAACGGTCCGCCGCCTCCACCAGAACCGCAGCACTTTGCAACGCGGGACAGACGCAGGCGACACCGAGGCTGATGGTGACGTATTCCGTCGGGCCCGCATCGGGGTGAGGGATCGCACGATCGCACACCGCCCGGCGCACCCGCTCGGCCGCCGCCTCACCGTCCTGCAACGAGGTTTCCGCCATGATGATCGCGAACTCCTCGCCGCCATAGCGCACCAGCGTGTCCCGATCGTCGCGGATGCAGCGGGAAACCGCCCTGGCCAGCGTGGCGAGGCACTCGTCGCCCGCCTGATGGCCGTAGGTGTCGTTGAACAACTTGAAACAATCGATGTCGAACATCACCAGCGTGACGGTCGTTTGCCGGATACGCAGGTCCGACCACAACGCTGCCAGCGTATCGTCGAAGCAGCGCCGGTTGCCGAGGCCGGTCAGTGCGTCGATCTGCGACAATCGGGCAAGCGTGCGGTTCTGGGCGGCCAGCATGTCGCGCCGGATTTCCGCCTGCAATCCGAGCAGGAAAACCTGCCGGTCCCGCAGATCGATCTGCAAGGTGAACAGCAGCGTCGCCACGAAGATCGACACGTCCGTCAGCAACAATGACGGGATCATGCCCGGCGGCATGAGCGGCATGGTCAGCACGATGAAAAAATACAGCAGGCAGTTCGCACCGTTGGTGATGCCGGCCTGCAGCACGCTCATCCGGCATGTCAGCACCGCCAGTTGCAGCAGCGGCGTCGCCTGATAGGTGGCCAGCACATCCGGCGTGATGGCGAACCGGGATTCGATGGCTGAAATGAATGTCGGCGCGATGGTCAGCAGCATGAGCGCCGGGCTGCTCCATCGGCCAAGGCGCCTGGCGCGGTCGAGCAGGACGAACATGACGGCAGCCGGTGTCAGGAGGGCAAAGCGCAGCCACGCCGACAGCCCGACGATTTCCGGCGCCGCCCTCATCTCACCGAGCAGGAAGACGTCGAAAATAGCGGTAAGGACGCAGATCGACGCCCAGTTATAGACCCGCGCCCGCTCCGCCCGTTCGGTGACGTAGCAAGCCTCCGTTTGCGGATCGCGGAAGCGATACTTCAGGCCGGTCCGGGCCAGTTCACGCTCGAGTTCGACAAGCTTCAGGCTATCGCCCGGCCCGTCCTTCAAAGCTTCGCCTTCCCCAACGCCCAAAGCGGCGGCGAGCCCATGCCGGGACGTTCGCGCGCCTGCTTCAATGACCCTTGCCATGATGGGTTCATACCGGATTCAGCTTACCAACTGCTCAACGGCCAGATTGGCTTCCGGCTCACCCGCGTTCTTACAGCAATACGCGGGTGTTCAAGCCCGCTTTTTCGCCCGCGCTCGCGCCGCCGCAGGCAGCAACGGCGCCAAAAACCGCCCCGTGTGGCTGCCCGGCACCAACGCGATCATCTCCGGCGTGCCCTCGGCCACGATCTGGCCACCGCCGTCTCCACCCTCCGGCCCCATGTCGATGACCCAGTCCGCGGTCTTGATGACCTCCAGGTTGTGCTCGATCACCACCACCGTGTTGCCCTGGTCCACCAGGGCGTGCAGCACCTCCAGCAGCTTGCGGATATCCTCGAAATGCAGCCCGGTCGTCGGCTCGTCGAGGATGTACAGCGTGCGGCCGGTCGCCCGGCGCGCCAGTTCCTTGGCTAGCTTGATGCGCTGCGCCTCGCCGCCCGACAGCGTGGTCGATTGCTGTCCGAGGCTGATGTAGCCGAGGCCTACGCGCTGCAGGATGCTGAGCCGGTCGTTGATGCGGTTCACCGCCTGGAACAGCGGCTGCGCCTCGTCCACGGTCATCGCGAGGATCTCGGCGATCGACTTGCCGCGGAACTTGATCTCGAGCGTTTCGCGGTTGTAACGGGCGCCCTTGCAGGTGTCGCAGGTGACGAAAACGTCCGGCAGGAAGTGCATCTCGATCTTCAGCACGCCGTCGCCCTGGCAGGCCTCGCAACGGCCGCCTTTCACGTTGAAGCTGAACCGGCCGGATTTGTAGCCGCGCACCCGGCTTTCCGGCAGCTCGGCGAACCAGTCGCGGATCGGCGCGAACAGGTCGGTGTAGGTGGCCGGGTTGCTGCGCGGCGTGCGCCCGATCGGCGACTGATCGATATCGATGATCTTGTCCAGTTCTCCTAAACCATCGATGCGCGTGTGTGCGGATGGCACCTCGCCCGACCCCATCAGCTTACGCGAGGTCGCTTTAAAAAGTGTATCCACAACCAGGGTGGACTTGCCGCCGCCAGAGACGCCGGTGACGCATGTGAATGTGCCGAGCGGAAACGAGGCGTTAACGTTTTTCAGGTTATGACCAGTGGCACCCACCACGGTCAGGAGCCTTTTCGGATCGACTACACGTCTGCGCGCCGGCACCTCGATCCGGCGCCGCCCACTCAGAAAGTCGCCGGTCAGCGAGGCGGGGTTGGCTGCAACTTGCGCCGGCGTGCCGCGCGCAATGACGTGGCCGCCGTTGATGCCGGCACGCGGCCCCATGTCGATCAGGTAGTCGGCTTGGCGGATGGCATCCTCGTCATGCTCGACCACCAGCACGGTGTTGCCCAGGCTCTTTAGGCGGCGCAGCGTGCCGAGCAGCCGCTCATTGTCGCGCTGGTGGAGGCCGATGGAGGGTTCGTCCAGCACATAAAGCACGCCGGTGAGCCCACTGCCGATCTGGCTGGCAAGCCTGATACGCTGACTCTCGCCGCCCGAGAGCGTCGTGGAACCGCGAGACAGGGAAAGATAGTCCAACCCGACATCGACCAGAAACTGCAGCCGCTCCACAATCTCGCGCAGGATACGGCGCGCGATTTCCGCCCGTTGCGGGGTCAGAGTGCCCTCCACCGTGCGAAACCAGTCCAGCGCGTGTCGGATGGAAAGGTCGGAGGCGGCGGCAATCGTCTGCCCGTCGATGCGAACCGCCAGCGCCTCCGGCTTCAGGCGCGCGCCATGGCAAACTTCGCAAGGCTTTTCCGCTTGGTAGCGGCCCATCTCCTCGCGCACCCAGGCGCTGTCCGTCTCGCGCCAGCGGCGCTCCAGGTTGCGCAGCACACCCTCGAACGGCTTTTTGACCGTGTAGGCGCGCACTGTGTCCTTGTAGGTCATCTCGATGGGCGTCTCGCCGGACCCGTTCAGGATCACGTCGCGTACCCGCTCCGGCAGCTCGGCCCAGGGGGTGCGGGTGGTGACCTTGAAGTGCCTGGCCAGGCTTTGCAGCGTCTGGTCGAAATACGGGCTCATCGCCCCGGTCCAGGGAGCCACCGCCCCCTCGGCCAGGCTGCGCCGCTCGTCCGGGACGACCATGGCCGGGTCGAAAAACGTCTCTACGCCAAGCCCATCACAGGCCGGGCAGGCGCCGTGCGGCGAGTTGAAGCTGAACAGCCGAGGTTCGATGTCTTCTATCGTGAAGCCGCTGACCGGGCAGGCGAAGCGCGACGAAAACGTGGTGCGCGCGCCGGTGTCGGCATCCTCGGTATAGACGATGCCGTCGGCCACCATGCCCAGCCCCGCCTCGAAACTATCGGCCAGGCGCTGCTCGGCGCCGGCGCGGACCACCACGCGATCGATCACCGCTTCGACCGTATGCTTGGTCTTCCGGTTCAGGGCTGGCACTTCGGCCACGTCGTATAGCGTGCCGTCCACCTTGGCGCGCGTGAAACCGCGGCGCTGCAGCTCGGCTAGTTCCTTACGGTATTCACCTTTCCGATCTCGCACCACGGGCGCAAGCAGCAGCAGCCTTGTTCCCTCCTTCATGCCCATGACCCGATCGACCATCTGGCTGACCGTCTGCGCCTCGATCGGCAGGCCGGTTGCTGGCGAATACGGCACGCCCGCACGCGCCCAGAGCAGGCGCATGTAATCGTGGATCTCGGTCACTGTGCCGACCGTGCTGCGCGGGTTGCGGCTGGTGGTTTTTTGCTCGATCGAGATGGCCGGCGAGAGTCCTTCAATGCTGTCCACGTCTGGCTTACCCATCAGTTCAAGGAACTGGCGGGCATAGCTGGAGAGGGACTCGACATAGCGCCGCTGGCCTTCGGCATAGATCGTGTCGAAGGCCAGCGAGGATTTGCCGCTGCCGGACAGGCCGGTGATGACCGTCAGCTGGTCGCGGGGAATCTCCACGTCAACGTTCTTGAGGTTGTGCTCTCTGGCACCGCGGACGACGATGGACGACAAAATTTTTTCCCCACGGGGCCAGCCGCCCCGGACGCACCAGCTTAAAAGATGGTGTATCCGCCGTCGATCAAGAAGCTGTCCCCGGTGTGCCAGGACGATGCCTGGCTCATCAGATAGACGGCGATGCCGCCGAAATCACCGAGCCGGCCCCAGCGGCGCATGGGAATACGGGGTTTCACGTTGGCGGCGAATTTCTCAGTCGCGAACGCGTCAGCGGTCATCTCCGTCTCGACCCAGCCGGGCAGGATCGCGTGAGCCCGGATGCCGTAGCGGGCATATTCCACCGCCAGCGCCCGCATCATGGAGACGACCCCACCCTTGCTGGCGCCGTAATGCTCGTTGCGGGCCGCCCCCATCACCGCCGCCATCGAGGACGTGGCCACCAGCACGCCCCCGCCCTGGCGGGTGACCATGTGGCGCGCCGCCGCCCGCAGCGTCAGAAAGACACCGTCCAGGTTGATGCGCATCACCCGCCGCCACTCGTCCAAACTCATCTCGCCGAAGGAGGGGGTGCCGCGCCCGCCCACGCCGGCGTTCGCGAAACACCCGTCCACCCGGCCGAATCGGTCCAGCGTCCGAGACATGGCCTGATCAACAGCGGCCTCGTCGCCCACGTCGCAGGCGAAGGCGGCGACCTGCGTGCCATGGGATTCGATCTGGGCCACGGCCGCGCGGTTCTTGGCCTCGTTCGTGCCCCAAATGGCCACATTCGCGCCGGCCATGGCCAGCCCTTCGGCAAGGCCAAGCCCGATGCCGCCATTGCCGCCGGTGACCAGGGCGACCTGGCCGGTCAGATCGAAGGCGGGGTGGGGCATAGACGTTGTCTTTCCGTTATGTCTTTGATGCTAAACCTTGCCAGACGCAACGGCGCGTGGGGGTAATGGCCCCGCGGCGCGCACGATAGAGGCAGAGGGCAGGACGATGGCAGGCAGCGTAAACAAGGTGATCCTGGTCGGCAATTTGGGCCGCGACCCGGAGGTCCGGACCATGCAGAGCGGCGGCAAGGTGGTGTCGTTCTCGGTCGCCACCAGCGAA
>CAZZWO010000077.1:0-12219 GCA_964657885.1 uncultured Acetobacteraceae bacterium | reverse complement strand
CACCGCCGGGATGGCCCCGGTGGTCCCGGCCGCAACGACCGGAAAGGCGGGCGGTGCGGCCCGCCACGCGCCGGTCTGGGCGTCCAGAAGAGCGATCTGGCGCGCCGCCACGTCCGAGTAGCCGGCTTCGGCAAGCCAGGCGGGCCATTGCATCGTGACGATGTCCAGGAATCGGAGCGTCACCTGCCAATGCGCGGCGAAATCCTGGCCGACGGCGTTGGGCAGCGCGTCCGCAAGGCTGATCTCCGCCCGCGCCGCCTCGTCCAGCAGCGATGCGAGTTCGTCGGCCAGCACCCAGGCCCGGTCGGCCTCGGTCGGCGCGCCGTTGGCGCCCTTCATCGCCAGCACGAAACGGCTCAGCACTGCGAGCCGGAGCGGAGCGGGCACGGCCGGTGCCAGGTCGAGTGCGCCGGCCATCGCGAGCGGCGCCTCGTCCAGCCCGCCGAGCGCTACGATGCGGGGCAGCAGCAACGGCCGGCCGTCGGCCTGTTCCAGGAAAGCATGCGCAAGGCCGCGCGCCGCCCGGCGGGTCGGAACCAGGAACATACCGTCGGCGGCGGCCATCGGATCGCCGGTCCCCGCCCGGCCCAGCCACCAGGCGGCCAGCGCATCGAGGAACGGCGTCTCCGGCGGTATCGTGGCCAGCCGCGGCCGCAGGTTCAGGCCGGTCATCCGGCCGTCCCGGCACAGCGGCGCGTCATGTCGTCGGGCCGGTCATCTGGTTGGCCAGCGCGTATTCCGCCTCGGCCAGGTCGGCGGGCCGGGTCAGGTGGAACCAAAGGCCGTCATGCACGACGGCGACCACCCGGCGCAGGTCGATCGCGCGGTCCCACACCGCATTCATCGACATTTCGGCCGTGGGCCAGCCCTCGAACAGGCCGGGGCGGGCGAGAGTGATGCCTGCATACAGGTAGGGCGCCACCTCGCGCTCGCAGCGGCGGCGCGGCACGCCCCAGCTATCGAGGAAGAAGTCGCCCGGCCCGACCTCCGCCTGGATCTGGAACGTGCGGTGCACCAGCATCACCGCGTCCAGGTCCGGCCGCAGGGCGGCCGCGACCCGCGCAAGGGCAGGCACCGGGCCGTCCAGCCACACGCTGTCGCTGTTCACGATAAAGAAGGACTCGTTGTCCTGGCCCAGCAGGCCGTCGGCCAGTGCCGCGACGACTGCGCCGCCGGTGTCCAACAGCACGCCTTCCTCGCGGAAGACCGTGTGCGGTTCGCCGCGCGCGGCCAGATGCTCGCGCAAGAGGGCGGCGTGCCAATGGGCATTCACCACCACCCGTTCCACGCCGGCCGCCTGCAGCCTGTCGAGCGCGTGGTCGAGCAGGGCACGGCCACCCAGCGTCAGCAGCGGCTTGGGCGTCGTGGCCGTCAGCGGGCGCATGCGCTGGCCCAGACCGGCGGCGAGAAGGATGGCATGCCTGACGTGGCTCATCGCCACGTTTTCAGACCAGACGAACACCGAAGCAAGGCGCACGCCCGCCCGTCCCGGTCAAGGATCGTTGCATCGCTACACCGGTCAACGCCTTTCCTCCCACCCGGTCACCGTCAAGGAGCGCGTGCCGGGACCTGCCGGCACAAGCTCGATCGACAGGCCGTCGTCCGGCATGAGAGATCCCAGGCGATCGGGCCACTCGACGAGGACCACGCCGGCCAGGGCATCGTCCCAGCCGAGTTCCGCCAACGGCTCCGGGCCGTCCAGCCGCCACAGGTCGAAGTGGTGGATCGTCAAAGATTGCGGGCCCGGAACCTCGAAGCTTTGGACCAGCGTGTAGCTGGGGCTGGGCACCTCCAGCGCCGGGTCGCCACACGCCGCACGGATCAGCGCCCGCGCCAGGGTCGACTTGCCGGCGCCGAGCGGTCCGGACAGCAGCACCGCGTCGCCGGGCCGGAGCCGGGACGCGATCCAGGCGCCGATCTCTTCCACGCCGGCCTGGTCGTAGATCGCATGGTCGGGGATGCCGGACCGCAAACTGCCTCCCGCCGGGGTGTCACTTCCCGCTTCGAGTGTTAGATGATCGAGCATGATCGAAACCGACGTTGCCATTATAGGGGCAGGTCCCGTGGGCCTGTTCGCCGCCTTCGAATGCGGCATGCTGAAACTCTCGAGCGTGCTGATCGACGCGCTCGACGAGGTCGGCGGCCAATGCGCCGCGCTCTACCCCGAAAAACCGATTTTCGACATCCCCGCCCATCCGGCGATCGAGGCCGGCGCGCTGATCGCCCAGCTAGAGGCGCAGATCGCGCCGTTCTCGCCCGGCCGGCTGCTCGGCCGCCGGGTCGAGAAGCTGTCGGGCCAGTCGGGCGCGTTCGTGCTGCACACCGGCCGGGGCGACGAGATCCGCGCCCGCACCGTGGTGATCGCCGCCGGCGCCGGCGCGTTCGGCCCGAATCGGCCGCCGCTGGACGGGCTCGACGCCTACGAGGCGACCGGCTCGGTGCAGTATTATGTACGCCGGCGCGAGGATTTCCGCGGCCGACACGTGGTGATCGCCGGCGGCGGCGACTCGGCGGTGGACTGGGCGCTGCAGTTGAAGGACATCGCCGGCAAGGTGACGGTCATCCACCGCCGGGCCAAGTTCCGCGCGGCTCCGGAGAGCGCCGCGCAACTGGATGCGGCGCACGCAAAAGGCGAGCTGGAGCTGGTGATCCCTTACCAGCTCCACGCCCTGCATGGCCGCGATGGCGCTTTGGAAGGCGTGGACGTGGCCGACCTGGATGGCACCGTCCGCCGCATCGAAGCCGACCGGCTGCTGGCGTTTTTTGGCCTGTCGATGGACCTCGGCCCGATTGCCGGATGGGGGCTCGACCTGCTCCGCCACCATGTGCTGGTCACGCCGGCGAGCTGCGAGACCTCGGTGCCCGGCATCTTCGCCATCGGCGACGTGGCAACCTACCCCGGCAAGCTGAAGCTGATCCTGCAGGGGTTTTCCGAGGCGGCGATGGCTGCCCATGCCATCCACCCGATTGCGCGGCCGGGCGAGGCACTCCACTTCGAATATTCCACCAGCAAGGGGGTGCCGGAGACCGTCTGATGACAGGGATCGCTCGCCTGGCTTTGTGCCTGATTTTGCTGGCGGGCGCGGCGCCGCCCGCCGCGAATGCGCAGACCCATGCCGCGGTGTTGTCGGACGCCGACCAGGCGACGCTCGCGGGTGTTGCCCGCTACCTCAACGGCATACGCAGCCTGACGGCGCGGTTCCTGCAAATTGGTCCCGACGGAGCCACCACCCAAGGTGCGATGTGGCTGCAGCGGCCCGGCCGGATGCGGTTCCAATACGACAAGCCCAGCCCGCTGCTGCTGGTCGCCGGCCACGGCACCGTCGTGTTCCACGATTCGCAACTCGACCAGACCACCAACATCCCGGTCGCGCAGACGCCGCTCGGCCTCCTGCTGGCCGACACGATCACCCTGTCGGGCGATGTGACGCTGACGGATTTCGAGCGGCCGCCCGGCCAGCTTCAGCTGACCCTGGTCCGCACCAAGACGCCGGGCGACGGCAGCCTGACGCTGTTCCTCAATGCCGATCCGCTGACGCTGACCGGCTGGTCGGTGGTCGATGCCCAGGGCCGCGAGACGCGGCTGCGCATGTCCGCGGTTAAACTCGGCGGCGATTTCGACCAGAGCCTGTTCACCTTCGTCGATCCGGATGAAGGCAAGTAGAGCTTCACAATTCGTCAAATCGCGGAAACGAACGGGTCACATCGCGGGTTCATGAGGGCATCATGACACACACATCCTCGCGCACTCTCATCCGCATTGCCTGCGCGGCGGCACTCGCCGGTGCGGCGCTCATCCCCGCGACCGCACAGGCCTGGTGGCGCGGCGGCGTGTTCATCGGCGTGCCGCCGATCGTGGTCGGACCGCCGGTGGTTGCCTACCCGCCTCCTTATTACGCGCCCGGCTACTATCCGCCGTCCTACCCGCCGGAGGGCTACGCGCCGCCTCCCGCCAATGGCCAGCCGCAAGGCTACGCCCAGGCGCCGCAACAGTCGCCGGCGCCCGAGCTTTCGCAGGCCAACGTGCCGTTCGGCAGCACCTGCTATGCCGGCGTTTACGTCTGCGCGGCGCCGGCACAGACCCATGTCGGGTCGGGTTGTTCGTGCCCTGGCCTCGGCGCGCCCTCCTACGGCGTCGTCCAGTAAGGCTACCCTGGCGCTGCAGTGCGGCAAGTTGAACACATTCCGGCGGGAAGCGCGTTTTCCCGCCGTTTGTTCTTCATTCGGACATAATCACTCGTCACACTGGCCAAGCGATGAAACCCCTGGTCGGTATCTCCTGCTGCAGCAAATCCTTCGGGCCTAACGGCCTGCCCAACCACGCGGCCTCGGATTTCTGTGTACGCGCTGTCAGCCAGTTCTCCGGTGCGGTTCCGGTGCTGCTGCCGGCCTTGGGCGACCTCGCCGACATCGACGCGTTGCTCGGCCGGCTGGACGGCATCCTGCTGACCGGCAGCCGCACCAACATCGCCCCGGGCTGCTATGGCGCGCTGGCGGAACATGCGGCATCGCCGGCCGACCCTGCCAGGGATGCGACGACGCTGCCGCTGATCCGCGCCGCCATCGCCCACCACATTCCCATCCTGGCGATCTGCCGCGGCCTGCAGGAGCTGAACGTGGCGCTGGGCGGCACGCTGCATCAGAGCCTCCTCTCGCTGCCCGGCCGGATGGACCATGCGGCGGCACTTCCGGAAGACTCGGTACGCAGGGTCGCACCCGCCCACGCGGTGCAGCTTGCCGCCGGCGGGCTTTTGCACCGCCTGGCCGGAACACCCGAGATCCACGTGAACTCGTTGCATCACCAAGGCATCGACCGCATGGCCGACGCCCTGACCGTCGAAGCGACGGCGCCCGACGGCACTGTCGAGGCGGTCCGCTCGGCGCGTGGCGGGTTCGCCCTCGGGGTGCAGTGGCATCCGGAGTTCGACACTCCGACCAATGCCATGTCGGCGGCGATCTTCGGTGCGTTCGGCCAGGCCTTGCGGGAGATCCAGGGCGGCGCCCGTCTCGCCGCCGACTAATGCCAGATCGCTACTGATAGCTAGGTCGTTACTGCGGCTCCACGGCCAGAGACATCGGCTCCACGCCTTTGCGGTCGCGCCTGAGGTGCCACGACTCCATCAGTTGCAGGACGGTGGCGGCAGTCTCCTCGATCGAGCGGCGTGTCACATCGATGACGGGCCAGCCGCGGCGGGTGCACAGGCGCCTTGCCCATTGCAGCTCCGCCCTGACCGTTTCCAGGTCGATGTAGTCGCCGCTGTCCTGCTTCACATGGACGCTGCCCTGGCCCTGGGCGATCAGTTTCAGCCGGTGGCGCCGTATCTCGATCAGCGACTGCGCATCCAGCGTCAGCCCGATCACCGGGCAATGCGGGTTCTCCAGCCCCGGCGGATCGGCCAGCCCAGGCACCAGCGGCACGTTCGCCGCCTTCACGCCGCGATTGGCGAGGTAGAAGCTGGTCGGCGTCTTGGAACTGCGTGAGACGCCCACCAGGATCACGTCGGCTTCGGCGATGCCCGCCTGCGCCTGCCCGTCGTCATGGGCCAGCACGAAATGGATGGCGTCGATGCGCCTGAAGTAGTCCGCGTCGAGCACGTATTGCCGGCCGGGACGCGCCGTCGCCTGGGCGCCGATCTGGTCGGCCAGCACCGCCAGCACCGGCTCCAGCACGTTGACCACCGGCACGCCCAGCCGTTCGCACGTGCTCTCCAGGTCGTTGCGCAACGCCCGGTCGACCACGGTCGAGAGCACCGGGCCCGGCTCGGCCTCGATGCCCTCCAATACACGGTGCAACTGGAACCGCGTCCGTATCAGGCTCCAGCGATGGTACATGATGTGGACCTGCTCGAACTGCGAAACGGTGGCGCGCGCGATCGAGTTCAGGGTCTCGCCTGTGGCGTCCGAGACTAGGTGCAGGTTGATGCGATCCTGGCGTTCCATCGGGCTCATGAATGCGAGGATAGCGGGGATAAGTGCGGTTTACACGCGCTGTTCATGAAGGCCGGTCGAAACCCGGGGACGGAAAGCACATCTCACATCGACACGAGCAAGATCCGGTCCGGCAGGCGCCGAACGGGGACAATGGCCGAAGATGTTGAAAGCCGAACGGCTTGCCGGGTGTGTCCGATGTGGATAGACGGCTGCCGAGATCCCTAGGAACCCGGGTACCCCGTTTTCCACACCCCCAACTGCTACCCCCATTTACTCTTAAGTCTTCTTAAAGCTTAAGGAAGGCGCTTGGCGGGCGGTGACTTGTTCGCCGGAGCGCCCTGGTCAGAACCTCCGGACAAACGAGACAGAGATGACGCAAAAGCCGATCCTGCGCGTGCTGGCAGGCGACGATGTCTGGCCGCCGCCGGTATGGCTGATGCGTCAGGCCGGCCGGTACCTGCCGGAATACCGCGCCATTAAGGACAGTTCCGGCGGGTTCATCGCCCGCTGCACCAACCCGGACCTCGCGACCGAGATCACCCTGCAGCCGATCCGCCGGTTCGGCATGGATGCGGCGATCCTGTTCTCCGACATCCTGATCCTGCCCTGGGCGTTGGGCCAGGACGTGCAGTTCAAGGATGGCGTCGGCCCTATCCTGGCGCCGATCCGCGATGCAGCCGGCGTCGATGCGCTGGATCCGTCGCGCGTTCCCGAAGCCACCGCGCCGGTGCTGGAGACGGTTCGCCGGGTCCGTGCGGCCTTGCCCGAGGCGTGCACGCTGATCGGCTTCTGCGGCAGCCCGTTCACGGTTGCCTGCTACATGGTGGAAGGCGGCGGCTCCCGCGATTTCGCCGAGACGCGCGCGATGGCCTATGGCGATTCGGCGTTGTTCGGCCGGCTGATCGACCTGCTGGTGGCCAGCACCACCGATTACCTCTCGGCACAGATCGAGGCCGGGGCCGAGGTGGTGATGCTGTTCGACACCTGGGCCGGCATGCTGTCGCCCACCCAGTTCCTCCGCCACGTCGTCGGCCCCACGTCCCGCATCGTCGATGCGCTGAACGTGCGCCATCCAGGCGTGCCGGTGATCGGCTTCCCGCGGCTGGCGGGGATGTATGCCGGTCTCTATGCCGAGCGCACCGGCGTCGATTGCGTGGCTCTGGATACCGGCACCGACCCTGCGCGGGCCGCGGCCGGTGTTCCGGACAGCGTGGCGGTGCAGGGCAACCTCGACCCGATCGCCTTGCTGGCGGGCGGCGAGGCGATGCGAGCGGAAACTTCATCCATCCTGGGTGCACTTCGCGGCCGGCCGCATATCTTCAACCTGGGTCACGGCATCCTGCCGCAAACGAACCCGGAACATGTCGCGGAGTTGGTCGGATTTTTGCGCAGCCACTGATCGCCGAGCCGATCCAGGGAACGCCACAGGCGGCGCTCGGCGCGGCGCCGTCGCCGGTGCCGCAGCCGCGCCGCCGCCTGGCGGTGGTGCTGTTCAACCTGGGCGGCCCCGACCGCCCCGAAGCGATCAAGCCCTTCCTGCTGAACCTGTTCCGCGATCCGGCGATCCTGCGGGTGCCGTTCTTCATCCGGCCACTGCTGGCGCGGATCATCGCCGGAGCGCGGCTCAAACCGGCGACCGAAAACTACGCGATACTCGGTGGCAAGTCGCCGCTGCTTGAACTCACGCGCGAGCAGGCTTCGGCGCTGGAAGCGGCGCTGTCCGGACCGGATATCGAGGCGAAATGCTTCATCGCCATGCGCTACTGGCACCCGTTCAGCATGCAGACCGCTGCCGAACTGCGCGACTGGAATGCCGACGAGGTCTTCCTGCTGCCCCTCTACCCGCATTTCTCGACCACCACGACCGGCAGCTCGCTAGCCGACTGGCGCGAGGCGGTGGCACGGGTCGGGCTGGCGCGGCCGGTCACCACGCTGTGCTGCTGGTTCAACGACGGGGCGTATGTGGACGCGACGGCCGACATCGTGCGCCGCAGCCTGGCCGATGCGCGCCGCGCGGCATCCGGGCCGGTGCGGGTGCTGTTCTCCGCGCACGGGCTGCCGGAGACGATCGTGCAGAAGGGCGATCCCTACCAGTTCCAGATCGAATCGACCGTGCAGGCCGTCGTGGACCGGCTGGAAGCCGCCGGCGAGACGATCGATTGGCAGGTCTGCTACCAGTCCCGCGCCACGCCGCAGAAATGGCTCGATCCTTCCACCGAATCGGCCATCGAGGCGGCTGCCCGCGACAAGGTAGCGGTCCTGGTTGTGCCGATCGCCTTCGTCTCGGAACATTCGGAGACGCTGGTGGAGCTCGATGTCGAGTACCGGGAACTGGCGGAAAAGATGGGTGTGCCGGGCTATTACCGCGCGCCGGCGCAGAACAGCGACCCGGCTTTCATCGCGGCCCTGGCCGGCGCCGTGCTGACCGCCCGCGCGCGTGGCCCCGGCACCTGCAGCTTTTCCGGCGGCCGGGCCTGCCCCGCGCGACACCTCGATTGCCCGATGCGGTTTGCGGCGTGACGTTGCTTCGCCCTGGCCTCGCTCTGGTGATCTTCGATTGCGACGGCGTGCTGATCGACAGCGAGCCGGCATCCCGCCGCGTCCTGGCCGAGGAAGCGAACGCGCTCGGCTGGCCGATGGACGAGGCTTACGCCCACCGGTTTACCGGCCTGACCTGGTCGGCGATCCGCCCGATCTTCGAGGCGCAGATCGGGCGCACACTGGATGCCGAATGGCCCACCATGCTGCAGCAGCGCCTGATCGAACGCATGGCGTCCGGTGTCCCCGCCATGCCGGGGGCGCGCGAAGTGCTGGAAGCGACGTTGGCGATGGGGCTGCCGTTCCGCATCGCGTCGAACTCGTCGCACCAGGAAATGGCGGAGAAATTCGCCCGCACCGGCCTGTCGCCGCTCGTTGCCGGCCGTGTGCACAGCGCGCGTGACGTGGCCCGCGGCAAGCCGGCGCCCGACCTGTTCCTCGCCGCGGCATCGGCGGAGGGTGTGGCCCCGCAAGCCTGCCTGGTGGTGGAGGACAGCGCGCCGGGGATGGCGGCCGCTCATGCCGCCGGCATGCAGGTGGTCGCTTTTGCACCCGACGGGTTGCCGCCCGGCCTGGCCGCGCCGCCGCATCACACGGTTCGCAGCCTCGGCGAGTTGCCCGCCCTGTTTGCCGCGGCCAGGCTGGATGCAGCGGCGTGAGCGTGCCGTTCCTGCTGCATTTCTACCCGTGGACCAAGGCCCTGCACATCGTGTCGCTGATCGCCTGGATGGCCGGGCTGCTCTATTTGCCGAGGCTGTTCGTCTATCATTGCGAGGTGGCGCCCGGCAGCCAGGCCAGCGAGCTGCTCAAGATCATGGAGCGCCGGCTCTACAAGCTGATCACCACCCCGGCGATGATTGCCACGTTCGTGTTCGGCATCCTGCTCGCGCTGACGCCGGGACTGGTCGATTGGCACGCCGGCTGGTTCTACGTGAAGCTGGTGGCGGTTCTGGGCCTGGGCGGCGTGCACGGGGCGATGAACAAGTGGCGCAAGGCCTTCCTCGCCGACCGTAATGAACGGCCCCAGAAGTTCTTCCGGATCGCTAACGAGGTGCCGACCGTGCTGATGCTGGTCGCGGTCGTTATGGTGGTCGTCCAGCCTTTCTAGCCGATACCTCTTGAAGCGCAGCGTCCGTTGTGCCAGTTCACCCAAGCCCGGCCCGTCTCGCTGCCTTCTGCCGCGGCTCCCTCCTTCCAGACCGGTCCCTCCCCCTGAGGCGCAATCGCGCGTTATGGCCCGTTCCGGCTCCCTTTCCGACCCGCATGATCCGAGGCCGTATTCAATGCATCTCGCCGAACTCAAGGCCAAATCACCGGCCGACCTGCTGAGCTTCGCCGAATCCCTGTCCATCGAGAACGCATCCAGCCTGCGCAAGCAGGACATGATGTTTGCGATCCTGAAGAACCTCGCCGAGAGCGACCAGGCGATCTACGGTGACGGCACGCTGGAAATCCTGCCGGACGGCTTCGGCTTCCTGCGCAGCCCGGAATCCAACTACCTGCCGGGTCCCGACGACATCTATGTCAGTCCCAACCAGGTGCGCCGCTACGGCCTGCGCAACGGCGACACGGTGGATGGCCAGATCCGCGCGCCGAAGGACGGCGAGCGCTACTTCGCGCTGCTGAAGCTCGACAACGTCAATTTCGAAAATCCCGAGGCGGTGAAACACCGCATCAACTTCGATAACCTGACGCCGCTCTATCCCGATCGCCGGCTGCGCATGGAGATGGAGAACTTCCAGAGCTCGGCCAAGGGTCCGCAAAAGGACAACACGCCGCGGGTCATCGACCTGGTGGCGCCGATCGGCATGGGTCAGCGCGCGCTGATCGTGGCGCCGCCCCGCACCGGCAAGACGGTGATGCTGCAGAGCATCGCGACGGCCATTTCGGCCAACCATCCCGAAGTGTTCCTGATCGTGCTGCTGATCGACGAGCGGCCGGAGGAGGTCACCGACATGGCCCGCACGGTGAAGGGCGAGGTTGTCGCCAGCACCTTCGACGAGCCGGCGACCCGCCATGTGCAGGTGACCGAGATGGTGCTCGAAAAGGCCAAGCGCCTGGTCGAGCACAAGCGCGACGTGGTGATCCTGCTCGACAGCATCACGCGCCTTGCGCGCGCCTACAACACCGTGGTGCCGTCATCGGGCAAGGTGCTCACCGGCGGTGTCGATGCCAACGCGTTGCAACGGCCGAAGCGCTTCTTCGGCGCCGCGCGCAACATCGAGGAAGGCGGTTCGCTGACCATCATCGCCACCGCGCTGATCGACACCGGCAGCCGCATGGACGAAGTGATCTTCGAGGAGTTCAAGGGCACCGGCAACTCCGAGATCATCCTGGACCGCAAGCTGTCCGACAAGCGCACGTTCCCGGCGATCGACATCACCAAGAGCGGCACCCGCAAGGAAGAGCTGCTGGTGGACAAGGGCACGTTGTCGAAGATGTGGGTGCTGCGCCGCATCCTGAACCCGATGGGCGCCAGCGATGGCATGGATTTCCTGTTGGACAAGCTGAAATACAGCAAGTCGAACCAGGATTTCTTCGACGCCATGAACACCTGATCGACAACTCCCGTGTCCGGCGCGAGCCCGATCGACAGCACGCCGGTTTTGCGTCGCGCCGGTCCGGACGACGCGCCGGCTTTGGCGCTGGTCGGTGCCGCCACGATGCTGGAGACTTACGCCGACAAGGTGCCTGGGCCGGACATCGTTGCACATTGCACGAACCGGCACAGCATTGCGGTCTACGAGGCGTGGCTCGCCGACCCGGCCATCGCTATCTGGCTGGCAGAAACGGCGAAAGCTGCGGCTGTCGGTTACCTTGTGCTGATGCCTGCAACATTGCCCGATATCGACCCTGGCCCGAACGATCTGGAAGTGCAGCGCATCTACCTGCTGTCACGCTTTCACGGCGGCGGGGTAGGGCATCGTCTGATGCGGACGGCGATTAAGGAAGCGCGTGCCCGGCATGCACCGCAGGTCGTGCTCGGTGTGTTGAAAGCCAACACCCGCGCCATCGCCTTCTACCAGCGCCAGGGCTTCAGGCCGATCGGCGACCGCCGTTTCCAGGTCGGCGCATCGACCTTCGACGACCACGTGATGGGTCTGCAGCTTTAGCCTGTTCGGGGAGTGCTCCGGGCCTACTCCGCGCGAACGCTTCGTGCCTGCGAAATGCGTTGGCTTTCGGTTTTCAATTGGCCGCACGCGGCAAGGATGTCCTGGCCCCTGGGCGTGCGTATCGGCGACGCGAACCCGGCATCCATCACGATCTTTGCAAAACGATGCAGCGCGTTGCCGCTGCTCGGTTCGTACACCGCACCCGGCCATGGGTTGAACGGGATCAGGTTCACCTTGGCCGGAATGCCGGCGATCAGCCGCACCAGCTCGCGTGCATCGGCCTCGCTGTCGTTCACCCCGCGCAGCATCACGTATTCGAAAGTGATGCGACGCGCGTTGGTGGCGCCGGGATAGCGCCGGCACGCGGCGATCAGCTCGGCAATCGGATATTTTCGGTTCAACGGCACCAGCTCGTCGCGCAAATCGTCGCGCACCGCGTGCAACGACACCGCGAGGTTGACACCGAGCTCCGCGCCGGCGCGGTCCATCATCGGCACCACGCCCGATGTGGACAGCGTGATGCGGCGGCGCGACAGGCCGATGCCTTCGCCGTCCATCACGATCTGCATGGCGCGCGCAACGTTCTCGTAGTTGTACAGCGGCTCGCCCATGCCCATCAGCACGATGGTGCTGAGCA
>CAZZWO010000076.1:0-12372 GCA_964657885.1 uncultured Acetobacteraceae bacterium | reverse complement strand
CATTCGGGTTCCTCGCCGAGGCATTGCTGATGATCTGGCTGCTTGCAAAGGGCGTTAACGAAGAGCGTTGGAAAGCGCTGGCGACCACGTCCAGGTAGTGCCAAGCCGTTTTGCAAAGGTCTTGACTCATACAAGCTGCTAGGAACACAGTTTGCCAGGATGCGGCCGCCAAACGATATGACGCAGCAAGGCTGACGTTGGCTGATCGATGCGGATGTCGAGCGAACGCGTTGGCGAGCGCTCGATGTCGTCTTTTAGCGCCAGCGCGCGCTGACGTTAAGAGTAGCGAGGACTTCACACCTCCGCACCCCCATCGATATTTTCGGATCAGTGCATCAATTAGCCGATTACTTTTTTGCGATAAAAGATACCGCGTTCATTATCGAGTCTGACAACAAATACATTATTGGCCCTATCAAAACAAACCTAATTATTACAGAATATATCGAGAAGCGATTGTCACTCCAGGATATAGGCAGTATTATAGCTAATAATGCGGAACATAACGGGGTTATTAGAACGCCAACTAAAAAGAATGTGGCGCACACCGCAAGCGCATGACTAAACCGATCGGATATGTAGTAAATCGCCCCTATGGTGAGTATATTTTTGCATAAATCGAATACTACTTTCGTGTAATCACCTGCATACTTGATTTCTTTCGCTAATCTTTCTATACGGCTCAATCTCCGTCTCCACGTCTTCTACTTATGTGAGCGGGTTCCTACTCTCGTGATAGTAACGCTTCGCCTCGCTTCCTGATGTTAGGGCTGACCGCATGTCCCGCTTGTACCAGCGTGGTTTAGTTGCTACAACTCAATGATGATTGCCGCTACGCCAAAACCCGGCGACTTGCGCGACTGCTGTGTGGCTTTGCGTCCTCATCTTCTGCGATCC
Organism: uncultured Acetobacteraceae bacterium; assembly: GCA_964657885.1. Taxonomy (GTDB): domain Bacteria; phylum Pseudomonadota; class Alphaproteobacteria; order Acetobacterales; family Acetobacteraceae; genus BOG-908. The sequence goes on along the minus strand of CAZZWO010000076.1, from coordinate 11,475 downwards.
ACCGAATCAGGGGTATGTCGGGTCGCCAAGGGACGGCTCCCGCCTCTCCAAAAGTCACGGAGCCGTACCTTGGCTGGTGCCCCCTCATCGGGACGGGCGCGGTGAGCTACCAACTCGCCGCGTTCCCGCCGGGCCGGCCTAGCCGTAACTGCTGCCCCGATTTCCCGCAACATGATCGTGCACCGCGCCTATCTTCTAGGCTGAAGCCGTCCCGGCGGAGGGCCTGGGTCAAGCATGTAGCCGAAACAAGTTCTGATATATTCGGGGAACCTGGTCGGCGTTTAGTGTGTTCACCGTCTGAAGTCTGCTCCCATTAGAATCTCGAGACAAACGCCGGACAACTCGGCCTGACGCATACTTTCACTGTAGTCGACCCGGATGCGGCAGCATCGATGCTGCACAAACGACGCTCCGCGCGTGAATAAATCGGGTTCTCCGGCGGTCTGCTCATCGGGACCACCTTGGGAGAATGCCGATGGACGACAGCAGCGAAGACCTACACGCGCACCGGAGTGACGGCGCAGCTGCCATGGCGCGGCGGCAGGCGCTGGAATGCATGGTTTGGGCGGGCGCGGGCGTGCTTTGGACGGTGGCGGGCGGGGTGCCGGTGTCGCGGCTGATCGGGCACGCGGAGGCGGCAACCCCGGCCGGCACATCCGGCGGGCTGAGCTTCATCCAGATCAGCGACAGCCATATCGGGTTTGCCCATCCGCCGAACATGGACACGGCGGGCACGCTGACCGAGGCGGTGGCGCTGGTCTCGCGGGTGCGCGGCGATGCGGGGTTTATGGTTCACACCGGCGATGTCAGCCATCTTTCGAAGCCGGCGCAGTTCGATACGGCGCGGCAGATCATCGGGACCGCGCGGCTGGACGTGCATTACGTGCCGGGCGAGCACGACGTGCTGGTGGACGATGGACGCGATTTCTTCGCCGCCTTCACCCCCGGTGCGCCGTCGGGCTGGTACAGCTGGGACCAGCAAGGCGTGCATTTCGTGGCGCTGAACAACGTGCAGAACCTGAAGGCGGGCGGTCTCGGACATCTCGGGCCGGACCAGCTCGCCTGGCTCCGCACCGACCTGGCGGGACGGGCGGCCAGCCAGCCGATCGTGGTGCTGGCGCATGTGCCGTTATGGACCGTCAGCGAGGCCTGGGGCTGGGGCACCGAGGATGGCGCACAGGCACTGACCCTGTTGCGGCGCTTCGGGTCGGTGACGGTGCTGAACGGGCACATCCACCAGATCATGCAGAAGGTGGAAGGCAACCTGGCCTTCCACACCGCGCGGTCCACCGCGTTCCCGCAGCCGGCGCCCGGCACCGCGCCCTCGCCCGGACCGATCAAGGACCTGCCGCCCGGCCGCCTGCGCTCGATGCTCGGCATCACGCAGGTGCGTCACGTGCAAGGCGGCGCGGGACTGGCCACCGTCGATGCGACGCTCGCAGCATGAGCCGGATGGTCAGGATTGCGGCGATCCGGGCAGCGTTGCTGCTCGGTGTGCCGCTCGGGCTCGCGGGACCGCTCCCGGTCGCGCCAGCTGCAATGGGGGCCACGGTGGAAACCAGCTCGGCTACGAACCCCCAGACCGCTGGAACCGGTTCCGGCGCGAGAGCCGAAAGCGCGGTGGTGACCATCGACAATTTCAGCTTCTCGCCGGCGCAGCTGGTGGTGAGGCCGGGCACCAGGGTGACGTGGACCAACCGCGACGACATCCCGCACACCGTCACCGGCGAAGCGTTGCCCCGCGTGATGAAGTCGCCGCCGCTCGACAGCGGCGACAGCTACGCGGTCACCTTCGACCATCCGGGGCGGTTCGCGTATTTCTGCTCGCTGCACCCGCACATGCAGGGCATTGTCGTGGTCGCGCGCTAGGCGCTGTTGCCCGGCGGCGTGTCGGGAGCGGACGCGGCCACACCATGAGTTCGCGCCGGGACACCGAGTTCGAGCGCCTGATGCTGCCGCATCTGAACGCGGCGCATAACCTGGCGCGTTGGCTGGTGCGCGATCCGGCGCTGGCCGAGGATCTGGTGCAGGACGCGGTGTTGCGTGCGCTGGGTTACTTCGCCAGCTACCGGGGCGGTGACCCGCGCGCCTGGCTGCTGCGGATCGTGCGGCGCAGTGCCTACGATGCCCTGGAGGTGCGACGGACACGGATGACGGCCAGCCTGGATGACACCCGGCCCGATGCGGAAGGCGACGTCCCCGCCGGGCCGCTCACGCTGGCCGATCCGGCGCCGGACCCCGAGGCCGCATTGGCGGAGCGTGAGCGCGAGGCGGCGCTGGAACCGGCGCTGGCCCGCCTGCCGCCCGAACTGCGCGAGTGCCTGGTGCTGCGCGAGCTGGAGGAGATGTCCTACCGCGAGGTGGCCGAAGTGACCGGCGTTCCGGTCGGCACCGTGATGTCGCGCCTGTTTCGGGCGCGGCAGATGCTGCTCGGCCAGGGTTCGGCCGCTCCGCCGTGCCGGGAGCGGCCGCAGTGACGGGCGATGGATGCACCGGGATGCCCCTGCTGGTGCAGGCCGGGATCGACGGCGAGCTCGGGCCGGCCGATTCGGCGCGGGTGGCGGCTCACGTCGCCGGCTGTGCCGCCTGTGCCGCCTTGCAGGACCAGCTCACCGGTCTGTCGCAGCGCATTCGCCGGGACGCGCCGTATTTCCCGGTGCCGGAGCGGCTGCGGGCCGGCTTGCAACAGCGTCTGTCATCAGCGGCGCAAACCGGGGCAGCAACCGGTGACCCGCGCCCGCCGCCCGAGCGACGCACGCCGGCATGGGGGTTCGCGTCCGGCTTCGCCCTGGCGGCGTGCCTCGCACTGGCGCTGCTCGGGGCGAGGCCCGGCTTCTCTCCAGGGCCCTCTGCGCCGGGCACGCTGGCGGCACTGGTGGTCGATGACCATATCCGCGCCTTGCAGCCGGGGCACCTGACCGACGTGGTTTCGACGGACCAGCACACGGTGAAGCCGTGGTTCGACGGCCGCGTGGATTTCGCTCCACCGGTGCACGACCTGGCCGCGGCAGGTTTCCCCCTGACCGGCGGGCGGCTGGACTACATCGCGGGCCACCCGGCCGCCGCCCTGATCTACCGGCGCCGTAACCATGTCATCGATGTGCTGGTGTGGCCGGAGAGCGGAGCCTCCCAGCCTGAAACGCCGCTTACGGGCGGGGTGAACGGCTACCACACCTTGAACTGGCACCAGGACGGCATGTCATTCTGGGCGGTGTCGGACCTGAACGGCGACGAACTGAGCGCCTTCGTCCGGCTTTTCCGAGGTTGACCATGACCCAGCAGGATTTACGGCCCGACCCCGATGCGCTGCTGGCCGCCGTCTCGCACGAGCATCGCGGCCGGCTGAAGGTGTTCCTCGGGGCGGCGCCCGGCGTCGGCAAGACGTGGGAGATGCTCGCCTCGGCACAGCAGGCCCAGGCCGGCGGGCTCGACGTGGTGATCGGCGTGGTGGAGACGCATGGGCGCGCGGGCACCGAGCGGCAGATCGGCGGCCTGCCGATCCTGCCCCGCCGCACCATCGCCTATCGCGGCCAGGTGCTGGAGGAGTTCGACGTCGATGCCGCCCTGGCACGTGCGCCGGCGCTGCTGCTGGTCGATGAGCTGGCGCACACCAACGCCCCGGGCAGCCGGCACAACAAGCGGTGGGAGGACGTGGCGGAGCTGCTGGAAGCGGGGGTGAACGTCTGGGCGACGCTGAACGTGCAGCACCTCGAAAGCCTCAACGACGATGTTGCCCGCATCACCGGCGTTCGGGTCACCGAAACGCTGCCCGACCGCGTGATGGAGATGGCCGACGAGATCGAGTTCATCGATGTGACGCCGGCGGAGCTGCGGACCAGGCTGCGCGACGGCCAGATCTACCGGCCCGACGTCGCGGCCCGCGCCCTCGACAGCTTCTTCCGTGAAGGCAACCTGGCGGCGCTGCGGGAGATTGGCCTGCGGCGCGCGGCGCAGCGGGTCGACCGCGACGTGCTCAGCTACATGCGCACCCACGCGGTGCCCGGCATCTGGCCGGCCGGCGACCGCGTGCTGGCGCTGGTCGGCACCGATGCCGGTGCGGAGGCCGTGGTCCGGCAGGCCAAGCGCCTCGCCGATGCGCTGCATGCGCCGTGGCTCGTGCTCCATCTGGAACGCCGTGACGGCGTCGAGGCGACCCAGCCCGCGCTGGACATGGCGGCCAGCCTCGGCGCCGAGGTGGAGATCCGCGCCGGCGGCAAGCTGGTGGCGGACACGCTGGAGATCGCCCGCGCCCGCAACGTGACGCATCTGGTGATCGGCCGCGGCGCACCCACGCGCTGGCGGCGGCTGACCGGCCGCACGCTCGCCGGAACGCTCGCACGGGCCGCCCCGGAGTTCTCGCTGCATGTGGTGCCCGCGGCGCAGTTCCTCGGGTCGGAGGTGGCGCCCGGCGCGGCTTGGCGGATCGGCACGTGGACGAAGGGCTGGCTGCCCTGGGTGGCGAGCGCGGCGCTCGTCGGGTCGGTGGTCGCGGCGGGCGAGATCCTGCACCGCTGGCTGGAGCACGAGGCGCTCGGCATGCTGTTCCTGGCGGTGGTGGTCGGCTCGGCCACGCTGTGGGGGCTGGCGGTGGCGCTGGGCACCGCGGCGCTGGGCTTCCTGTGCTGGAACATCTTCTTCATCCCGCCGGTCGGCCGGCTGACCATCGCCGAGCCGCGCGACGTGATCGCCCTTCTGGTGTTCGCGAGTGTGGCCGCCGCCACCGGCTGGCTGGCGAGCCGGGTGCGCCGCGAGGCGTCGGGCGCACAGGGCCGCATCGAGAGCCTGCGGCGGATTTCGGCGTTCACCCGACGCCTCGGCGAGCCGGCGACCGAGCCCGAACTGCTGGCCGAAGTGGCGCGGCTGGCGGCCGAGATCGTCTCCCCTGCGCTGGTCCTGGTGGCCGAGGGGGAGGACCTGAACATCCGGGCGGCGGAGCCGGCCTCGCTCGACACCATGGACGATGGCAGTTGGGCGGCCGCGCGATGGAGCTTCTCGCGCCAGGAACAGACCGGCCGCGGCACCGCCACCTTGCCCAGCGCGGCGTGGCGCTTCATCCCGCTGCGCACCGCGCGCGACAGGCTGGGGACACTCGGCATCCGGCCGTCAGGCGGCCTCGACCAATCGTCGTCGCAATCGCTGCGGGCACTCGCCGACCAGGCTGCCTCGGCGCTGGAGCGGGTTCGCCTGACCGCGGCGGCCGCCCGCACCGAGGCGCAGGCGGAGACCCAGAAGCTGCGCACCGCGCTGCTGAACAGCCTGAGCCACGATCTGCGGACGCCGTTGACCGGCATCCGCGGCGCCGCCGGCTCGCTGCGCACCAGCTGGGACACGCTATCCCCGGAGATCCGCCGCGACCTGCTGGCGAGCATCGAGCAGGACACCGTGCGGGTGACCCGTTTCCTGTCCAACATCACCGAAATGACGCGGCTGGAAAGCGGCGAGATCGTGCCGCGCGTCGAAGCGGTAGGGCTTGCCGAAGCGGTCGCCGGAGCGGCGTCGCGGGTTCCGGGGCTGGCCGGGGTGCGCAGCGACCTGCCGGCCACGCTGCCCGAGGTGCTGGCCGATCCGGCGCTGCTGGAACAGGTGCTGGTCAACGTCATGGAAAACGCTGCGAAGTATGGGCCGCCGGACGCCCCGGTGGAGGTGTCGGCGCGGCTGGAGGCCGGCTCGGTGTGCCTTTCGGTCAGCGATGACGGGCCGGGCATTGCCGCCGCCGACCTGCCGCACGTGTTCGACAGCTTCTACCGGGCGCGGCGGGAGGACCGCACGGTGCCAGGCACCGGGTTGGGTTTGGCGATCGCGCGCGGCCTGACAGAGGCGATGGGCGGCCGGATCGAGGCGCTCAGCCCGCGGCAGAACGCCTTCCCCGGGGGAGCACCCGGAACGACCCTGCTCGTCCGGCTGCCGGTTGCGCCGTGATTGCCGACCTTGCGGTGCAGCCGCTGATCCTGGTGGTGGACGACGAGCCGCAGATCCACCGCTTCCTGCGGCCAACGCTGGAAGCCGCCGGCTACGCCGTGGCCCGGGCAGATACCGGTGCCGAGGCGTTGCGCGAGGCCGCCGGCCTGCCACCCGCGCTCGTTCTGCTTGACCTCGGGCTGCCGGATATGGACGGCCAGGACGTCCTGGAGCGCCTGCGCGGCTTCGCCTCGACCCCGGTGATCGTGCTTTCGGCGCGTGACCGGTCCGCCGAAAAGATCCGGGCGCTCGACGCGGGCGCCAACGATTACATCGAGAAGCCCTTCGACATGGGTGAGCTGATGGCGCGTGTGCGTGCGGCACTCCGCCAGGCGGGCGGCGGCAGCCCCGCGCCGGCCAGTTTCGTCCATGGTGCCCTGAGTGTGGACCTGCATAACCGGCAAGTTCACGTGAATGACGAGCCGATCACGCTAACCCCCAGAGAATACGACCTGTTGGCCATGTTGGTGCGTAACCCTGGCCGGGTGATCACCCATCGGCAACTGCTCACCGCGGTCTGGGGACCGGCCCATACTGCCGATGTGCAGTACTTGCGTGTGTATATGGGACATCTGCGGCAAAAGCTCGGGCTTGAGGCCGCCCGGCTGCTGACGACCGAGCCCGGTGTCGGCTACCGGCTGCTTGCGCCCACAGATCCGCCACATTCGTCGCCCATTTAGCGACTATCGCGCTTCCACGTACACGGTGGAAACGCAACCGGCTTAAATGCCACGCCATTCATTAGGGCTTCGTAAATACCCCCTGTGTGTGAAACGTATCACATACGCTCACGAGAAGTTTATGTTAAGGATGTTTGCAGCAAATCACCCGGTGGGCGAACCCATGGTCGAGTTCCAGTACGAGGTTTCAGGTAACGTTGTCGCCTTTGCCGCCCGCCGGGTTGTAGCAAAGTCAATGGTTTGCGTGCCGTGCCTGACACCGCGCGACAGGATGGAACTGACTGAGTTGCGTGAAGCCGCTCGTAGCGCCGGCTACGATCGTATGGTGATCCATGATCGCGACGAGGGCGACGATGATGAGGTCGGGAACTTCCTCAGCGTCTACAAACGCGGTGACGCATGGTCCCGCTGGGGTTTCGCCCGCCGTGGCGAGAGCATCCGCGCCTGGTGCTGCCTGACCGGCCGGGACATCGGCGAATATGGAAGCCTGCGCGAGGCGCTGGTGGCAGTGCTGCACGACCTGCCGGTTACGCCATCCGCAGCGACCGCGGTCATCCCGATCGAGGCGGTGCGCCGGTCGGCCACCATCACCGACCTGCGCACCTATGTGAGTGCCGCGCGGATGGCCACGGTCGTCAGCACGGCGATGGGGGTCGGCACAGCGTTGGGCAGCGGCATGGGAAGCGCTGCCTAGACCTCGGAGGGCGGGGCTTACGCCGGAGCGACCAACCCGCCATCCGGGCGATTGATCACCCGGCGGAATTTGTCGCGGCGGGACCGCATCAGCCACCAGGCGCCGCGTGCAGCGGCGGCCGACAGGCGCCCGCGCGGCGGCAGGCCGATCGCCTTCAGGATCATGCCGACCGCACGTTCCAGGTGGCGGTAACGGTACATCGTCATCGCACGCGACATGTAGCCGGCAATCGCCTGTTCGTGGCGATACGCCGCTTCCGGAGGCGCGTTGCCGCAGTAGAACGCGTAAGCCAGTTCATCGTCCTCGCTCTCGCCGATACGGCTGAGAGCGATGCGCATGCGCTGCCATAGCCCGATGCGCTCGCGGCCCAGGTACCGCTTCATGTGGTCGTAGAACAGCTTGAAATGGCGGAACTCATCGGCGGCGATCAGCCGGCAGATGTCGCGCAGGACCGGCTCGTCCGTGGCATCGCCGAGTGCCGAGTAGTAGCTGGAGGTCCCGCTCTCCACCATGCAGCGCGCGATCAGCTCGCCGGTGCGGGACCCGCGCACCGACAGGTCGGCGTCCAGCAACGGCAGGTGGTAACCGGTCTTGTAGCGCGCGAAAGCCGCCTCGAAATCCCATGACGGGTCGGCGAGCATCGCCCAGCGGCCGAGCGTGTCGCCATGCTGCACCTCCTCGACCGACCAGCGGTCGGCGGCGGCGCGGAAATCGGGGTCATCGACGAACACGCGGTTCAGGTAGGTGCCGTAATCGACGCCGTTGCGTTCGACCATGGCCGCTGCCTTGACCAACGGCACGATCTCGGGATCGACGCGGCCCGGGTCGAACTTGTCCCAACAGACCTCTTCGATCCGCCAATGTTTCATCGGGTGTTTTGTCTCATTGCAATGACGCCGTGGCGTGGCGGTGGGCTTGTCCAGGCGCCCCGCTCCGGCGCCGGCCAAACGAACCGCTGAAAGATGCCATTGGTTGCCGGACGCGGAAAGCGCCGAAGCCGCACCTGTTGCGCTATCGCCACAGGCCGATCCAGCAGACGGATGTAGTGTGACCTGCGGTTGACGGGCGCCGGGTTACCCTGCTTCAGCCACGCGCACCGCCTCGCGAGTCGACTGCAGGCGATCGAGCACGGCATCGCGCGCGTTGATGTCGGCCTTGTCCACCTCGGTCCAGGCGCGTTCCGCGTCGGCCAGGCGGTCACGCGCCTGGATCGCCGACAGCTCGGCGACCGGAACCGCGTCATCGGCCAGGATGGTGCAGCGATCCGGCGTGATCTCGGCGAAGCCACCGCCGACGAACAGCCGGTCCGTGACCGCGCCACCCTGATACAGCGCGATCACGCCGCCCCGCAGGAGGGTGATCATCGGCGCATGGTTCTCCATGGCGGCGAGGTCGCCCTCGTAGCCGGGCATCACCACCATATCGACCGCGCGGCTGAGTACCAGCCGGGCGGGGCTGACGATTTCCAGATCAATCGGCATGGGACTAGGCCGAAACCTTCATCTTCTCGGCCTTTTCACGGGCCTCCTCGATGGTGCCGACCATCAGGAACGCCGCCTCGGGCAGGTCGTCGTGCTTACCCTCGACGATCTCCTTGAACGAACGGACGGTGTCGGCGATCGGCACGAACTTGCCTTCGAGGCCGGTGAACACGGTCGCCACGTGGAAGGGCTGGCTCATGAAACGCTCGATCTTGCGGGCGCGGGCCACGATCAGCTTGTCCTCCTCGGACAGCTCGTCCATGCCGAGAATGGCGATGATGTCCTGCAGGCTCTTGTAGGTCTGCAGGACGCGCTGCACGTCGCGGGCGACCTGGTAATGCTCCTCGCCGACGATCCGCGGGTCCATCGCGCGGGACGTGCTGTCGAGCGGATCGACCGCCGGGTAGATGCCCTTCTCGGAAATCGCGCGGTTCAGCGTGGTCGTCGCATCCAGATGCGCGAACGAGGTTGCCGGCGCCGGGTCGGTGAGGTCGTCGGCCGGCACGTAGATCGCCTGCACCGAGGTGATGGAGCCCTTCTTGGTGCTGGTGATGCGCTCCTGCAGCGCGCCCATGTCGGTGGACAGCGTCGGCTGATAGCCCACGGCGGACGGGATGCGGCCCAGCAGCGCGGACACTTCGGCGCCCGCCTGGGTGAAGCGGAAGATGTTGTCGACAAAGAACAGCACGTCCTGCCCTTCCTCATCGCGGAAATACTCGGCGAGCGTCAGACCCGTCAGGCCGACGCGCGCGCGGGCGCCGGGCGGCTCGTTCATCTGGCCATAGACCAGCGCCACCTTGGAACCCTCGGTCGTGTTGTCGCCCAGCTTGATGACGCCGGCGTCGATCATCTCGTGATAGAGGTCGTTGCCCTCGCGCGTCCGCTCGCCCACGCCGGCGAACACCGACACGCCGCCATGGCCCTTGGCGATGTTGTTGATCAGCTCCTGGATGAGCACCGTCTTGCCGACGCCCGCACCGCCGAACAGCCCGATCTTGCCGCCCTTGAGGTAGGGCGCCAGCAGATCGACCACCTTGATGCCGGTGACCAGCACCTCGACCGCACCCGCCTGGTCCTCGAAGGACGGCGCCTGGCGATGGATCGGGCTGGAGCGGGCGGCGCCGACCGGGCCACGCTCGTCGATCGGCTCGCCGATCACGTTCAGGATGCGCCCCAGCGTCTCCGGGCCGACCGGCACGGTGATGGGCTTGCCGGTGTCGATCACTTCGGAGCCGCGGACCATGCCGTCGGTGCTGTCCATGGCGATGCAGCGCACGGTGCGCTCGCCCAGCTCCTGCGCGACTTCCAACACCAGCTCGCGGTCGCCGATCCTGGAGCGCAGCGCGTTCTGGATGTAGGGCAGGTCGCCCTCGAACTGAACGTCAACCACGGCGCCCAGCACCTGGGAAACGCGGCCTACTGAGTTGGTTGCCATCGTGTTTACGCTCCGTTGAAGGCAAGGCAGGGGCTCTGCCCCTTGACCCCGCTGGAGCCAGCCGGCCCCAGACCCCGTTAGTTTGGGTGGGTGTTTAAGGAAAAGAGAGTCTTCGCGCTAGAGGAGGCAGGAACCAAGGCCGTAGGGCGGAAAAGCGCAGCGCCTTCCGCCAATCACACGCTGGCCACACCGTCCACCGTACTACGACCGAAATCGCAATCGGCGGAAGGCGCTTCGCTTTTCCGCCCTACAGGGCTTCGGCGCCGGAGATGATTTCGATCAGCTCGCGGGTGATGTTGGCCTGGCGGGTGCGGTTGTAGTTTTGCGTGAGGCGCTGGATCATGTCGCCGGCGTTGCGGGTGGCGTTGTCCATGCTGGTCATCTGCGCGCCGTAGAAGCCGGCGTTGCTTTCCAGCATGGCGCGGTAGATCTGGATGGCGAGGTTCTGCGGCAGCAGGCGGAGCAGGATGGTCTCCTCGTCCGGCTCGAACTCATAGACCGCGCGCGGACCCTTGACGTCGTCTTCGGCGACTTCGGGCACCGGCAGCGGGATGATCTGCATTTCGGTCGGGATCTGCGCGATCACCGACTTGAAACGGTTGTACACGATCGTCGCAACGTCGAACTCGCCGGCCTCGAACATCGCGAACACGCGGTCGGCGACATCCTTTGCCGCGGCGAACTCGATCGTCTTGCGGCCACCGAGTGCCAGGTCGCCGCTGATCGAGCTGGCAAATTCGCGGCGCAGGAAATCGCGTCCCTTACGGCCCACGGCAAGAATCTTGACGGTCTTGCCCTCGCTCAGCAGCCGCCGGACCAGGGTGCGCGCCTGCCGTCCGACACCCGAGTTGAACGCACCCGCAAGGCCGCGATCGGCGGTCATGGCAATCACCAGATGGACCTGGTCGCGGCCGGTGCCGACCAGCAGCCGCGGCGCGCCGGGCGTGCCGGCCACGTTGGCGGCCAGCCGCGACAGCATCGCCGACATCCGCTCGGCATAGGGACGCGCCGCTTCCGCCGCAGCCTGCGCGCGGCGCAGCTTGCTCGCCGCAACCATCTTCATCGCCGAGGTGATCTTCCGCGTCGATTTGACGCTGTTGATCCGCCCCCGCAGGTCCTTGAGTGAAGCCATCGGTCAGCCCACCGTAGGGCGGAAAAGCGAAGCGCCTTCCGCCAATGTGCATGCGTGCCGCTGGGCGGTGAAGACCTGCCGCGTGATGGCGGAAG
>CAZZWO010000075.1:11167-12443 GCA_964657885.1 uncultured Acetobacteraceae bacterium | reverse complement strand
TCGGCTCCGGCGAGGTGGTGCTGTTCCACGTCACCGCGAACGCCGACTGGTCCAGCCTGCCGCTGTCCGGGCTGTTCGTGGACATGCTGGGACGGCTGGTGCAGCGGTCGGCCGGCGTCGCGGTCACCGACGATGCGCGCATGCTGTCCCCCGCTTTGTCGCTCGACGGGTCCGGCGTTCTCGGCAGCCCGCCGCCCGCTGCCCGCCCGATTGCGGCGCGCGAGATGGCGGCGGCGCTCCCGTCACCCGCGCATCCACCCGGCCTCTACGGTCCCGAGCGCGACCGCCACGCGCTGAACCTCGGCACCGCGCCCATCGCCCTCGCGGCGATGCCGCCGATCGCCGGCGCCACCAGCCTGTCGCTGGACAGCGCCCCGCGGGAGCGCCCGGCCGGACCCTGGCTGATCGGCATCGCGGTCGCCCTGCTGTGCGCCGACATGGTGCTGACGCTGTGGCTGCGCGGCCTGCTCGACAGCATGCTGCCCGAGGGCCGCCTGCCCGAGCGGATCGGGCCGCCCGGTTTCCGCCGCCGCACCATGGCCGTCCTGGCGGTGGCACTCCTGGCCGGGGGCACCGCGCATGCCGAAAGCCCGGCCCTGGCGACCCACCTCGCCTATGTCGTCACCGGCGACGCACAGGTCGATGCGACGTCGCGCGCCGGCCTGGCGGGGCTGTCCGACTACGTGAACAACCGCACCGCCGCCGTACTCGCCGATCCGCTGCCGGTGGTGCCGGGCCATGATGACCTCAGCTTCTTCCCGCTGCTGTATTACCCGCTGACCGCCGACGCCGCCGCCTCGCCAGCCGCTATCGCTGCCCTCAACGGCTACATGCATGCCGGCGGCATCGTGGTGATCGACCTGCGCGGCAGCGGCACCGATTCGGCCGGCTCCGGCGCCGGCATGGCGCCCGATACCGGCGCCGCGCTGCGCCGGATCGGCCAGGGGCTCGACATCCCGCGCCTCACGCCGCTGACCTCGGCGCACGTGCTCGCGCACGCCTTCTACCTGTTGCAGGACTTCCCGGGCCGTTACGACGGCGACACCGTCTGGGTGCAGCAGGACCAGGACCGCAGCAACGACAGCGTCAGCCCGGTGATCGTCGGCAGCAACGACTGGGCCGCCGCCTGGGCCCAGGACGAAGACGGCAGGCCGCTTTACGCGACCATCCCGGGCGGCCAGCGCCAGCGCACCCTCGCCTTCCGCTTCGGCGTGAACCTCGTGATGTACGCCCTGACCGGCAACTACAAAGGCGACCAGGTGCACGTGCCCGCCAT
>CAZZWO010000075.1:0-11067 GCA_964657885.1 uncultured Acetobacteraceae bacterium | reverse complement strand
ATGGCTGCTGATCGCGCTTGCCGTGCTGTGCATCGCCGCGGCGGGCCTCGGCCTGTGGCGCCGCGCGAGGGGCAGCACATGGCGGGCCGGGGCGTTCGCCGTGCTGCTGCTGTTCCTCGCCGGGCCGACGGTGGTCGAGGAAACCCGGCAGGGGCTGTCCGACATCGGCCTGCTGGTGGTGGACCGCTCGGCATCGATGCAGGTCGGCGACCGTGCGGCGCTCGCCGACCGCGCCGCCCGCGCGCTGCAAGCCGAGGCGGCGCGCATGCCGGGCTTGGAGCTGCGCACCGTCAGCGTGCCCGAAAGCGGCCATGACGGCACGCTGCTCTGGGCCGCCGCGACGCGCGCCCTCGCCGACATCCCCGCCGAACGCCTCGCCGGCGTCGCCGCCATCACCGATGGCCAGATCCACGACTTGCCGCCAGCCACCCCGGCCGGCCCGCTGCACGCCCTGGTCACCGCCCGTGCCGAGGAATGGGACCGCCGCGTGCGGGTGATCGAGGCGCCCGGCTACGGCATCGTCGGCCACAGCCTCGACCTGCGCGTCATCGTCGAGGATCTGGGCACCCCTCCCGCCGGCAGTGGCCCGCCGCCCGGCCCGGCGCGGCTGACGGTGCAGATCGACGGCGGCGCGCCTTTCACCACCGACGTGCCGGTGGGCGAGGTGCAGACCGTGCCGGTGGAGATCGCCCGCGCCGGGCAGATGCTGGTGAAGATCGCCACCGACCCGGTGCCCGGCGAGGCCTCGCCGATCAACAACCAGGCGGTCGTGCGCATCAACGGCGTGCGCGACCGGCTGCGGGTGCTGCTGGTGTCCGGCGAGCCCAACCAGGGCGAGCGCACCTGGCGCCGGCTGCTGAAATCCGACCCGGCCGTCGATCTGGTGCATTTCACCATCCTGCGGCCGCCGGAGAAGGACGACACCACGCCGCTGAACGAGCTGGCGCTGATCGCCTTCCCCACCCGCGAGCTGTTCCAGGACAAGCTGTCAGGCTTCGACCTCATCATCCTGGACCGCTTCACCGACCGCGGCATCCTGCCCCACCAATACCTGCGCAACATCGCCGACTACGTGCGGCGGGGCGGCGCCCTGCTGCTGACCGTTGGCCCGGAGTTCGCCGGCGCCCGCAGCCTGGACCAGACCCCGCTCGGCGCCGTGCTGCCTGCCCATGCGCCGGCCGATGCCACGGGCCTCAACGGCCCCGGCCTGAACGGGCCTGGCGGCGAAGAGCGCGCGGGCGAGGACCCGGCCGGCGACGGCCCAGGCGTGATCGACGGCCCGTTCGTGCCCAAAATCACCGATCTCGGCCGCCGCCATCCGGTGACCGAGGGCCTGACCGGTTCGCCCGCTCCCGGCAGCACCGGCGCGGCAGACTGGGGGCCTTGGTACCGGGCGATCGCGGCCGAGGACGTGACCGGGCAGGTGCTGATGACCGGGCCGGAAGCGCGCCCGCTGCTGGTGCTGAACCATGTCGATCGCGGCCGCGCGGCGATGCTGCTGAGCGACCAGATCTGGCTGTGGTCGCGCGGACATGACGGCGGCGGCCCGCAGGCCGAGCTGCTGCGCCGCGTCGCGCACTGGCTGATGAAGGAGCCGGAGCTCGACGAGGACCGGCTGTCCGCCCGCATGGAAGCCGGCCGTCTGGTGGTGGACCGCCGCTCGGTGTCCGACGCGGCCGCCGCCAATGTCACGGTGACGCCGCCATCCGGCACCGAGCGCAGTCTGGTACTGGCGCAGACCGGGCCCGGCCACGCCGCCGGTGCGATGGACGCGCCCGAGCCGGGCGTGTGGCAGGTGAGCGACGGCGTCCACCTCGCCTACGCCGCGGTGGGCCTCGAAAACCCGCAGGAGTTCGCCGATCTGCGGGCGACCGCGCAGCACGTGCGGCCGCTCGTGCAGGCCAGCGGCGGCGGGGTGTCGTGGCTCGGCGCCGGCCAACCGCAACTGCGCCGCGTGGCGGCCGGCGATCCGGCATCCGGACCCGGCTGGATCGGCATGCGCCGGCGGGAGGCGCACCTGGTGACCGGCGTCGCGAGCCAGCCTCTGCTGCCCGCCTGGCTGGCCCTGCCGCTGCTGCTCGGCCTGATGCTCGCCGCCTGGCGGCGTGAGGCCGCGTAACGAGACACGCTGCGAAAACATAAGCGGGCGACACGGCGGAAACCGGTTTTTAACACACGCGCGGTTATGATATGGCCTGGGCATGATCCGCCTCGCACTGCTCCTCTGCCTCGTCTCCCTCCCGGCCCTGGCGCAGGTCGGCCCATCCGTGGGCGGCGCCGGCAGCTACGGCGGATCGGGCCTGGGCGGCTCGCGCTCCGGCCTGCCCAGCCGGACCAACCCGGACGACGAAGATTCGGGCTCGAAAGGCAAGGCGGCCGACAAGCCCGCCGAGCCGCCGCCATCCATTCCCGGCGCACAGCCCGACGCGGATGCGGTGGTGATCCCGTCCGACAAGGTGGCGGCCGAGATGTCGCCCAACGACGCGCTGTTCGACAGCATCACCCGCGGCGACCTGGCCGCCGCCAAGGATGCGCTGAACCGCGGCGCGCAGCTCGACACGAAAAACGTGCTCGGCCAGACGCCGATCGACGCCGCCATCGACCTGAACCGCAACGACATCACCTTCCTGCTGCTGTCCATGCGCGGCAACGTCTCGGCCACCCGCGCCACCGCCTCGGCGAAAGCCGCGCCCGGTGCCCAGGGGCGTGCAACTCTGGTGAAGACCGCACCACGCCCCGTGCGCACCGCACCCGCGATGGCCGATCGCGGCACGCCGAACCCGGCGGTGGGCTTCACCGGCTTCTGAGCCGCCGAACCCGGCGTTCCGACCGGAACCGTCGAACCTTCGGCGGCCCATCGCGTTCGGCTGCGGCCCTCATTTTAGGACCGCCCATGGCCGACAACACCGACGAAGATTTCATGCGGCGAGCCATCGCCCTGGCCCGTGAGGGCGAGCGCAACCCCGGCGGCTCGCCGATCGGCTGCGTGATCGTGCTCGATGGCCGCGTCATCGGCGAAGGCCACAACATGACCCATGGCCGGCACGACCCGACCGCGCACGGCGAAGTGGTCGCCATGCGCCGCGCCGGCGAAACACTGCAGAACTGGGAACTGCGCGGCGCCACCCTCTACAGCACGCTGCAACCCTGCGGCATGTGCACGATGGCGAGCATCTGGGCCAAGATCGGCCGCATCGTTTACGGCGCCGGGCGCAACGACGTGCACTCGATGTATTTCGAGGACCGCCACCTCGACACCGACGACTTCATCCGCGACGCCTACCGCGAGGACCTGACGATCGAAGGCGGGCTGCTGGCCAAGGAATGCGCCGAACTCTACTACAAGCCCGGCGAAGTGCTCCCGCAGGAGGAGCTTGCGAACGTATGAGGCAGCGGCCGGAATGCAGGATCTTTGGGACCGGGACCGCAGCTATGCGCGGATCGTTCTGCGCGATGTGCAGACGGAAGCGCGGGTCGGCCTGCACCCCTGGGAACGGCATCCCGAACGGCCGGCACGGCTGCTGGTGAACGTCGAGATGTTCGCGCATCTCGAGGAACCCGCTCCATCCGGCCCCGCCACGTTCATCGACTATGACGGTGTGCGCAGCGCCATCCGGACATGGCCGGGGCGCCCGCATACCGACCTGCTGGAAACCCTGGTGGACGAACTCGTCGCCGTGTGTTTCGCCAACCCGCGTGTCGAGGCTTGCCGGGTTTCGGTCATGAAGCCCGACATCTTCAACGAGGCAGCGGCAGCCGGCGTGGAAGTGTACCGGCGCCGTTGAGCATGACACCAAGCCGGCGCCGGCCCTCGCCCCTGCCCGGCCAACCACGACAGTACGATGTTCGGGCGGCCGTGCTGGGGCGAAAGCCGGCGCCGACACATCGCCAAGCCATCGACTGATGCAACGCGTGCTGATCACCGGCGGAGCGCGCCGGGTCGGGGCGGCGATCGCTCGAACGCTTGCCGATGCCGGCTGGCACGTCGTGATCCACTACAATCGCTCCGCCAACGATGCGACGGATCTCGCGCGGGACATCGTCGCGGCGGGCGGTGCCGCCGACGTGCTGCAGGCCGACCTCGCCGACCGGCCGTCGGTTGCGCGGCTGATCCCGGCCTGCGTTGCGCAGTTCGGCGCGCTGGATGCGCTGGTCAACAACGCTTCGAGTTTCCGTTACGACAGCCTGGCCGAAATGGACGCGGCAAGCTGGGACGCGCATCTGGGGCCGAACCTGGAGGCGCCGGTGTTCCTGGCGCAGGCCTTTGCCGCATCCTGCGCCGGCCGCCCGGGCAACATCATCAACATGCTCGACCACAAGGTGGTGGCGCCCAACCCCGATTTCTTCTCCTACACCATTGCCAAGACGGCGCTGGCGTCAGCCACGAGGCTGCTGGCGCAGGCACTGTCGCGGACCGCCATCCGCGTAAACGGTGTCGCACCCGGCATCACCCTGTTGAGCGGCAAGCAGACGGAGGCCGGCTTCAGGCGCGCATGGACCGCGCCTCCGCTCGGCCGCAGCTCGACACCGGCCGAACTCGGGGCCGCATGCCGCTTCATCCTGGAGACACCGTCCCTCAACGGACAGATACTCGTTCTTGACGGCGGCGAGTGCCTGCTCGAACGCCAGCGCGACATCGCCTTCGAAACGAAAGACTGAGCGTTCGAGGAAAGAATGTCACCACGTCGTCTCGCGCCGATAAGGCAAGGCGGCATCGAGGGAATTTGAGACGGCAACTCGATGTGGGCCGCGCGCTTTGCGGCCGCACGTGTCCGAACGCGGGCGCGCGAACCATGACGAGGAAGCCGCCAAATGCCGCAATTCGATTCGACGATCAAGCACATCAAGGATGGCGTGAAGAGCATGACGGTGAATGCCGCCGTCAAGAACATCGAAGGCTGGGAAGCGACCCTCGAGAAGCTCGAGACCTCGGGCGTTAAGACCATCATCAAGGATCTCGAGAGCCTGAAGAAGCACCTGCACGCCAAGGAACTCGATGGCGAGGCGATCCGCAAGCTGATTGCCAAACTCGGCAAGGAGACCGTCACCATTGCCGGCAAGGCCGACAGCAAGAACGCCGACAAGGTACGCGCACTCGGCGAGGCGCTGACCGAAGCCGCCGAGAGCACCGAGGACGAGTCCAAGGAAGCCGCAGAGTAACGCACGCGAACGACACGGGCCGGCGCATAGTCCGCCGGCCCGGATACGCGGGAAGCGCCCGCACAACACCGCGCGCATCGGGAACGCCCGGCCCGCATTTGCGTCTCCGCCGCGTGGACCAGAACGTACAGCAAAGCCAAAGCGGACTTATCAACGGCGAACTCGAAGTCGCAGCAGACGCCAGGTTCGAAGCGCGATGGCGCTGGGTCGAAATGCCAGGCCGCATCATCATGGTCTTGGCCGTGATCGGCGGCATCTCCGGCGCGCTCGGGGCCGGCCCGCTGGACCATGCACGCGCCGGAGTACCATCCACCCCGGAAGGTGCCGTCGATTACGAGCCGGTCGGCCGGTTCGGAACCACGACACAGGTCACCGTGCACCTGCCGCCGGCCTTGCACGACGGCACCCAGGATCTGGTCATCGGCAGCAACTTCATCGAACCTTTCGGCCTGCACCAGATGTTTCCGCAGCCGGTAAGGCAGGCCGCAACCGACGGCGGCATCCGTCTGACCGTTCCTGTTGCGGCATCGCACGACAACCTGATCCGGCTGTATGGCAAGCCGGCGCAAATCGGTCCGATCACCCTGACCGTGCAGATTGCCGGCGAACCGCAATTGCGCTTCCGGGAAGTGGTGCTGCCATGAACGTCATCCTGCGCTCGGCCGCAGCCTACTTCATCCTGCTGGTTGCCGTGCGGCTGATCGGCCGGCGCACCACCAGCCAGATGGCGCCGTTCGACCTGATCGTGTTGTTCCTTGTCGCCGGTGCAACAATCACCGCGGTCCTCGGCGAGGATCGTTCGATGGTGGCGGCATTCACGGCTATCGGCACCATCGGCCTGATGCATCTTCTCGTGTCATGGGCAAAGTCACGGTCCGACCTTGTCGGCCGCTGGGTGGACGGAACGCCCGTCGTGATCTTCGAAAACGGCATCTGGCACCAGGACCGGCTCCGGCAGTTGCGCATCGACCGGAACGACGTGATGGCGGCCGCAAGGGCCCGCGGCCTGCCTTCGCTCGATGCCATCCGCTACGCCATCGTCGAGCGCGGCGGCACGATCTCGATTGTCGAGCAGAGCTGAGGCCATAAGGATGTATGGTGCGGCATGCAGGATGACGATTTTCCCGACACGCTGAAGCTGATCCGCACCCGGCCGCTTTTCGTCATGCGGCTGCAGGTCCGCAAGATGCAGATCATCGGCGCGGCGCCGGACGGCTTCCGCCGGGTCGGCGTGGTGTTCGGCGGTTCCTTCGAGGGTGAGCGGCTGTCGGGCGAGGTGCTGGACGGCGGCAGCGACTGGCAGACGCAACGCGCCGACGGTGCGCTGTCGCTCGATGTCAGGCTGGTCCTGCAAACATCCGATGGCGACACGATCGGCATGACCTATCGCGGCCTGCGCCACGGTCCGCCCGAAATCCTCGCGCAGATCGACCGCGGCGAACCCGTCGATGCGGCCGCCTATTACTTCCGCATCGCACCCACCTTCGAGACCGCCGCACCCCGATACGACTGGCTGAACCGCATCCTTGCCGTCGGCACCGGCCACCGGCTACCCACCGGCCCGGTGTACAGCGTGTTCGAACTCCTCTAGGCTCCGTCAGCCCACCCCGGGCCCCCGGTTTACGACAGAAGCGAACAGGAGGTTCACATGCCCAGCACCATCATTCCCGGATTCCGCTACGCCGATGCCGTTGCCGCCATCGACTTCCTGTGCGGTGCGTTCGGCTTCGAGCGCCACGCGGTCTACGCCGACGATTCCGACCCCAAGGTGATCCACCACGCACAACTTGTACTCGGCGACGGCATGGTCATGCTCGGCACCGCCCGATACGACGAGGTACAGCGCCTGCATGGCTGGAAGACGCCTGCGGAAGCCGGCGGAACCACCGTATCGCTCTACGTGTATGTCGCGGACCCCGACGCGCATTGCACGCAAGCCCGCAGCGCCGGCGCCGAAATCGTCACCGAACCGCACGACAACGAAGGCTACCCCGGCCGAGGCTACGCCGCCCGCGACCCCGAAGGCCACGTCTGGGGCTTCGGCAGCTACGACCCGTGGGCCAAATAGCGGATCGCCGCTTTGCGTCAGCCGGCTTCCCGTGAAAGTGCATGTCCGTAGCCAGGGAAGCGGTGTTCAGGCCTATTCCGGCAGCCGAGTCACGCAATCGATCTCATAACGTACCGTTCCGCCTGTGTCATGTGCCTGGACCGGCTGCAACCGGATCATGCCGGCGAAATCCACTTGACCGTTTGCCGCTTCGGCAAAATTGATCCGGCAAAGCTCCCGCGGTTCGAACGCTTGCCCCGGTGCGTTGTTAGGGGGCCGATCACGGGAGCACCGCATGCATATCACCCTGAAGGTGAACGGGCGCGAGCACGCGCTGGACATCGACGTTCGCGCCACCCTGCTGGATGTCCTGCGCGAGCGCATGGGCCTGACCGGCACCAAGAAGGGCTGCGACCAGGGCCAGTGCGGCGCCTGCACGGTGCTGATGGACGGCAGGCGCGTGCTCGCCTGCTTCACCCTGGCCGTCGCCGCCCAGCAGGCCGAAATCACCACCATCGAGGGTCTCGCCGGCGAGGACGAACCGTTGCACCCGATGCAGCAGGCGTTCCTCGACCACGATGCCTACCAGTGCGGCTACTGCACGCCCGGCCAGATCCTGTCGGCGATCGCCTGCATCCATGAGGGACACGCGGAGAACGACGACGAAATCCGCGACTTCATGAGCGGCAACCTGTGCCGTTGCGCCGCCTACCCCAAGATCCTCGCCGCCGTGAACCAGGCGAAGCGCGCGATGGCGGGGGCCTGACATGACCCCCTTCGCATACCACCAGCCCAGCCGGCTACCCGAAGCCGTTCGCACCGGCGCGGAACCGCACGCGCAATTCCTCGCCGGCGGCACCGTGCTGCTCGATCTGATGAAGCTCGGCGCCATGCATCCCGCCAGCCTGGTGCAGATCGGCGGCCTGCGCACCGAACACGGCGCCATCACGGCCGACGGGCAGGGCCTGCACATCGGCGCCCTCGCCCGCATGTCGGAGCTGGGCGACCACGCCGAGGTCCTGCGCGACTGGCCAGCCATCGCACAGGCCATCCGCGCCGCGGCCAGCGCGCAGCTTCGCAACATGGCGAGCATCGCGGGCACCCTCCTGCAACGCACGAGATGCAGCTACTTCCGTGATCCGAGCTGGAACGAGTGCAACAAGCGCAACCCCGGCTCCGGCTGTGCCGCAATCGGCGGCAGCAACCGCCTGCTCGCCGTGCTCGGCACCGGCGAACACTGCATCGCCCACTATCCCGGCGACCTGGCGCCGGTTCTCGCCGCTTTCGGCGCAACGGTCGACCTCGTATCGGAAGCCGGCGCACGCACCATCGAGCTTACGGATCTGCACCGGCTTCCCGGCGACCGGCCAGACATCGAAACCAACCTGCTGCCAGGCGAGATCATCACCGCCGTCCATGTCCCCCGCGCGGCATGGGCCAGACGCTCGCTTTATCTCAAGATCCGCGACCGCGACTCGTACGCGTTCGCGCTCGCCTCGGCCGCTATCGGGCTCGACATGGACGGCGAGACCGTGCGCGAGATCCGCATCGGCCTGGGCGGGGTCGCCACCAAACCATGGCGCTCGCACGAGGCGGAGGCAGCGCTGCGCGGCCGCAAACTCACCCCGCAGACAGCGGACGAAGCCGCGCAGGCTGCGTTCGCGTCCGCCCGCACCGACACCGAAAACGCCTACAAGCCCGAGCTCGGCCGCCGCACCCTGGTGCGCGCCCTGCTCGCGGCCGCCGAACTGGAGGGTTGAGACAATGCCGGACGCATCAGGAGGCGCCCTGATCGGTGCACCAATTCCGCGCATCGAGGGCCGCGCCAAGGTCACCGGCCGCGCGATCTACGCGGCCGACGAACCGGTCGCAAACCCCGCCTTCGCCTTCCTCGTCACCAGCAGCATCGCGCGCGGCCGCATCCGGCGCTTCGACCTGGAACGCGCCCGCGCGGTGCCCGGCCTGCTCGACATCCTGACCTACGAGAACGTCGGCACCGAAGCCGACCCGCCGCCACCGCACGGACCCGGTGGCGAGACCACCACGATGCAGACATCCCAGATCTGGCATGACGGCCAGATCATCGGTGTCGTGCTGGCCGACACGTACGAAGCCGCACGCGAGGCCGCGCACAAGGTCCGTGTCGATTACGACGAGGAAGTACCGTCCGCCACCTTCGACAGCCCGGGCGCGGAGTCCGAACAGCGCGAGCCAGGCGAACACAAGGATTTCAAGGTCGGTGATGTCGACAGCGCTTTTGCATCGGCCGCCGTCAAGGTCGACCAGCATTACGGCACGCCCACCCAGCACCACAACCCGATCGAGCTGTTCAGCACCACCGCCGTCTGGCATGACGGCAGCCTGACCTTGTACGAGCCGAGCCAATTCGTTTACGGTCTGCGCGGCGCCGTGGCCAAGCAGTTGCACATCGACCCGAAACAAGTACGGGTCGTGGCAAGGCACATCGGCGGCGCGTTCGGCTCCAAAGGCATCCCGTCGTCCCGCACTGCATGGATTGCGATCGCCGCCCGCCGCCTCAGCCGCCCGGTGAAATTCGTCGCCACCCGCGACCAATGCTACACGATCGGCACCTATCGCGCCGAAACCCGGCACCACATCCAGCTTGCAGCCGAACGATCCGGCAAGCTTACGGCGCTGCGTCACGAAGGATGGGAAGTCACTTCGCGACCGTCCGACTACAACGTATCGGGCACCGAAACGACCGCACGGATGTACGCGTGCCCGAACATCCTGACCAAGGTCAACGTGGTGCACACCGACCGCAACACGCCGGGGTTCATGCGTGCACCGCCCGACGTGCCCTACATGTTTCCGCTGGAATGCGCGGTGGACGAACTCGCCGAACAACTCGGCATCGACCCTGTCGAGCTGCGCCGCATCAACGACACGCAGATCGATCCCGCCACCGGCCAGAGATTCTCCAGCCGCTCTCTCATGCGTTGCTTCGACACCGCCGCCGGCCAATTCGGCTGGCGGCAGCGCAACCCCGAACCGCGGTCGCATCGCGATGGCGACTGGCTGGTCGGGTGGGGCTGCGCGGCGGCCGCCTATCCCGCCAATATCGGCGCCGGTGCCGCGCGCATCGTTCTCGAAACGACCGGCATCGCCACCGTGAAAATCGCCGCCCACGACCTCGGAACCGGCACACACACCATCATCGCCCAGACCGCGGCCGAGCGCCTCGGGCTGCCGATCGACCGTATCGTCGTGCAGATCGGCGACACCGACCTGCCGCCTGCGGGCCTCGCCGCCGGCTCCAGCCACGCATCGGGCATCGTCCACGCCGTGGCGCTCGCCTGCGAGCAGTTGCGGGAACGCCTGGCCCGCGCTGCATCGTCCAGCAACGGGCCGCTCGCCGGACACGACCCGGCGACGATGAGCCTCGCCGACGGCAAACTTGCGGGACATGACAGCACGAGCGAGAAGCTGACCGATGCCATAAGCCGCATCGGCAGCGGCGCCATCGAAGCCTACGCCGAAAACGTCCCCAAGGGACAGCCGCACGATTCCGTGGCCAAGCTGTACAGCGGCCAGATGGCGATTTCCCGCGGCACGTTGCGGACCGACTTCACGACCTATGCATTCGGCGCGCAGTTCGTCGAAGTCCGCATCCACGCCCGCACCTGCGAAATCCGTGTTCCACGCGCAGTCGGCGCATTCGCCGCCGGGCGGATCATCAACCCGCGCACGGCGCACAGCCAGTTGATGGGCGGCATGATCTGGGGCATCAGTTCCGCCCTGCACGAAATCACCGAGATCGACAAACGATCGGCCCGTTACACCAACGACAATATTTCCGAGTACCACATCCCGGTGAACGCCGACGTGCACGGCATCGA
>CAZZWO010000074.1:0-12504 GCA_964657885.1 uncultured Acetobacteraceae bacterium | reverse complement strand
AGCATCGCCTTCACACGGCGGGGGTCACAGGTTCAATCCCTGTCGCGCCCACCAGTCTGCCGGCAGGCTCCTGCCGAAAGGCTGTCGCCGGACCCTCGGCACACCGGATTGCGGTCGCCCGTCAAGACTTGTTCTCGGTCCGTTCTCCTGCTTTTCTCCATGCATGCCATTCCCCGCCAGTCCCTGCGATCCGGTGCCGTTCGACGAGGTAGCCTCGGTTCTCGAACAGGCCGCGTCGCGCGTGCCCGGCGGGCCGCCCGCATTGATCGGGGCGAGCAGCCGGCATCTTGCGGCAGCACTGGAGGCGGCTGGTTTCCAGGTTGTCCGCGCCGCCCGGCCGTGCGCGCAACTGGAGCTCTAACCATCTGCTGCAAAGGCCGGATTTCCGTGCCATCAGAACGGCATGTCCACCGCCGAAACCCGCATCCTCCATTTGCACATCGAGAAGACCGGCGGAACCGCATTGCGGGTGGCGCTGCAACGTTCGCTCGGCCCTGGCGCGAAGCGGTTTCCCAGCCACCACGAGAGCAAGCTGCCGGACATCGTGCCCGCGGAGTGGGACCTGATCAGCGGACATTTCGGCTACACGCGCCTGGCGCCGCTGGGCGGCCGCATCGTGGTGCTGCTGCGCGACCCCGTCGATCGCTTCATGTCGGTCTATTACTACTGGCGCGAAATCCACTTCAAAGGCCTCAACATCACGCGGCAGACCAAGCTCGCCAGCGAATACAGCCTCGATGATTTCGTCCTCGTGAAGGACGAGGTTTCGCTGCTGGAGCAGTTTTTCAACCGCATGACCTGGCAGCTTGCCGATACTTTCACCCTCAACGCGCGCCACCAGCTCCGCTCGCAGGGTATCCGAGACGCCGATTTGCTGGCCCGCGCCATAGAGAATTTGAAAGCCTGCGCTGTGGTCGGCGTGCAGGAGCGGATGGACGCCTTCGCCGATGCTTACGAGCGCCGCATCGGGCGGCCCCTCACCATCGACCGTCTCAACGTCACGCGCGAACGCCCGCCTGTCGCCGAGCTGTCGCCCGGCACCCGCCGCCGGATCATGGATTGGGTGTACCTGGATGCCGAGCTGTACCAGGCCGCCTGTGCGCTGGCCGCTTCGAGCTGACCTGCCGGAACAACACGATCGGGTTTTTTACTTGTTGGCACGGCACTTTCCGTCGTCTGCTTGCGCCGGAGGGAACCAACCATGGCAAACAGCAGATCCGGCTATGGCAGGTGGCCGTCGTGTTGTGCGTTGCTTGCGTTCGGGCTGGTCGCGGCCTCCGGTGGCAAGGCGGCGACGATCAGTACTATTGCCGCGATCCCGGGGGCGAATGACGGCCATAACCCCGACAGCAAGCTGACGAAGCTCGACGGCAAGTATTACGGAACGACCACGGCATTCAGCAGCCCAGGTACTGGCACGGTTTACCGCATCGACCTCAAGACCGGGGTTGAAACTGTCCTGCACACGCTGAACGGCACGACGGACGGCGCGAATCCGGGTAATCTGGTCGGGTTTGGCGGGAAGCTCTACGGTGTGGCGTCGGGCGGCGGCAGCATGGGTGGCGGCACCGTCTTCGCGATCGACCCTGTGACCGGCGCCGAACAGGTGCTGTTCAATTGGCCGTCGCAAGTGAGCTATGCCGGCAACCTGTACGCGGAATTCCGGGGCCTGATCTACGGCGCGGGTTCGGACTGCGGCACCGGTGGCGTGAGCTGCATCTACTCGGTCGATCCAGGCTCGGGAGCGGTCCAGGTCGTCTATAGCTTCACCGATCCCGCAACCGACGGATCGACCCCTGTCGGCCTGACCCTACGCGGCGATCATCTCTACGGCTTGGCATACGATGGCGGGGCCGAGAACCTGGGAACGCTGTTCAGCTTCGATCCGGCGACCGCAGCCCTTCGGCTGGAGCATAGTTTCGGCAAGCGCAAGGACGGTAGTCAACCCGAGTCCCCGCTGCTGAATGTCGGCGGGATACTCTATGGCACCACGGACGAAGGCGGCACGAAGGATGTTGGGACCGTGTTCTCCTTCGACCCGGAGACGCGGCAGGAGGTGATCCTCCACTCCTTCGACAAGCGCGACGGTTTCGACATTGTCGCAGGGCTCGTGAGCGCCGGAGGCCTGCTCTACGGGGTCGCCTTTGAAGGTGGCACCAGGAACTACGGCGGGGTGCTGTTCTCAGTCGACCCCGCCACCGGCCAGACCGCTTCGATATACAATTTCGAGTACCCCCTGGAGGAGCCGGGCACGACCCTGATCGAGGCGGGAGGGCTGCTCTATGGAACCTTGTTTGAAGGGGGCGCCGGCAGCGGCACGGTCGGCGATGGCGTCGTCTACTCGGTCGATCCTGCAACCGGAACATTGTCGGTCGTTCACAGCTTTGCCGGGCCGGAGAACTCCACCACCTCCGGGCTGATCAAGGTGAATGCCTCGCTGTACGGCACAGCCTCGGGCGGCGGATCGAACGGGCTCGGGTCCGTCTTCAAGGTCGATCCGCAGACCGGCGCCATCGCCACCGTGTATTCGTTCAACGGCACCGATGGTGCGCTTCCAAAGGCTGCGTTGCTCGATGTGGGCGGCATCCTCTATGGCACCACGTCGACGGGCGGCCCGGACAATGCCGGCACGGTTTTCGCGCTCGATCCGGCCAATCACAAGCTGACGACCCTGCACCAGTTCACCGGCAACGGGGACGGCGGCAATCCTGTCTGTGCCCTGTCACTCGGTAATGGGGCGCTCTACGGGACGACGCCGGGAGGCAACGGTGCTTATTTCGGGAGCGTGTTCAAGGTCGACATTGCCAGTGGCGCCTTCAAGACGATTTTCCGTTTCAGCGACACCGACGGCTACGATCCGATGTCCGGCCTCATCTCGGCCAACCAGTTGCTCTATGGCGTGACCGCTGGCATCGGCGGCGGTGTCGACGGACAGGGAACGATCTACCAGATCGACCCGGTAACCGACGCGCATACCATCCTGTACACGTTCCAAGGGTCCGACCCGGGCGACCCGATCGGTGGCCTGCTTTACGACTTTGGCGTCCTGTATGGGACCACGCCCCAGACTGTGTTCAGCTTCGACCTTGCCTCCGCAACCCACACGACGTTGCACAGCTTCCAAAACCGCTCCGTTCTCGAAGGGCCGCTGGCGGGTGCAGGCGGCAAACTGTTCGGCGCGATCGCCAGCTCCAAGACCGCTCCTTACGGCGCCATCTTCCGGATCAACGCGTCGAGCGGAGCCGTCCAGACCTATCCGTTCGCCAGTGCGGCCGGCGGCTACCCCGAGGCGCCGCTGCTGCATGTCGGCAACGTCTATTACGGCACCACGCGGTCGAGCGACACGACCAATGCCGGGACGGTGTTCAAGTTCGTGCCCTGATTGGAACCTACGGTGCGCGGCTGGTGTCGCCCATCAGGTGGCTGACATTCGGTTCGATGGCTTCGGCGATGCGCTCCATCGTTGGGGCGGAGGGATGCAGCGGTGGCGCGGGGGGCGTCAGATGCGGGTCGACGAAGTCGTTCGGATCGACGGTGCCGCCGGCTGTGCGGTGGAATACCGGCGTCAGGTCCTGGAACACCGCCTCGGTTCCGCTGGCGTAACGTACCGCGAGGTCGTGGTTCAGGGCCGCCGTGTTCTGGTCGACCCAGGGGTTGCGGATGCTCGGCAGCACGCTCAACAGCAACAGCCGCGTGCCGGGCAGGCGGGCGTGCAGCGTCGTCACGATCGTTTCTATGCCTTGCAGCGTCGGCGCAGCGGGCCAGTGCAGATGCCCGAAATTGTTGGCGCCGATCAGGATGATCGCCAGCTTCGGATGGATGCCGGCCGCCTCGCCATTCTCGATCCGCCAGAGCAGATGCGATGTCGCATCGCCGATGAACCCCAGGTTTATCGCGTGCCTCGGCGCATAAAACCGGTCCCAAACCGGTTTGAAGTTGCGCCAGGGCTCCGGCCCTGTCTGCTCGAATTGCTGGGTGATGCTGTCGCCATACCAGACGAGCCCGACCGGTCCGGCCTGCAGCTCCGCCTGCTTTGCCGCAAAGCGGGTCTTCCACCAGGGCAGGTCCATGCGGCTAAACGGCTGTGCGGCGGGCGGCAGCCGCGCCGCCCCGGCACATGCCAGGCCGGCTATCGCGAGCAGCGGGGCGAGGGTCGCCAGGCGCTTGGTCATGCGTCAGCCTCCGGTCCGGATCGTGCGATCCGACGAGTTCAAACGGCGTAGAGAACGGCGCCGCTGAGCAGGCCGGCGGCGATGCAGTAGAAGGCGAACGGGTTCAGAGCCCAGTCGTCGTTGTTCCGGAAATACCGCATCAGGAAGGCCGTGCTCGCGAGCGCGGTCAGGCCAGCGACAACAGCGGCCACCGACGCCATGGTGAAGGTGCCCGGCGGCACGCTCGCATGCAGCAGCTTCGGCACTTCAAGCAACGTGGCGCCGAGGATCACCGGGGTGGCGATCAGAAATGAGAAATGGGCGGCGGCGGCATGGTCGATGCCGCGGAGCAGGCCGCCGGTGATGGTGGCGCCGGAGCGTGACAGGCCCGGCAGCAACGCCAGGCATTGCCAGGCGCCAATCGCCAGTGCGTCGATGATCGTCAGTGTCGCCAGCGGGCGGGTTTCGGCGGCGGCGGGTCTGCGCCGGCGCAGGCGCTCACCCACCAGCAGCAGCAGGCCGTTGAGCACCAGGAACACCGAGGCGGTGATCGGCGTCTCGAACAGCCGGCGGATCTGGTGTTCCAGCGCCGCGCCGAGGATGGCGGCAGGGATCGTCGCCACCACCAGAAGCAGGAGGATGTGGCGGCTTTCGCGCGCGATCTGCGGCGTGGAGAGGCCGATGACGCCGGTGCCGAGCGCCCACCAGTCGCGCCAGAAATAGCCGAGCAGGGCCGCGGCCGTGCCGAGATGCAGCAGCACCAGGAACGGCAGGAACACCGGTGCATGCTGGTCGAAGTTCCAGCCGAGCAGGGCAGGGACGATGACCGCATGGCCCAGCGAGCTGACCGGGAACAGCTCGGTCGCGCCCTGCAGGATGGCGATGACGAGGGCGTGGAGGTAGGTCATGCGGCAGTCCCGGCGTTGGGCGGAGTATCCGCTCCCGCCTTACAACGTGCCGTCGAGCCGCGGATAGTCCGTGTAGCCGTGCTCGCCGCCGCCATACCACACCGGCTTCGGCGCTTCCGGCGCGAGTGGGGCGTCGGTCCGGAAACGCTCGACCAAATCGGGGTTCGACAAATAGGGGCGGCCGAAGCAGAACAGGTCCGCGGCGTTCTCGTGCCTGGCACGCACCGCCATCTCGAAGTCCAGGCCGTTATTGCTCATGTACAAGCCGCGGAAAGCCCGCTTGAGCGCGCCGAAATCGAAGCCCGGGATCGAGTCGCGCGGGCCCTGGGTCTGGCCTTCGATCACATGGATGTAGGCCAGGCCGATCCGGTCCATCTCGGCGACCGCCCGGCCGAAGGTGGTCTGGGGATCGGCGTCGCTGATATCGTTGGCGCTGCTGGTCGGGCCGAAACGCACGCCGGTGCGGTCGGCGCCCCACACGGTGGTCACCGCCTCGGCCACTTCGACCAGCAGGCGGACGCGGTTCTCGACCGGACCGCCATACTCGTCGGTGCGATGGTTGGTGCCGGTGCGGAGGAACTGGTCGATCAGGTAGCCATTGGCGGCGTGGATCTCGACACCGTCGAAGCCGGCGCGCTTGGCGCATCCCGCGGCATGGGCGTAGTCGGCGACGATGCCGGGCATCTCGTCGGTACGCAGCGCACGCGGCGTCGGAATGGTCTGCAGCCCGGCCTCGGTGAATGCCTTGCCGTTCGGTCGGATCGCCGATGGCGCCACCGGCAGCACGCCGCCGATCTGGAGATCGGGGTGGCTGATCCGGCCGACGTGCCAGAGCTGGCAGAAGATGCGGCCACCGAAATGATGCACGGCGTCCGTCACGATCCGCCAGCCGGCGACCTGCGCGTCGGTGAAGATGCCGGGCGTCATCGCGTAACCGCGTCCCTGCGGCGAGATGTTGGTCGCCTCGCTGATGATCAGCCCGGCGCTTGCCCGTTGCGCGTAGTAGCGTGCGTTCAACTCGCTTTGCACACCGCCCGCGCCGGCACGGCTGCGGGTGAGCGGCGCCATGACGATGCGGTTCGCCAGTGTCAGGGGTCCCAGGCGGACCGCTTCGAACAGGTCGGCGGTGTCGCGTGTCACGTTGGTGTCCATGTGTCTCGATCCGGATGGTGCGGTGGTTCGGCGCCGGCGGTGGCGCCACTCCCTCAGGAGTTCAGCGGGTAGGACGCCATCAGCCGTCCCTGGTTGCGCCAGTCGCGCCACATTGCCCGGATGCCGCTCGCCTTCGCCCCGCGGCGCCGCATCTCGCGGCCGATGGCGAAGGCTTCGCCGTAGTGCCGGAACTGTGCCGCGTAAACCTCCCGCAGGCTGGTGTCCGGGTCCCAGATGTGGGTCGCCTCCGAGCCGACGCCGTTGATCTCGATGATGCTGAAATCCTGGCCCTCGCGCAGCGCGTGCAGGCTGCGGTAGCGCAGGTCGATGCGGCCGAAATGAAAGTCCGGCATGGCGCGCGCGATAGCGTCGATCCGTGCGGTCAGCGCCGGCGTGATGTCGGCGGCGCCGTTGCGGAACACCGAGCCTTTGCAGTGGTTGCCGGCGAACACCAGGCGCACCCGCTCGCCACGCCGCGGCACCTCGTCGAGCCGGCCGGCCAGCCGTGACAGATACAAACGTTGCAGCCGCCCGTGCCGCGGGTCGGCCAGGATCAGCGCGCCCAGCGAAGACACGCCGTCGCCGGTGACGGTCGGGGCGTGTTTCAGCGTCAGCGAGGTGATGTGGCCCACCGCATCCTGCGGCCGCCGGATGTAGAAGGCGCCCGCCTCGCCCTCGAAGGGGATCAGCCGCTGCACCACCAGCCGCACGCCGCGGGGGAAAGCCGCCAGCGCCGCGGCCAGTTCGTCCGCGGTCTCGACCAGGCGCACCCCGGTGCCGTTGCAGCCGATGTCCGGTTTCAACACCAGTGGCAGCGACAACCCGGCGGCCGCCATTGCGGACAGGGTGCGCGGAAGGTCGTCCTCGCCGGTGATGACGGTGGTGTAGGGCGCGATCCAGTCGCGCGCCTCGCCCTGCACCAGGTCCAGGATCGCCGTCTTGCTCTCGCCGCACAGGCCGCCTGTGGTGATGCGGGGGTTCGCGGCAGTGGGCAGGCTGAGGTC
Source organism: uncultured Acetobacteraceae bacterium (assembly GCA_964657885.1). Classification (GTDB taxonomy): domain Bacteria; phylum Pseudomonadota; class Alphaproteobacteria; order Acetobacterales; family Acetobacteraceae; genus BOG-908. Next base: position 5,289 of record CAZZWO010000074.1, on the reverse strand, counting down.
GCCGTACCGAAGCCCGAGCGCGATCCATTGGACAACGACCGGCCCATAGGCGAGCCAGCCCGGCAGGAACTCGAAAGGCGAGATGTCGCGGCCGCGGGCGATCGGTTCGGACAACGCCGCGTGCAGGGCTTCGGTGTCAATCTCGGCGGGGCTCAGTGCATCCATGACCCTAGGTCTTCTCCTGAGCACGCGCCGCCAGCCGGCCCGCAAGCACGATCACCACGATGAACGCGGCGAACCCCGCCCATCGCCATTGCCCCAGATGGTCGAGCAGCAGCTTGCCGACCCGGAGCGACACGGCGAACAACGCCGAAGTCCAGATAAGTGTGGCGCCGATGGCCGCCGCGCAGAACTTTTTGAAGTTCGCGCCCAGAAAGCCACACGCCGTGTAGGTCGGCAGCCGCACCCCGGGCAGGAAGCGGCTGATGAACACCACCTTGAACACGTGGCGTTCCAGCCAGGCGCGGCCGCGATCCTGCCGTTGCGGCGGGATCAGCCGGCGCGCCCAGGGCACATGCGCCGCCAGCCTCCCGAGGCCGTAAAGCCCGATATCGCCCAGCACGATGCCGAGGTAGAGCGAAACCAAACCGACCGGCATCGACACCGCGCCGCTCTGTACGGCCATTGCGGCACCCGCCGTTGCGGCATCTTCCAGGATGAAGGTGCCGGCGACGATGGCGCACCCCTGCAGCACCGGGGAGTGTCCCGCGATGTCCAGCAGATGGGTAACGGACAAATCCATGGACGCACCGGCTCTCTCGGCAATGCCGGCGCCTGAGTGCGCGGGCGGGATGTGCCAGCGCGGGCGGCTTTGGACAAGCGGGCGTGGCGCTACTCCAGCAGCCGCGACTGCAGCCTGGTCCGCGCGGCGGCATCGAGGCCGATTGCGCCCGCAAGGTAGTCGTCCACGCTGTCGTATTCTTCGCGGATCGCTTCGAACGCGGCTTCGAGCAGGCTCTGGTGGGCGCCGAGCAGCACGTCCTTCACGCCGGGCGGCAGGTCGAAAGCGCTGGCCGTCTCGCGCCGCCACAGGCGGTTGGTGGCGAGGTAATCCTCGACCACATGCTCCCATGCGACACCGAGCGCGGTCAGCAGCAGCGCGGAACCGAAACCGGTGCGGTCCTTGCCGGCCGAACAATGCAGCAGCAGCGGCAGGCGTCCCTCGGTGTCCAGTTGCTCGAACAGGCTTCGGTAACGCTCGGAGCTCTGCAGCGCATAGGCCCGGTAGGCATCCCGAAGCAGGTCCATCATCTCGCTTGGCGCCATGTGCCCGGTCAGCTGCCCGGTGCGCAGGATGTCCTTCAGGCTGGCGCCGACCGACGGCTCGATCGGCAAAGACAGGTTCTCCACACCGGCGATGTGGACGGGGGCGTGCGCCCGCTCACGTGCGCCACGAAAATCGCAGATGGTGCGCAGGCCCAGCCGGGCGATCTCGGCCTCGTCCGCGGGCGACAAATTGACCAGGGCAGGGGCGCGGAACACCCGCCCCCGGCGTACGCGCCGGCCATCCCCGGTGGGCCAGCCGCCGAGGTCGCGCAGGTTGGAGGCATTTTGCAGGGTGATCGCGTGCGGCAGCATGCGCGCCTTCTGCCCCGACTGGGTCCAGGAAGAAAGACCGGCCGAGGCCGTCCAATCGCGAACGCGGGCCGCCGATCCGGCATATTGCCTTGCACAATGCGGCAGTTCCCCCTAGCTAGAAGGTTTCCGAATTTGCTTGGACTTGGAGTGCCCGTCGTATGGCGCGTGTAACCGTTGAAGATTGCGTCGAGCGCGTCCCGAACCGCTTCGAGCTGGTACTGCTCGCGGCCCAGCGCGCCCGCAACATCAGCCGTGGCGAGGAGCTGACGGTCGAGCGCGACAACGACAAGAACCCCGTCGTGGCGCTGCGCGAGATCGCCGACGAGACCATCGAACTGCCGAAGCTGGAGCAGGACCTGATCAAGTCGCTGTCCCGCTCGCCCGAGCCGGAACCGGCCGACGAGGAGGTGCTCGACCTCATCCCGACCGACCAGAACATCTTCGGCCTGCAGGACATCTCGGCCGAGGAAGAAGCCGCCGGCATGGCCCAGGAGGAGATGTCGCCCGACGACATCGAAGCCGCGATCGAGGCAGAACTCGGCGGCAGGCGCAGGTAGGAGGCCGGCCGGCGATGACGCCAGGATGTCCTCCGAAAGCCGGTTTCCGCACCCCGGCTGCAAGCTGCCCTGATCGGCTTCCCGGGGCTTGTTGCAGGCCGTCCAGCCGCACGGGCGTTCCCGGCGCGCCGCAGACCATGGCCTGATCCCGGGCGGCGGGCGCGATGGCGATGACCATGCCCCCCAGCCACCTCCCACCTCGCGCGCCCGATGGCGGCGGCGGCCTGATTGCCGCGCGTGAACACCAGCTGGCCGAACGGGTGCACAGTTATGCACCGGGTGCCAACACCGCGCTGATCGACGATGCGTTCGCGCTGGCGGTGCAGGCCCATAGCACGCAGACCCGCGATAACGGCGACCCCTACATCACGCATCCGCTCGCGGTGGCCGAAATCCTCGCCGGCTACCACCTCGATGTGGCCAGCATCTGTACGGCTTTGCTGCACGACACGGTGGAAGACACCTCCGTCACGATGCGCGACATAGAGGCGCGGTTCGGGGCCGCAATCGCCGGTCTGGTGGACGGCGTCACCAAGTTGACGCGGCTGGAGCTGCAATCCGACCGGACCAAGCAGGCGGAGAACTTCCGCAAGCTGGTGCTGGCGATGAGCCGCGACATCCGTGTGCTGCTGGTGAAGCTCGCGGACCGGCTGCACAACATGCGCACGCTGAACTTCGTGCAGAAGCGCGAGCGGCGGCAGCGTATCGCCCACGAAACGATGGACATCTACGCGCCGCTCGCCGCGCGCATCGGCATGGACGCGCTGAAGACCGAGTTGCAGACACGCGCTTTCGCGGAACTCGAACCGGATGCGCACAGCACAATCCAGGCGCGGCTGAACTACCTGCGCGGGCAGGGCGCCGACGTGATCGAGGAAGTGCGGCACGAGCTGGCCGATGTCTGCCGGCAAAGCGGTGTCACGGTGCTGGAAGTCTCTGGCCGCGAGAAGAGCGCGTTCTCGATCTGGCAGAAGATGCAGATGCGCAACGTCGCGTTCGAGCAGCTGTCCGACATCATGGCATTCCGCATCGTCGTTCCGACGCGCGAGCAATGCTACATGGCGCTCGGTGCGGTGCATAACGCATTCCCGGTCATCGCAGGCCGGTTCAAGGACTATATCTCGACGCCGAAGGCGAACGGCTACCAGAGCCTGCACACCGGCGTGACGTTGCGGCACCCGCGTAACCAGAAGATCGAGGTGCAGATCCGCACGCAGGAGATGCACGACATCGCCGATAACGGCGTTGCCGCGCATTGGAACTACAAGGAGAACGACCAGGAGCCGCCGAGCGATGTCAAGAACATCGGCTGGGTCAAGGTGCTGCTCGAGATCCTCGACAATTCGGCGGCGCCGGACGAATTTCTCGAGAACACCAAGCTGGAACTGTACCAGGACCAGGTCTTCTGCTTCACGCCGAAAGGCCAGCTGATCCAGCTGCCGCGCGGCGCCACCCCGATCGACTTTGCCTACGCCGTGCACAGCCAGGTCGGCGACACCACGGTCGGCGCCAAGATCAACGGCCGGCTGATGCCGCTGCGCACCGAACTCGCCAACGGCGACCAGGTGGAGATCATGACGGCGCGCGGCGGCACGCCCTCGCCGTCCTGGGAACGCTGGGTCGTCACCGGCAAGGCGCGCGCCCGCATCCGCCGCTACGTCGCGAACCAGCAGCGCGCTCAGACGACCGAGCAGGGACGCACGGCGCTGACCCGCGCCTTCCGCCAGGAGGGTTTGGACGGATCCGAGAAAGTGCTCGAAACCGCACTCAAGACGCTGAAATGCCCGAGCCTTGCCGATCTGTACGTGGCGGTGGGCAGCGGCAATATCGGCCCCAAGGACGTGGTGCACGCCGCCTACCCCGAGTTGCTGGAAGCCGCGCGCGGGCCTCGCATGATGCCGGCATTGCTGGCCCGCTCGCCCACCGCGAAGCCGCCCTCGCGCGACAGCGGCCTCGGCGTCACCGGTCTGGTCAGCGGCATGGCGGTGCATTACGCCGGCTGCTGCCATGCTCTGCCCGGCGACCCGATCGTCGGCATCGTCACCACCGGCAAGGGCGTCACGATCCACACCAAACGCTGTCCCACGCTCGAGACTTTCGCGGCGACGCCGGAGCGCTTCATCGATGTCGACTGGGATTACGCGGCGGTGGGCAGCGACAGTCATGGCGGCACGCGCAACAAGCACAACACGCATACCGGGCGGATCAGCGTGATCGCCGCGAACGAGCCCTCAACGCTGGGCAACCTGACCAATGCGGTGGCGCGCCAGGACGGCGGTGTCACCAACCTGAAGATCGTCAACCGCCAGCAGGATTTCATCGAAATCCTCGTCGATGTGGAAGTGCGCGACCTGCGCCATCTGTCGATGGTTATCGCCGGGTTGCGCGCCGTCGATGGCCTGACGCAGGTCGAGCGCGATCACGCCTGATGACGGCGACGGTCCGAAGCCGGTGCGGCAAGGGGGAGGCGCGCGGGTGATCATCGGGCTCGGCGCCGATCTGTGCGACATCAGGCGGGTGGAAAAGGTGCTGTCGCGTTTCGGCGACCGGTTCGTCCAGCGTGTGTTCACCGAAACCGAACGTGCGCGCGCTGCCAGGCGTACCGAGGCGCTGCATGCGAGTACCTATGCCAAGCGGTTCGCGGCCAAGGAGGCCTGTGCGAAGGCGCTCGGCACCGGGTTCAGCCAGGGGGTGTTCCACTCCGACATGGGGGTGGTGAACCTGCGCAGCGGCCAGCCCACCTTGGCGCTGACCGGTGGCGCGCTCGATCGCCTGCGCCGGATCACGCCCGAAGGCATGCAGGCGGTTCTGGCCCTCACGATGACCGACGAGCCGCCCTACGCCTTCGCCCAGGTGATCATCTCGGCGGTTCCGCTATAGGGCCGGGCCGCGTCCGCGCTATACCGCTGGCCATGCAATCCTATGACGCAATCATCATCGGCGCCGGTCATAACGGCCTGACCTGTGCCGCCTATCTCGCAAAAGGCGGCATGCGCGTTCTGGTGGTCGAGCGCCGCCATGTCGTGGGCGGCGCCGCGGTCACCGAGGAGTTCCATCCCGGCTTCCGCAACTCGGTCGCGTCGTACACCGTCAGCCTGCTGAACCCGAAGATCATCGCCGACCTCGACCTGCACCGGCACGGGCTGCGGATCGT
>CAZZWO010000073.1:0-12715 GCA_964657885.1 uncultured Acetobacteraceae bacterium | reverse complement strand
TACGCTCGGCGCTCGAAGGCACCAGCCGCTCGGGCACTGTCTCGCCGGCATCGCTCACGTCGGTGATGACGATGTCCGCCGCCGCGATCACCCGGTGCGCGGCTTCCCGCGCGACCGACTCCGCGCCGATGAAGAACACGTCCTCGTCGCGGTCGACGGCGATATCCAGCCGATAGGCCCTCGCCAGCGCCTTCGCCTGAACGCCACCGGCGAAGACAACCCGTCTCGTCATGCCGCCCCTCGTCAATCCGTTACCGTTCTGGCTGTTTGTCACTGAAAAATCAAGAAAGCTGGGGAAAAATCACGAAAGCGGGAGCGATTCCCAAAATAGGTCCTGTCCTGTGGCAACGATGCCGGAGCCAAGCCCGCCGTGCCCCAGGGCGCTGACATCGGATCGCAACGCCGCTAGAAGGCGCGCATGGATTTCTCCGGGATAACCGTGCTCTGCGTCGGCGATGTCATGCTCGACCGCTTCGTGCACGGCGACATCGACCGCATCTCGCCCGAGGCGCCGGTGCCCGTGCTGCGGCTCCGCGAAACCCGGGAGATGCCGGGCGGCGCCGGCAACGTCGCCTCGAACATCGCATCCCTCGGCGGCCGGGCGGTGCTGGTCGGGCTGATCGGCCGCGACGAGTCCGGCGCCCGCCTGCGCCAGAACCTGGCCGCCCGTCCCCGCATCGACGAGGCGCTGGTCGAGAGCGCGCACCGCCCGACCATCTGCAAAAGCCGCTTCATCGCCGGCCGCCAACAGGTGGTGCGGACCGATGACGAGAGTGCCGCCCCCCTGTTCCCCGGCGAGGAAGCCGACCTGATGGCCGCGATCACGCGCCGCCTGCCCGGCTGCCACGCCGTCGTGCTGTCCGACTACGGCAAGTCCGCCCTCAGCGCCGGCCTGGTGGCGCACGCCGTCGCAGCCTCCCGCGCCGCCGGCCTGCCGGTGTTCGTCGATCCGAAGACCGACGATTTCAGCCGGTATGCCGGCGCCACCTGCATCACCCCCAACCTCAAGGAGTTCGCCGCAGCCGCCCGCGCCCCCTGCGGCACAGAGGCCGAGATCGCGCAGGCGGCGCGCCCGCTGCTGCGGCAGGCCGGCGCACAGGCAATCCTGGTCACCCGGTCCGAACGCGGCATGACGCTGGTGGAAAGCTCGGGCGAGGTGACATCGGTGCCCGCCCGCGCGCGCGAAGTGTTCGATGTGTCCGGCGCCGGCGACACCGTGATCGCCAGCCTCGCCCTCGCCTATGCCAGCGGCCGAACCCTGGCGCAGGCCATGCACATCGCCAACGCCGCGGCCGGTGTCGTGGTCAGCAAGCTCGGCACCGCAACCGCCGATATCGCCGAGGTCATGCACGAGCTGGCGGCGCAGAGCGAACAGCTCGGCGGGCCGCCGATGGCCGGCCTGCAGAGCCTCGACACCACGCGCGGCCTCGTCGCCCATTGGCGCGAGCAAGGCCTGCGGGTCGGCTTCACCAACGGCTGTTTCGACATCCTTCATCCCGGCCACGTATCGTTGCTGGCCGCTGCCCGGCAGACCTGCGACCGGCTGGTGGTGGCGCTGAACACCGACGACAGCGTGCGCCGCCTGAAAGGGCCGACCAGGCCGGTGAACCCGCTGGCGCAGCGCGCGCAGGTGATGGCCGCCATCCGCTACGTCGATTGCGTGGTGGGGTTCGCCGAGGACACGCCGCTGGAGACCATCCGCGCCCTGGTGCCGGACGTGCTTGTGAAGGGCGCCGATTACCGCGTGGACCAGGTGGTCGGCGCCGACATCGTGCTGGCCGCCGGCGGCCGCGTCGTCCTCGCCGAACTGGTGGCCGGCCAGTCGACCACCGGCATCATAGCCCGCGTCAACGTCGCGACCACAGCCTGACCCCTCAAACCGTGGCGAAATTGGCTACCAGGCCGCGGTGGTGCTGGCGGCGGCCGAAGGCGCGCGGCGTGTCCAATCCGGACGCGAACCGCGCGGGCGAGAAATCCGGCACCGGGGCCGGCGCGCCGAACAGGTAGCCCTGCATCTGGTCGCAGCCTTCCCGGCGCAGATAGTCGCGCTGCAACGCGGTCTCGACGCCCAGCGCGCACACCGACATGCCCAGCTGGCGGCCGAGCCGTAGCACCGCTCCGGCCACCTGGTCCGCCCGGTCATCCACGCCGAGCGCCGACACGAACGAGCGGTCCAGCTTCAGCCCGTCGAACGGCAGGTCGCGCAGGTAGCCGAGCGACGAAAAGCCGGTGCCGAAATCGTCGAGCACGACGCCCACGCCCAGCGCCCGCACCGCATCGATCTGCGCCCGTGCGGTGTCCTTGCCGGCGATCAACGTGCGCTCGGTGATCTCGATGCGCAGGCGTTCCGGACCGAGCCCGCTTGCCGCCAGGCACTTCGTCACCAGCCCGGTCAGGTCCGCGCCACCGAACCAGTGGGCCGACAGGTTGACCGAGACCGCCAGCGGGGAAGGCCATGTCGCCGCCTGCGCGCACGCAGCCTCCAGCATCCATGAATCGAGTCGCGAGATCAGCGCGCTCGCCTCGGCGAACGGGATGAACACGGCCGGCTCGATGTCGCCATGGCCGGTCCGGCGCCAGCGGGTCAGCGCCTCGAAACCCGCAACCTCGCCCGTTGCAGCCTCGACCGTCGGTTGCCAATGGATCGTCAGGCCCTGGGCATCGAGCGCGGCGCGCAGGTCCGCCTCGAGGTCCTGGCCCGGCGTGCGCGAGGGTTCGTGGCGCCGGTCGCCCGCGGTCATCGCCTGGCCACGCCCTGCCCGCTTCGCCTGATACAACGCCTGGTCCGCCGCGCGCAGCAGCTCGCCCGCCTCGATCGCATCGCGCGGGCAATGCGCCACGCCGATCGACGTCTGCGGAAGGACCTGTTCGCCCTCGAGCCACACCGGTTCGCGGAACGCCTCCAATATGCGGTCGACCAGCGCGTCGGCGGCGGTCTCGTCGGCCGGATCGCACAGCAGGATGGCGAATTCGTCACCGCCGAACCGCGCCACCAGGTCGCCGCCGCGCACCACGTTACGCAGGCGGCCGGCCACGCAGCGCAGCAGCTCGTCGCCTGCCATGTGGCCGAGCACGTCGTTGATGCGCTTGAAGCGGTCGAGGTCGAGCAGCATCAGCGCGCAGGGCCGCCCGCGCATCGCGTCGGCCAAAGCCTGTTCCAGCCGGTGGTCGAACAGGCCGCGATTGGCAAGACCGGTCAGCGCGTCGTGGGTGGCGGCCCGCCGCAACTCCGAGGCGGTGCGGTGCAGATCGAGCAGCACCGACACCCCAGCCGCCAGCGCCTGCAGCCGCTGGCGTTCCGTCGAGTTGAAGGTGCGCGGCTCGCGATCGATGACGCATAAGGTGCCCAGCGGCTTGCCGCAGGGCGACCGCACCGGGGCGCCGGCATAGAACCGTATGCTGGGATCGGACACGACCATCGGATTGTCGTAGAATCGCGGATCGGAGGTGGCGTCCTCCACCACCATCACCTCGTCCGGCTCCAGGATCGCATGGCTGCAGAATGCCTGGTCGCGCGGTGTCTCCCGCTGCTCCAGGCCCAGCGACGACTTGAACCATTGCCGCTTCTCGTCGAGCAGCGACACCATGGCGATCGGCACGCGATACAGGTCGGCCGCCAGCCGGACGAAGCTGTCGAACCGCTCGTCGGGCCCGGTATCCATGATGAACATGGCGGCCAGGGCGGCCAGGCGGTCTTTCTCGTCGGTGGGAAGCTGCGCTGCCGGCATGATGATCCATCCAACACGGAGCACCACCGTACACAATCTCGCGATCAAGGCCAGTCTTTGCTTGACTGTTTCGTCGAGAAAACATGCCCAGGCTCGACGTTGCTGCGACACGGCAACAGGAAAGCAACAGGCACGGCGCCGCGTCGGATCAAAGCAGCAGCAGCAACGCCAGCAGAACGAGCATGTCGCCCGCCACGACTCGCAGGCCCAGGCCGCCATGGCCATGCGCCCACAGGATGATGGCGGCAATCACCCCGCCCGAGCTGAGCCCCAGCAGGAGCAGCCGCAACAGGACCCAGCGGCGCCACCTCCGGCGTCTCGGCTGCGTGGTGGAAGGATCGTCCGGCCCGCCGCCGCCCGGCGCCGGGCCGCGGTCCTGCCCGGCATAGGGCGACCGGTGCGGACCGGTCGGCTGGCCGTCCCGGCTCCCGCCGCTCAGGCGAACATGCGTTTCGTGCTCGGGCGCCATCGCTGTCTCGTTCTTCGTCAGCCGCGTGCCGGTGATGCGACCCGTGATTTGACTTGGACGCGGGCGCACCGGAACATGCCTGCTTTCCCACAACGCCGCCAGCGCGCAGCAACCAGACGCGCGGCGGCGTTTTCGTTCGCCGGGAACCTGCCCCTCATGATGCCCGCCCTGATGCCGACCTACGCACGCGCCGACCTGGCCTTCGATCACGGCCAGGGGGCCTGGCTGGTGACCGCGGACGGGCGCCGATACCTGGATTTCGGCGCCGGCATCGCCACCAGCTCGCTGGGCCACGGTCATCCTCACCTCGTGGCGGCGGTGGCCGAACAGGCGGCGCGGGTGATGCACGTGTCCAACCTGTACCGAGTGCCCGGCGCCGAGCGGCTTGCGCAGCGGTTGGTGGAGGCGACGTTCGCCGACAGCGTATTCTTCTGCAACTCGGGTGCCGAAGCGAACGAGGGCATGGTCAAGATGGTCCGGCGCGCCATGGCCGCCACCGGCCGGCCCGAGCGCACGCGGATGATCTGTTTTTCGGGCGCGTTCCACGGCCGCACGCTGGCGATGCTCGCTGCCACCGGCAACGCCAAGTACCTCGACGGCTTCGGACCGCCGGTCGATGGTTTCGACCACGTGCCGTTCGGCAACATGAACGCGCTGCGCGACGCGATCACCCCGCAGACCGCCGGCATCCTGGTCGAGCCGATCCAGGGCGAGGGCGGCGTGCGCGTCGCAGGCGCGGATTTCCTGCGCGACCTGCGTGCCGCCTGCGACGAATGGGGGCTGCTGCTTGCCCTCGACGAGGTCCAATGCGGCATGGGGCGCACCGGCAGCCTGTTCGCCTACCAGCAATCCGGGATCGAGCCGGACGTGCTGTCCGCCGCCAAAGGCATCGCCGGCGGTTTCCCGATGGGCGCCATCCTCGCCCGCGAGTCGGTCGCGAAATACCTGACGCCGGGCAGCCACGGCACCACCTTCGGCGGCAACCCGCTGGCCGCCGCCGCAGCCAATGCGGTGCTCGATGTGGTGCTGGCGCCCGGGTTCCTCGCAACGGTCGCCGAACGCGGCCGGCAGCTGGAAGATGGGCTGCACGCGCTGGTCCATGCCGCCCCGCAGGTGTTCGGCGGCGTGCGCGGCACGGGGCTGATGCTCGGCGTGGTCTGCTCGCTGCCCAACACCGAGGTGCAGGCCGCCTGCGTCGAGGAAGGGCTGCTGACGGTTGCCGCCGGCGAGAACGTGCTCCGGCTGGTGCCGCCGCTGGTGGTGACCGAAGCCGACATCGACGAGGGCCTGGGACGCCTGCGCCGCGCAGCGCACCGCCTGACGCCCGCCGTCAGCGCCCTGCGATCGGTGCTGCCGTGAACGCCGAGAGCAAACCCGGCCCGGCCAAGGCCGCCCGCAGCCGCACGCTGTTCAGCCGCGCCGCCGAACGCACCCCACGGCACTTCCTGGAACTGGCCGATTTCGACCGCGCCACGCTGCGCCACATCCTGGCGCTCGCCGCCGGCTTCAAGCGCGGCGCGCCGCCGCCGCGTGCGCTCGCCGGCCGCACCCTCGCGCTGATCTTCGAAAAGCCGTCCACCCGCACCAGGGTCAGTTTCGAGGTGGCGATGCGCCAGCTCGGCGGCCATTGCACGGTGCTGACCGACCGCGAGATGCAGCTCGGCCGCGGCGAGACGGTGGCCGACACCGCGCGCGTGCTGTCGCGCTACGTGGACGCGATCATGTTGCGCACCGACCGGGTGAGCAAGCTGGAGGAGCTGGCGCAGCACGCCACCGTGCCGGTCATCAACGGCCTGACCGAGGCGAGCCACCCGTGCCAGCTGATGGCCGACATCCTGACTTTCGAGGAACATCGCGGCTCCATCGAGGGCCAGCCGGTCGCCTGGTGCGGCGACGGGAACAACGTGGCGCGCACCTGGGTGCAGGCGGCAGTGCGGTTCGGCTTCCCGCTGCGGATGGCCTCGCCGCCGAGCTGCGAGGTGCCCGGCTATCTGGTCGAATGGGCGCAGCGCGAGGGCGGCGACGTCACCATCGTAAGCGACCCCGCCGAGGCGGTGCGCGGCGCGCGCGCGGTCGTCACCGATTGCTGGGTGAGCATGGCCGACGACCCGGAACGCAGCAGCGACGACCTTGCGCCCTACGCGGTCACCCGGGCGCTGATGGCGCAGGCCGCACCGGACGCGCTGTTCATGCATTGCCTTCCCGCGCATCGCGGCGAGGAGGTGGAGGCGGCGGTGATCGACGGCCCGCAATCGGTGGTGTTCGACGAAGCCGGCAACCGGCTGCATGCGCAGAAGGGCATCCTGGCCTGGGCGCTGGGCAAGTGAGTTCGGGGCTGCCGCTGCCGCTTGCCGACAGCGTGGCTTACGCTTCGATGGCCGACCTGCCCCGTTCCGCCGTGGTCGATCTCGGGTCCAACTCGGTCCGCCTCGTCATCTTCGAGGGCCAGGGCCGCAACCCCGCCGCCATTTTCAACGAAAAAGCCGTGCTGCGCCTGGGCCGCGGCCTGCAGCAGACCGGCCGCCTGAACGAGGACGGCGTGGCGCAGGCGGTGATGGTGATGGCCCGCTACGCCGCGATCGCCCGCGCCATGCGCGCCAGCCCGTTCGAGGTGCTGGCCACCGCGGCCGTCCGCGACGCCACCAATGGGCCGGAGTTCGTCGCCGCTCTGCAGAAGACGATGCCCGGCGTGCCGATCCGCGTGCTGAGCGGCGAGCAGGAGGCGGAGCTCTCGGCAGCCGGCCTGCTCTGCGGCATCCCCTCGGCGGACGGCATCCTGGCCGATATCGGCGGCGGCTCGCTGGAGGTGGTGCAGCTCGCCGCCGGCCGCTTGCGCCACGCGCAGACGCTGAAGCTCGGCGTGATCCGGCTGTCCGACCGCGCCGGGGGCGACGTGGTGCGCGCCCGCGCCATCGCCGAGGAAGCGATGGAGGGGGTGCCATGGCTGGCCGAAGGCGCCGGGCGCGACCTGTATCTGGTCGGCGGCGCCTGGCGCGCGCTGGCCCGCATCCACATGGAACAGACCGGCTACCCGCTCGCCATCGTGCACCACTACACGGTCGGCCGCGAGGAGGCGCGCGACCTGGCCGGCGTCATCGGCTCGGCCAGCCGGCGCGCCCTGGAACGGCTGCCCGGCATCTCGCGCCGGCGAGTGGACGACATGCCGTTTGCCGCCGTGGTGCTGCGCCGGCTGCTGCGCGCCACCAACGCCCGCCGGGTGGTGTTCTCGGCAAATGGCCTGCGCGAAGGCTGGTTCATGCACAACGTGGCCGCCGAAGCGGCACGCGGCGAGGAACCGGTGCTGGCCGCCTCCCGCGACCTCGCCATCCGATACGGCCGCGTCATCGAGCTGCCGCCCGCCCTCGCCGGCTGGACGCAGCCGCTGTTTCCCGACGAGACCGCCGAGGAGCGCAAGCTGCGCGAGGCCGCCTGCTGGATGAGCGACATCGGCAGCCAGGACCACCCGGAATACCGCTCCGAACAGGCGTTCTTCCGCGTGTTGCGGCAGCCCGGCATCGCGCTGGACCACCACGCCCGCGCCTTCCTCGCCTTCACCCTGGCGCTCCGTTACGAAGCCGAGCCGGATACCGGCTACCTCGACGCCGCGCGCATGCTGCTCGACATGAGCACGCTGCGCCGCGCCGAAATCCTCGGGACCGCGCTGCGCCTCGCCTACACCCTGTCCGGCGGCACACCGGCATTGCTGTCCGGCAGTGCGCTGCTGCTGGAAGCGGCCTGCCTGACACCCGACCGCTTGAGGCCAGCCCGCCTGGTGCTGCGGCTGGCCCGCGGAACCGGCGTGTTTGCCGGCGAAAGCGTCACCCGCCGCCTCGAACGCCTCGCTCAGGCGATGGGCGTGGAGGCTGCGACCGAACAGGCCTGAGTTGGTCATGGTGACGCGCGGCGCGCGTGTCCGTGAAAGCGCACATGGTGCGTTGGCATCGGCGGCCGAAGCGGAACGTCGCCGTTCCATGCTGGACATGCCGCATATGGCGCCGCTCTCCGCCTATGTGCGGGCGCTGAACGCGCGCGGCCTGGGCACCGTGCCCGACTTCGACCCGCTGGATGGCGGCGTGCAGGCGCGCCTGCTGCTCGTTCTCGAAAAGCCCGCTTTCCGGACGCCCATCTTCGAAAGCCCGGATGCAGGTTTCGTGTCGCGTGACAACGACACCGGGACCGCCCGCACGATACGGCTGGGCATGGCGCAGGCAGGCGTGCCACGGGAAGGCACCGCCATCTGGAACGCGGTGCCGTGGTGGAACGGCACGATGGCGCTGCGGCGTGCGGAATTGCGCGCCGGCAGCGCAAAATTGATTACGTTGCTTGCATTGTTCCCAGACCTGCGAACCATCGTTCTGGCCGGCAACGCCGCACGGCAGGCCGCCGCGATGAACACGCTGCCGCCCGGCCTGCGCGTGTGGCATTGCGTGCATCCGTCGCCACAGGCCCGCGCCGGCCCTGCAAGTGCCGCCGCATGGCGCAACCTGCCGCATATCTGGAAGGCGGCATGGCGCGACACCGAAGCGTGAACCGAACCGTCCGGCCATTCCCCCGTATTCGGCAGGCAAGTTTTCGTTGCCGAGACCCTGGGAAGGAACACCATGACATTACGCGTGGCCGAAGCGCTTGCGCTGGCCGTCATTGCAGCGCCATTGGGCGCCGCCGCACAAAATGCCTACGCAGCCTCGGCCATGTGGAGCAGCGCCGGCAATGGTCCGGGGGACACCCGCGCCGCGACGTCGGAAAGCATCATCAACACCTCGAATGTCGGCAAGCTGACGCCACTCTGGTCGCTGACCACGACCGGCGAAGTTCCCGACACGCCCACGATCGAAGGCGACGCGGCTTATGTGGTGGATGCCGGCGGATCGGTGTACCGGCTGGATGCCAAGACCGGCGCCATCGCCTGGCACATCAAGCTCGCATCGGTCAGCGGGAATGCGATGTCCAATGCCCGCACCAGCCCCGCGATCGCACCGGACACCATCCTGATCGGCGACCAGGCTTCCGCCACCGTTTATGCATTGAACAAATCCGACGGCACGCTGGCCTGGCGCACCAAGCTCGACACCGCCCGTGGTGCAATCATCACCTCGTCGCCGGTCGTTGTCGGCACGCGCGTCATCGTCGGTGTCGCATCGGGCCAGGAAGAACTCGCAGCCACCATCAAGGGATTTGTCCCCGACTTCCGCGGATCGGTCGCGGCACTCGACCTCGCAACGGGCAAGGTGCTGTGGCAGACCTACACGGTGCCGAACGGGTTCACCGGCGCCGCCGTATGGGCCAGCAACCTTGCCGTGGACACCAAGCGGAACGCCGTTTACGCGACAACCGGCGACAACTACACGGTGCCTGCATCGGTTGCCGCCTGCCAGGCACAGGCGCGCGACGGCGCGGCGCAGGACCGCTGCCTGCCCGCCGGCGACCATATCGACAGCGTCATGTCCCTCGACCTTGCAAGCGGTGCGGTGAACTGGGCCCGGCGGATGACCACGCTCGACACCTGGACGGTGTCTTGCCTGCCGAGTTCGCATGCGCCCGCGACACCTTGCCCGCAGCCCGCCGGCCTGGATTACGATTTCGGGTCGGGCGCCAACCTGTTCAGCACGTCCGGCAGCGGCCCTGCACGCGACCTCGTCGGCGCCGGCCAGAAAAGCGGCATTTACTGGGCGCTGGACCGCGACACCGGCGCCACGGTTTGGGCCACGCAGGTGAACCCGGGCGGCACGCGCGGCGGCATCCAGTGGGGTTCAGCGGTTGGTGAGCGGCGCATCTTCATTGCCGCGTCCAATTCGAATTACGTGTGGTCGAGCATCATGGGCACCAACAAGCTCACCGATGGCGGTTTCTGGTCCGCGCTGGACCTCAACACCGGAAAGATCCTGTGGCAGACGGCAACGGACGCCAAGCAGCCGCTGCCGGCCACGCACGCCAGCCGGTCGATCAAACCGCCTGCCGGGGCGACCGCGCGCACCGAAGGCGCCGTCAGCCTGGCAAACGGCGTAATGTTCGGCAGCGACGAGGCCGGCAACTTCGTCGCGCTGAACGCCGCAACCGGCGAGAAACTATGGAACTTCGCCGCCGGTGGTGCAGCGGTCGATGCACCGTCGATCGTCAACGGCGTGGTTTACTGGGGCGATGGCTACGGCGACATCGGCCGTACCACCAACAAGCTCTACGCGTTCGGCCTGCCGAAATAGCGCAGGAGCCCAAGGGCGGCGGGGGCGCGGATCAACCGATCCGCGCCCTTCTTTTCGTCAGGCCGTCTTGTCTGCGGCGGCGCCGAGTGCCGCCTGTGCCGCCGCCAGCCTTGCGACCGGAACGCGATATGGCGAGCAGCTTACGTAGTCGAGCCCGATCTCCTCGCAGAAGGCGATGCTCGCGGGATCGCCGCCGTGTTCACCGCAGATGCCGAGCTTGATCGCCGGCTTGGTCGCGCGCCCGCGTTCGACCGCAATGCGCACCAGCGCGCCCACACCCTCGATGTCGAGCGACACGAAAGGATCCTTCGGCAGGATACCCGCCTCGACATAATGCGGCAGGAATTTGCCCGCGTCGTCGCGCGACAGCCCGAACGTGGTCTGTGTCAGGTCGTTGGTGCCGAAGCTGAAGAAATCGGCGACTTCAGCGATCTTGTCGGCGGTAAGTGCTGCGCGGGGCAGTTCGATCATGGTGCCGATCAGGTAATCGATGTGCTTGCCGGCGCGGTCGAGAACCTCCTTCGCGACGCGCTCCACCTGCGCACGCGTGATCTCCAGCTCGCGCCGGGTGCCGACCAGCGGGATCATGATCTCCGGCACCACCGGCTGCCCGGTTTCCTCGGCGATCTGCAACGCCGCCTCGAAGATCGCGCGAGCCTGCATCTCGTAGATTTCCGGATAGGTGATTCCCAGGCGGCAGCCGCGATGCCCCAGCATCGGGTTCGCCTCCGCCAGTTCGGCGGCGCGCCTGCGCATCTGTTCCACATCCTGGCCCAGCGCCGTCGCGACATCCGCAATCTCCTGGTCGCCATGCGGCAGGAACTCGTGCAGCGGCGGGTCGAGCAGACGGATCGTGACAGGCAGCCCCGCCATGATCCGGAACAGCTCGACGAAATCCTGCTTCTGGAACGGCAAAAGCTTTTCCAGCGCCACCCGCCGGCCGGCTTCGTCGTGCGCCATGATCATCTGCCGCACCGCGCCGATCCGCTCCGGTGCGAAAAACATGTGCTCGGTACGGCAGAGGCCGATGCCCTCCGCGCCGAACCGGCGTGCCGTTTCGGCGTCGAGCGGCGTTTCCGCGTTGGTGCGGATTTTCAACCGGCGCGACTGGTCCGCCCACTCCATCAACGTCGAGAAATCGCCCGACAATGTCGGCTCGACTGTCGCCACCTGTCCCACGAAGATCTCGCCGGTAGCGCCATCGATGGTGATCGTCTCGCCCCCGCGGATGATCTTGCCGCCGGACGACAGCGTGCGCGCGCCGTAATCCACGCTGACACCGCCGGCGCCCGCAACGCATGCGCGCCCCATGCCGCGGGCGACAACCGCCGCGTGGCTCGTCATGCCGCCGCGCGTGGTCAGGATGCCGCGCGCCGCGTGCATGCCGTGGATGTCCTCGGGGCTGGTCTCGATACGCACCAGGATGACCGCCTCACCTTTGGCCGCACGCATCTCGGCATCGTCGGCGCTGAACACCACCGATCCCGATGCAGCCCCGGGGCTTGCAGGAAGGCCGCGGCCCAGCAGCGTGCGCGGCGCCTTCGGATCGAGCGTCGGATGCAGCAATTGGTCGAGCGCCTGCGCGTTCACCCGCATCACCGCTTCCTGCTTGGTGATCAGGCCGGCTTCCGCCATCTCGACGGCGATCCGCAGGCTGGCGGCCGCCGTGCGTTTGCCGGTGCGCGTCTGCAGCATGTACAGCTTGTTCTGCTGCACGGTGAATTCGATGTCCTGCATGTCGTGGTAGTGACGCTCCAGCGTCTCACGCACGCGGCACAGCTCGGCATAGGCGTCCGGCAGCGCATCCTCCATCGAGACTTCGCCGTCTTTGGCGGCACCTTTGGACAGCGGCTGCGGCGTGCGGATACCCGCCACCACGTCCTCGCCCTGCGCGTTCACCAGGAACTCGCCGTAGAACATGTTCTCGCCGGTCGATGGATCGCGCGTAAAACAGACGCCCGTCGCGCAATCCTCGCCCATGTTGCCGAACACCATCGCCTGAACGTTCACAGCCGTGCCCCAATCCGCCGGAATGTCGTGCAGGCGCCTGTAAGTGTTGGCGCGCGGGTTCATCCAGCTTCCGAACACCGCGCCGATCGCGGCCCAGAGCTGGTCCTTCGGCGCCATCGGGAACGGCTTCCCGGTCTCGTCCAGCACCAGATCCTTGTATTCCTCCACGCAGCGCTGCCAGTCGGACGGACTCAGCGCGGTGTCTTCGACCACGCCGGCATCCATCTTGATCGTCTCGATGATCTCTTCGAAGCGATGGTGATCGACGCCGAGCACCACGCTGCCGAACATCTGGATGAAGCGGCGGA
>CAZZWO010000072.1:3476-12910 GCA_964657885.1 uncultured Acetobacteraceae bacterium | reverse complement strand
CGCCGCTTCGGCTGCCGCCACTTGGGTCCGTGCGACGTCGAGCTGGGCGCGCATGCCGGCCTGGGCATGGCGTGCCGCATCGAGCCTGGCGTCCGCACTGCTGCTGCTCGACCGCGCCTGATCCAGCAACTGGGCGGTGATCGCACGCGGGTTGATGGCGGAGTAACGCGCCAGGTCCCGCCGGCTCTGCGTCAGGTCGGCCTGGCTGGCCCGCATGTTGGCGCCTGCCTGGTCGTAATCGGCTTGGCGGACCGGCAGCATGGCGCGTGCCTGTTCCAGCTGGGCGGCCGCCTGGTCCCGCTGCGCCTGCATCTGGTCGAGCCTGACCTGGTAGTCGCGCGGGTCGATCTCGACCAGCTCCTGACCGGTCGAAACGACCTGGTTGTCGTCCACCAGCAGGCGGGTTACCCGGCCGCCGACTTGCGCCGAAACCTGGGAGATGTGCGCGTCGATGAACGCGTCGTCGGTGGTCTCGTAATGCCGCGCATGCAGCCAGTAGACGACGCCCGCTCCCACCACCAGCAAGACCGCCACAATCGCCAGCAGGGTTGTCAGCCAGCGTCGCCGCACCCGGGGCTTTTCGGCTCTCTCACCATATTGGTTGAGCAACGCTGGTGGGGTCTGGCCGTCCATCAAGCCCTCGCCTGTGCGTATCGGTACAGAAGGACTGACTGAACCGTTCGGTCAAGTAACCGTAACACCTAGTAGATGGTCAAGTGCCCCAGTCTGGCAAGACGCCCGACGGCCGGATCAAAGCCGTTTGTGCGGTCAGCTGGCAGGTACGGCCGCAATCGCCCGGGTGATTATGTCATGCGCCTCGTCCAGCGTTCCGAACCCGGTTACCTTCACCCACTTGCCGGGCTCGAGGTCCTTATACGTCTCGAAGAAATGGCTGATGCTCTGGCGCACGATCTCGGGGAGATCTTCGGTGGTTTTCACGTCGCGATAGAGAGGGTGGACCTTGTCGTGCGGCACACAGATGATCTTCTCGTCCTGCCCGGCCTCGTCCGTCATGTGCAGCACGCCGATCGGGCGGCAACGGATGACTGCGCCGGGCACGATCGCCGATGGAACCAGCACCAGCGCGTCCGCCGGGTCGCCGTCATCGGCCAGCGTGCGCGGGATGAAGCCGTAGGCGGCGGGGTATGCCATCGGGGTGAACAGGAAGCGATCCACCACCAGGGCGCCGGTCGCCTTGTCCACCTCGTATTTCACGCTCGAGCCCTGCGGTATCTCCACGACCACGTTGATGTCGGTCGGAGGGGTCTTGCCGGTTTCGGTGTCGGTGACGTTCATGGTTCCTCGGAGCCCGTGCTGCATTGACAGACGCGCGGGTTAATCCACACCGGACCGCTTGTCCAACAAGCGGGCCGGCCGCTGCCGGCGGGACCACGCGGTGCGCCGTGCGTCCACAAGGTCGAAATGCATCGCCCGGCATGAAGGCGGAAACCTCGGCCTACCTCGACCTCGTACGGTTCTGCGCGGCGCTCGTTGTCGCCTGCGATCACCTTGCGGACTACACCGGCTTCCTGTTCTGGCAGGTCGGCGCGTTCGGAGCGCCGGCTGTCGATGTCTTCTTCGTCCTGTCCGGCCATGTCATTGCCTACGCAGCCGCCAATCGGGAAAGCAGCATCACCCGGTATGCGGTCAGCCGCGCCGCGAGACTGTATTCCGTCGTCGTGCCAGCGCTGGTCATCAGTTTTGTTCTGGGCGCCGTAGGCAAAGCCCTGCGGCCCGCGGTGAACTGGGGCGACACCTCGCTGGCCTCGTATCTCAGATGCCTGACGTTCACGAACGAACTCTGGTTCGCCAACGTCACACCGGGCTATGACGGACCGTTCTGGTCGCTCGGCTACGAGGTCTGGTATTACCTGGCTTTTGCGGCCGCTTTCTTCGGCAGGGGCTTCTGGCGATACGCGCTGACCATGTTGTGCGTCGCTGCAGCAGGGCCGCGCATCCTGATGATGTTCCCGCTTTGGCTGATGGGTGTCGCCGCCTGGAGATTATCGGCGCGCATCGGCCTGACGCCGTTCCGCGCGGCCCTTCTCTGGTGCGCTGACGTCGCAGTTGCGGGCGCACTGGTGCTTTGGCATCTGCATCGCATCACGAGCGCGCATCCTCCCCCGGACGTGGTGCCCGCAGCGGCGCGCGCACTCACCGGCTGGCGGCCATACGTTGCAGATTATGGGATCGGGCTGCTGGTTGCGTTGAACTTCCTGGCCTTCGATGTCTCGGCGCAATATTGGGCGAGGTTGACGCATACAGTGGAAAAGCCGGTGCGCTGGCTCGCCGGCGCCACGTTCACGCTCTATTTGTTGCATGTTCCGCTCGGCCAGTTCCTGGCGGCAACGTCACCCTGGCGCGCCGGCACGACACCGCAGCGAATATTCGTGATGGGTGGAACGTTCGGAACGGTGTTCCTCGTTGCGCATTACACGGAACGCCGGAAGGCGGCCTGGCGGAACATCATCGGGCGGATGATCGGCCGCGGATCGTTGCCCGTTGCGTGAGATGCTTGATCTTTCCCGAAAGCGGAGGTGTCGTCGTGAAGGTTCTCGTACTGGGTGCCACGGGCAAGACGGGGCAGCAGATCGTACGCGAGGCCGCTGGGCGAGGCTACAAGGTCGCGGCGCTCGTCCGCTCGAAGGCGCGAGCCTCGGATCTTGCAGACGCAGACCTGGTCGAAGGCGATGCTCGCGATCCGGCTGCGCTGACCCGGGCATTGGCCGGCTGCGATGCGGTCATCAGTTCGTTGGGAACCGGGGTGAGCCCGTTCCGCGAGGTGACCATTCTGTCCGTCGCGACGAAAGCGCTGGTCGAGGCGATGGCCGGAACCGGTGTGCACCGGCTGGTTTGCATCACCGGTGTGGGCGCCGGCGACAGCCGGGGTCACGGCGGGTTTTTCTACGACCGGATATTTCAGCCGCTGCTGCTCTCCAATGTGTACAAGGACAAGGATCGCCAGGAAGCCGTTATCCGCTCCAGCTCACTGGATTGGGTCATCGTGCGTCCGGTCGTGCTCAACGATAAGCCGCCCCGCGGGCGCGTAAACGCCGTCACCGATCTGTCGAACGTTCACGGCGGCCAGATAGCCCGTTCCGATGTCGCGGCTTTTGTCGTGGACCAACTCACGAACGACACCTGGATCGGGCAGACGCCACTCATCTCGTGGTGAAAACGCCGGGAGCTGTGAACCGCGTCGTGCGGGTGCAGTTCGGGGCCGGCGCCGCGACTGCTCAGCCCGGTTTCAGCCACCTTGCAGCGGCGTCTGCCGTGTCCTTCGGCGAGGTGTTGAATGCGATCGGGGTCTCCGGCGCGCCGCGATGAACGGCGTTGATGACCCGTTCGAACAGCGCCAGCCCGCGTGACGGGATGCGGATACCGCCGCCGATGACGACGCAATCCCAATGCCCGGCAAGCGACGCGGCAATCGTCGATTCTGCGGTCTCGTCGGTCAGGATCGAGCAGAAGGCAGCGTCCCAGCCGCGCGCCTTCATGTCCGACAAGGTGGCGTCGATCCCGGCGGCGATCTTCTCCGGCGTAGTGCCCGGCGGCAGATCGGGATCGGCGACATCCACAGCCTCAGGCTTGATGCCGATCAGAAGGACGCGTGTCATCAAGTCGTTCCTTTCCGCAAGACAGGTCGATCTCGCCCGGCTCACGCTGCATCCGCAAGCGCACTGATGCTCACATGATAGCCGTCAGGATCGCGGAGGGAGAACTCCATCGTTCCGGTATTGGGGTTCTCATGCGGCTCCTCTTCGAAGGCGCCGGCGAGCGCTCGCGCCCTCGGGAGAGCAGCGTCGAAATCGTCAACCCGGAAGAACAAGAGCAGCCCGTTTCCCGGCACCGCCGCTTCAGCGCTCGTCAATGAAGGATGCTCGTGCGCGCCCCACCGGTGAAGACAGAGGAGAACCGTTCCGTCGGTATCAAGTATCTGACCGAAATGCTCGTGCGCAGGCGCCGAGCGCGGCAGGCCGAGCAACGATTGATACCAGTTGAAGCTTGTCGCCACATCATGGACGCCGATGATTGTCCAGGTGCGCTTCAACGGTGCCCTCCGCAGTCCCTCGCCTTGCTATCGAAGCGCCCCGCCTTGCCGGCTGAGGCCGGGCTGCCTGCCTGCAAGCAGGGCGGCCGCCTTCGAGCCGAGCGTCACCAGGGGTGCCAGCGTGCCGAGGAAGAACACGTGATACCAGAGCGGCAGACGTGCTCCGATCCAGATGTGAACAGGAAGAAACAGCGCGAGCAGCACGATGCCTGCGATCCACGGCGCAAGCTTGCTGGCAGGCGCGATTGCGTGAACGACCGCGCCCGCTGCGAGGGACGTGAGCACGGCAATCGAGAGACGCGCGACTTTCATCGCAAGCGTAAACGCGAACACCGGCTCGGCCTGCGTGTAGCCCGGCAATCCGTGGCGCAACCCGACATCGAGCGCGGACGCCACCAACGCCCAGGTAACAATCCCTCCGAGCACCCCGAGGATCGTCCGCCACATGTCGATGCCACCTTTGTCCGGCTTTGCATCCTAGTCTAATCAGACTGGTTGGATCCAGGTGCTGCGGAACCGAGGCTAGCGATGTCCGCCGCCGCCTCCATGCCCGCCAAAGCCGCCATGGCCGAAACCGCCCCCATAACCGCCCCCGAAACGCCCATAACCGCCAAATCCGAAGCCCCCGAAGCCGAAGCCGAAACCAGGATAGAAGCCGCCGTAGAAGCCCGGATAACCGAAATACCCCAACCCGTAAGGGTAGCCGTATGCAAACGGATAGCCGTAGACGCCATAAGGGTAGCCGTATGCGGCCGGGTAGCCGCCATAAACGCCTGCCCAGGCCGCGGGCTGCACACTATCGCCATGCCCGGTCATGCATTGTGCATAGCTGGTGTCGTAGCGCTGCCAGGCCGCGGCGTTACCCGACCGGCTCTTCGTATCCACGGGGGCGCCACCCGGTGCCTGGCTGATATAGGCGGCCTGCGACGCTTGTTGCCGGCAGGAGCTTTCGTCCCGCTCGAACGCTGCCGCGTCCTTGTTCTGGCCGGGCGCGGCCACCAGGGTCGGTGGAGTGGCGACAACACACCCGCCGAGCGTGAGCGCCGCTCCGAGCGGGATGACGAAGCGGCTGGACGACATCGGCGATCCTCAAGGTTGATAATATCTCCATGAGGTAAACGCAGCCGGTTCCGGCGAAAGCACCCGCTTACGTTTTGTCACTAGCCAGCCGCCTCCCGGTCGCAGCCGCCGATCGGTTACAGTCGCGTCGTTGCCGGTGAAAAAGCATTTTCTGCATGGCGCCTTCCTGCAGAGTGGAATTTCATGACCATGCCGAAGCCCACGCCGCCACACGACCCTGAACGCCCTTACGCCGACGGGCCTTCCGACCGGCTGCATTGGCGCATCCTGCTCGATTTCGGCCGGATCGCCCTCGAAGATCTCGAGGTGTTGCCTCTCCTGCAGCGGGCGACCGCCCAGGTTGCGCGTGGCACCGGCATCCGCCACGCGAAGCTCATGCGCTACCGTCCGGAGCGGGGAGACCTGCTGGCGGTGGCCGGGGTGGGCTGGAAGGCTGGTTTCGTGGGGAAAGCGCGCTTCGCCGCGGACGTCGCCTCTCCTCCGGGCCGATGTGTCCAGACCGGGCAGCCGGTCGTCATCGAGGATCTTCCCGGCAACCCGGAGTTCCGGCTCTCCAAGCCGCTGGCCGAGCATGGCATCGTGGCCGTCGCAAACGTTCCCATCATCTTCGACGGCAAAACCTGGGGCGTGCTCGAGATCGACAGTGACCGGGCCGGGCAGTTCAACGAGGTCGACCTCGAATTCCTGCAGGCCATGTCGCACCTGCTGGCTGGCGCGCTGCAGCGATCCGAGGCCGCGATCCTGGCGCAGTCGGTTGCGTCCGATGTGGCCGGCAAGGCGGCGCGCAACGGCATGTTGCTCAAAGAGCTCCAGCATCGCGCGAAGAACAACCTTCAGCTTGTCGTCTCGATGCTCGGGCGGGAAAGCCGGGCGCTCAAGGACGAGGCCCCGCACGTCGCCGAGCGCTTCCGGCGGGTCATGGAACGGGTCTCGGCCGTCGCCATCGCGCATGACCGCCTGGCGGCTGGGGAGGAGGCCGATGACCTGCGGACGGCAACGGACCTCGCGGGCTACCTGCGCGCGCTGTGCTCGAGCCTGGAATTGAGCCTCGGCGACCATCTGGTGATCGAGGCCGACCTCGAACGATGTCCCCTGTCGTTCGACCGGGCCGTGGCAGCGGGCCTGGTCGTCAACGAGCTGGTCACCAACGCGGCCAAATACGCCTATCCGGAAGGTCATCAAGGCGGCGTCATCCGTGTGCAGCTGAGGACCGACCAAAGCCGGGCGGAGGCGACACTGACCGTTTCCGACGAGGGCAGGGGATTGCAGACCGGCGAACAATCGCTGGGATCCAACCGGCCGGGCGGTCAGGGACTCTCCCTCATCCACCTTCTCACCCGCCAACTCGGCGGAGAGATCATCCGCGCGTCTCCCGAGCGGGGAACGAAGACCTCCGTCCAGTTCCCTCTGGTCGTGTGAGGATGTCTGGTGGAAAGCCGGGCATTCGGGGTTCGTCGAGGGCGAAGGTCTCGCTCTCCTAGTCGATGGCCTGATAATGCGCCGGATGCTCGCCCTGCGCCCGCCACATGGCAGCGAACGGGCCCTGGTTGACCCGGAGCAGAGCCGGTGGCCCATCCTCGACGATCTCACCCTGCTCGACGACAATGACGCGGTCGAAGCTCATGACGGTGGACAGTCTATGGGCGACGGCAATGATCGTCCGTCCCGACGCCCGCGTCTGGATCGCCCGTTGCAGATCCGCTTCGGACGAGCTGTCGAGAGCTGCCGTCGCCTCGTCGAGCAAAAGGATCGGCGCACGTTTCAACAGGGCTCGCGCCAGTGCCAGGCGTTGCCTCTGGCCGCCGGACAGCGTGATGCCCCGCTCCCCCGCGACCGTCTGCAAACCTTCAGGCAAGTTATCGATGAAACTGGCGCACCCGGTGATCCGCATCACGTCATCGAGTTCGGCGGGCGAAGCGTCGGGCCGGCCGTAGCACAGGTTTTCCCTCAACGTGCGATGCAGCAGGTGCACCTCCTGCGTCACCGCGGACACGACATTCGCGACATCCCCCGGCGCCAAGTCGGCGAGCGACTGGCCGCCGATGGTGACCTCGCCTTCATCGGGCTTCACCAGGCCTTGTATCAGCCGGAGGATCGTGGACTTTCCCGCGCCCGATGGACCGACGATGCCCAGGGTCTGGCCGCACGGTATCCGGAGGGAAAAGTCCTGCAGCAGAGGCTGCAATCCTCCCGGTGTGTAGGACACATGATCCAGCACGATATCGGGTGCCGTGCAGCTGAGCCGGCGCGCGGAATCGATCGGGTCGTCCCTGATGGAAAGCACGGTCATCGCCTCTCGCAACCCGCCGAGTTGCTGCGAGAAGCCAAGCACCGCGAGGGCTATCTCGCGGGATCCGTTCATGATCCGCAAGGACAACGTCATGATCACGACGACATCGCCTGTCGAGATCCGGTGATGTTCCCAGGCGTGGAGGGCAACGAACAACAGGCAGCTGATCACCAGCCAGAAACTCAGATCGTGGGTAAGGCGGAGCCTCTCCAAAAACATCCAGCTGCGCCGGTGCTTTGTCGCCTCGTTGGCCACGAGTTGAGAGAACCGCCTGAGTTCCTGTGCGGCACTGCCGAAAGACTTGACGAGCAGGATGCCGCCGAGCACGTCGCCGACCTGTCCGCTGACCTTGGCTGCCGTGTCGTGAAAGTCGCGATGAACGGCGAAGCCCGCCGCGCCGCGCCCATGCAGGTAATAGCTCAGCAATGCCGCCGCCAGCAGGAGACCGGCCGCAAGGTGCCATTCGACCGCCGACAACACGATGACGGAGCCCACGAGATCGCCGGCCGGCGGCACGACGTTCCAGATCATCGTGCTGAGCGAAGCGGTCGCTGCCTGGCCGGCTGCGCCGATGCGGCTCGACAAGGCGCCGCTATGGTGACCCAGGAAGAAATGCCAGGGCTGTTCCATCGTCCGGGCAAACAGGTCTGCGCGCACATCCTTGCCCAGCCTGATGACCAACCTGCTGCCGAGGTATCCACCGAGCCGCCACGAGAGTCCTTCCGCCAGCAGAAGGGCGAGCAGGAGGGCCAGCCGCAGGTATAACGAGCCCGCATTGCCATCGCGAACGGTCATGGCGTCGATGAGGAGCTTCAACACGTATTGTGTTGCGACCGCGCTCACCGTTCCGCCGACGATGACCAGGGCCAACCCGCACGCCAGGGTTTTCTGCCGCCGGACGTACCCGAAGAGCAGATGGCTTGGCCGGTTCGACAAGGGAATCCTCACGGCGGCGAGTTACCCTCTGCCGCCATCTTCTGAATTGCCTATGGAGCTGCACGCCATCAGCGGGGCGGTGACACGCGCCTTCGAAGCTACGCGTGATGAACCTGAAGAAAGCATCAGGGCGCGCTGGCGCTCAAGACCGCCGCCGGCTCCCCTTGCTCGAACATGAAGCGATCGTGGCGTTGCCACCATCCCGGCTCCTGCAGTTCAGGAAGGTCTGGCATTATGCCTGTCGAGAGCGATGCAATCACGTGCGCGACCGTGCGCGGTTGCAGCATGCCGGAGCGGCTGTTGAATGCGCCGGGTTCGTAGTGCTGCCGGTCATGCTGCACCAGGCTGTCCCAATCCATCGACCCTGCAAGCGCCCACGCCGTCACGGCGCGGACATCGCCGCCCTCGCGCCGCAGACGCAGCGCGGCCGACCAAGCATCCAGCAGCCATCTCGCCTGTTCCACATCGTCCTCGCAGGCGAGTTGGGCTTCGGTGATCACGATCGGCGTTTCATAGCGCGCCCAGACCTCCCGCAGGCGAGGAAGCCAGCCGATGCTGCCGGACGGTAGATGCGCCCGCACCGCTTCGACGTCCCCGTAACGATGGCGCCCGTTGTAGCCGCGCAGGTGAGCGGGATACCGGTTTGCCCGATGGTCGAGGAACCGGTCGCTGGTCGCATAGTAGTTCACCCCGACGATTTCGGGCGCACCCTCGCCGGACGCCAGTTCGTCGAGCACGGCGATCGGTGCACCGGCATCCTCCAGCACCCTTCGCCAGGGATGATGCCGGTCCACACGGCCGAACAGCAGGTCGAGCGAGAGCCAGCGCCGCTCGTTCTCGTAATCCGCCTGGTACTGCATCCGGTCGGTCGCAAAAACCCGTGCCACATCCTCCGTCTGTATCAGCCGTGCATTGGGCACGTTCCGCCGGACAGCGCGCATCGACAGCAGAACGGCATGACACTGGATCACGACCGATCGCAGGAACTCCGGCAATTTCCTGGTGTGGGGATGCCAGAACCCGTAGAGGCAGCTGAACCGTGCCGTCGTCAGTGGCTCGTTGACCGGCGTCCAATCC
>CAZZWO010000072.1:0-3376 GCA_964657885.1 uncultured Acetobacteraceae bacterium | reverse complement strand
GCTGCATCCAGGTCGTGCCGCCGGTACTGATGCCCTGTTTCGCGAAACTGGTCGCGCTGCCGGTCCTTCGTGCGGATGACACTGCATTCGAAGCCCCCCCACACCGCCAGGGGACCCTCGCCGCTCGTTGACGGTGTCACGGCACACGCAGGCTTGCGGCACCGGCCGGGCGGGAGTGCTGACCGGTCAGGGAGACCGCGTTCTGTATCCTCCCGAAAGTGGCCAGCGCCTGGCCGACAACCTGGTCCATGTTGAGGTAGCGATACGTGGCGAGGCGCCCGACAAAGAACGTCTCCGGCATGGCATCGACAAGGGTCTGGTAGCGCCGGAAGATCGCCATGTTTTCCGGCCGTGGGACGGGATAGTATGGGTCGCCATCATCCGTCGGATACTCATAGCTTATGCTGGTTTGCGGATGAACCTGCCCGGTCAGGTGCTTGTATTCGGTGATGCGCGTGTAATGCTCCGTCTGCGGGTAGTTGACGACCGCCACATCCTGCAAGCGCTCGACATCCAGGGTCTCGTGCCTGAACGACAATGAGCGGTACGGCAGACGACCGTAGATATTGCCGAAGAACTCGTCGACCGGTCCTGTCCAGACAAGGCGCTTGTACGATGCGCGCGTCGTCTTGTAGTCCGTATCCAGCCTCACGGTGATGTTCTCGTGATCGAGCAGACGCTCGAACATCTTCGTGTATCCGGCACGGGGCATCGCCTGGAACTTGTCCGTGAAGTAACGGTCGTCCTGGTTTGTGCGCACGGGAACGCGCGCCGTGACGCTCGCATCCAGTTGGCTCGGGTCCAGACCCCATTGCTTGCGCGTGTAGCCGCGGAAGAACTTCTCGTACAGCTCGCGCCCGACGCGGGCGACGATAACGTCTTCCGACGTCCGAATGGCGGCCGGCGTCTCGGCGCGTTGCGAAAACCAGCCTTCCAGTTCGTCCGAGGTGAGCGCCAGCCCATAGAGCTGGTTGATCGTATCGAGGTTGATCGGGAACGGCACGAGTTGCTCGTCGACAACGGCTTTCACCCGATGTTCGTACGGCCGCCACTCCGTGAACCTCGACAGGTAATCGACGATCGCCTGTGAATTCGTATGGAAGATGTGCGGGCCGTACTTGTGGACCAGCACACCTGCGTCGTCGAGGCAGTCGAACGCGTTGCCCGCGATATGAGGCCGTTTGTCGATGACGAGAACCCGGTCGCCTCGCTCGCGCGCCAGGCGTTCCGCCATGACAGCACCCGCGAACCCCGCACCGACCACCATCCAGTCGTAGCTGCGTTCGGCTCGCCGGGCGGTGCTGCCGGACGGCACAGCGGCCGAGCCCAGATGCTGATCGATCAGGGAGGTCATCTCCCGCCAGGTGAGGTCCCAGTCGATGTCGAGCAGTTTCCGATCCACCTGCTCCAGCCAGGCATCTTTCGGTGCCTCGATGAGATGGTCGAGATGCGCGGCCATCTCGTCCGCCGACTTTGCGATCTTCACGAAACCCGGTTGTGCCCACTCGGAGACGACGTCGTTTATCGGGGTCGACACCAGGGGCACGCCGGCCGCCAGAAACTCCGGTGTCTTGGTGGGGCTGATGAACCTCGTCGCCTCGTTCATCGCAAACGGCATGAACCCGGCGTCCCATCCCGACAGATAACCAGGGAGCTCGTCGTAGGACCGGCCGCCGAGCCAATGCAGGTTTGCGGCGCGAGGAAGGTCTTCCTGGGAAATCTTGGCGACAGGACCGATCATGATGAAGTGCACCGAAGGCCGCAGCTCGGCCAGTCGTGCGAGCAAGCCGGTGTCCATCCGCTCGTCGACCACACCGAAGAAGCCGACGCGTGGATGCGGCAAGCCGGCCTGATCCTGCGGCTCGGCGCCCGGCAGGCGCGCCTTCGCGAAGTGGCGGACATCAACCGCGCTGGGAAAACAGTGGACTCGGGGGTGGGCTGTCTCCTTGCTGCGTTGAAGGCTCTTGCCTCCGGTGAAGACGAGGTTCACCCGCCGGAGCAGCCGCTTTTCGAGCAGCGTAAGCCGCATCGACGCGCCGGCGAACAACGTCAACTCATCCATACAGTCGTAAACGCTGATGTCGCTGACGATATCATCGGCGAACGATAGCGCCATCGGCGTGTAGTACCAGAGAAGACCGACCCGCCCTCCGTTCGATTCCACGAACGCGTTGATCAGCGATCTTTGTGCCGCATCGGTTGCCGCGACATCCAGACCCTCGGGCAGCATCGGCGTCGCGACCCTGACATCGGAATCGCTGAGCGTGAGCCGAAGCTCCGGTTCAGTGACGGCGCCGCCGTATTCCGGCTCTTCCCAATACACGACGTCGTAGTGTCTGGCCGCACGTGTCATCAGATGCTGCGGCCGCTGATAGACGAAGTTCCATCTCAGATGCGACAGGCAAAGGAGCAGCGGACGGTTTGCAGACGGATCGGCCTGAGGCCCCTCGAACATAGTGTCTCTACCCTTGAAAACAGAGCCTGGTATGAAGGGAAGAGTTCGTCCCCCGAGCTTGCACAAACCTTTGTCGGCGTTCAAGTTTCTCGGCCAAGCAATTATTTGCCGCCCAGTGACATGATCGTCATCGTCGAGCAGCTCGTTGCAGTTTCGAAATTCTACCTGTGACGAGTGGCTAAAGCATGTGCGACTACTTGACGGGAACCATTCTACAATCGGTGGAACCGGTGCCGAAGCAGAATTGTTGCCGCCGCCGATGTTAGAAGCCCGGGGCTGGATGTTTCGGCATCAGGCCCCGGCGCCATGTCATCGCGCGCGACGACCTACCGATTTTTCACCCAGTCCCAAACCAGGTAGGCGACGGGCAATAAAATGATGGCGAAGAAAATCCAGTCGAACATCTGCGGTGTGTTGCCGGCTTGCGGCATGTCGGAACCCTCCCATCCTATTTGCCGAGAACTTCGCCGTCGCTGCCATGTCGCCGCACGCTGCGCCGATCGCCGGTGCGCCCTTGCAGCTCCGGAGAAACCGAAACGAATTCGTATATCCTTGCCGCTGTAAGAAGTTGCTCTCCCTCCCTCCTGACCACCGATATGAAGCCAACGCCGGAGAGCTTTATCGGCACCGGCAGTCGCCATCACGAGTGCTGGAGGGGTTGCGCACGCACCTTGCCGTGTCTCGCAGGTCAGTCATTCGGCCGGTGCACGAACCCGATGCATCGGGCAAGGCGTTGCGCGGCACAGAGTACGAGAGGGAGTATGCCGATGAATGTCGCACCTGCCGCCCTGCCGAGCAGCAAGGGCGTGGTACTCGTGCTGGCCGGCGGCCTGTCGTTAGGTTCGTTCGAGGCCGGTGCTTACACGGCGCTGGACGATGCAGGGCTCGCTGCGTCGCTGGAGTGCGTGGCGGGCAGCTCCA
>CAZZWO010000071.1:0-13113 GCA_964657885.1 uncultured Acetobacteraceae bacterium | reverse complement strand
CGGATGCAATGCACCCGCTCCTTGGAATGAGCCGGCGCTACTCGCCGGCGGGTGCAACGCACCCGCCTCTTTCAAAGTGGCCGGCTATTCGCCGGCGGGAAAATCGGCGCTGAGCGTGGTCTTCTCCCAGGTGGTGAACTCGGCCTGCATCGCGGTCAGCTTGCCGCGGACGATGTCCAGGGCCATGCGGCCGAGCAGCAGATGCAGCGGCGGATGCTCGCTCTCCACCGCCTCGATGATCGCCGAAGCCGCCCGCACCGGATCGCCCGGCTGACGGCCGGAATAGCCGGAAATCTGCCTGCGCCGTGCGCCGGCCGTCTCGGCATAGGCGTCGATGTCATGCTTTGGGCCCTTCAGCGACCGCCCTGCCCAGTCGGTGCGGAATGGCCCTGGTTCGACGATGGTGACCCCCAGTCCCAGCGGCCGCAGCTCGCCGGCCAGCGCCTCGGACAGGCCTTCGACGGCGAACTTCGTTGCGTTGTAGAAGCCGACGCCGGGGAAGCCCACCAGGCCGCCCTGCGACGAGATGTTGACGATGTGGCCGCGCTTGCGGGCGCGCATGCCGGGCAGCACCGCCTGCGTCATGGCGATCAGGCCGAACACGTTGGCTTCGAACATGGCGCGGACCTCGTCGTCCTCGCCTTCCTCGATCGCCGCCATGTAACCGTAGCCGGCATTGTTCACCAGCACGTCGATGCCGCCGAATTTTTCCTCGGCCTGCTTCACGGCGGCAGGGATCTGCTCGGGCTTCGTCACGTCCAGAGACAAAGCCAGCGCGCGGTCCTCGGCGCCCTGCGTCAGATCCTGCACGCGCGACGCATCGCGGGCCGTGACCACGGCGCGGCCGCCGCGCGCGAGTATCTGCCGTGCCAGCTCGCGGCCGAAGCCGGTCGAGCAGCCGGTGATGAACCAGACCGCATCGCGGTTGATGGATGTCATGAAACTCGCTCCGGAAAATCGTATGCGGGCTGAACGCCGCTCAGCCCGCGCGTTTGCGTGCGGCAGGCTTCGCGGCAGCCTTGCCGGATACCGCCTTGACATCTTTCTTGGCCGGGCTGGACTTGCCCTCGGCTGCCGATTTCTTGGCAGCCGGCCTGGCGGAAGCCGCCGCAGCCTTCTTCGGCTCGGCTGCAGGTTTAGCCGCGCCTTTCGTATCCGCCTGCCCCAGGCTCCGCTTGAGCGCCGCCATCAGGTCTATGACGTTGCCGCGCTCCGGTTTTTCGGCCATCGGCTGGATGCCGCTGCCGCGGATCTTGGCGTCGATCACCTCCCGCAGCCTCGCCTCGTAGCGGTCGTCGAGGTCGGTCGGCTCGAACTTCGAAGCCTGCCGCTCGATCAGTTGCGTCGCCAGCTTCACCATGTCGGCT
The DNA here is from genome assembly GCA_964657885.1 of uncultured Acetobacteraceae bacterium. Taxonomy (GTDB): domain Bacteria; phylum Pseudomonadota; class Alphaproteobacteria; order Acetobacterales; family Acetobacteraceae; genus BOG-908. Next base: position 11,746 of record CAZZWO010000071.1, on the reverse strand, counting down.
TCCGGCTTTTCGGCCGGCACGCTCTCGAACAGGCGTTTGGGGTCGGCGATGTCGCGCGTCTCGTACAGCGTGTGCAGGATCAGGCCGCGGTCCATCGGCATGATTGCGACCGCGCGTTCCCGCCGCGAGATGACCAGCCGCGACAGCGCGACCGAACCGGACTGCCTGATCGCGTCGCGCAGCACCACGTACACGTCCTGCGCCGCGTCCCCGTCCGGCGCCATGTAGTAGCTGGTGTCGTAATAGACCGGATCGATGCTGTCGGCGGTGACGAACTTCTCCACGTTCAGCGTCGACGAGCTTTCGATCCGCGCCTTCTCGAAATCCTCGTTGTCGAGCAGGACATACTGGTCCTTTTCGAATTCGTACCCGCGCGCCAGGTTGCGGCGCTGCAGTTCCTCGTCGGTCTGCGCGTCGAGCGTGACCATCCGCACGCGGTTGCCGGTGGCAGGGTTGATGAAGTGGAAATGCAGGTTCGCCGTCTCGCGATGCGCCGTGTAAAGCGCCACCGGGCACGAAACGAGGGCGAGGCGCAGATGGCCGCGCCAGATCGGCCGTTCAGCCATGGGCACGCCTCCGTTTAGGTGCTGGTTCCACCGCCTCCAACGGCTGCGCCGCCGCGCCGAAACCGTCCCATGGATCGGCTTTGAGGCGCGCCAGCCTGGCCGGTACGGTGCGGATGGTGAAGGATTGCGGGTCGAGTTTCGGGGTCACCTCGCGCCAGGCGAGCGGGGTCGCAACCGTCGCATGCGGGCGGGCGCGCGGCGAGAACGAGGCGATGGCCGTCGAACCGAGCCCGTTGCGCAGCCAGTCGATCAGGATGCGCCCGCTCCGCCGCGCTTTGGGCACCGACGCGACATACAAATCGGGCGATTCACGTTCGAGCTTCTCGGCGAAGCCGCGGCACCAGGCACGCGCGCCGTCCCAGCCGGCCGAGGGCACCAACGGCACCACAAGGTGCAGGCCCTTGCCGCCGGATGTGCGGCAGAAGCTCTCATGCCCCTCGCGTTCCAGCCGCTGCTTGAGGTCGTGCGCCGCGCGGACGATCGCCGCCCAGTTCACCCCGTCGCCCGGATCGAGGTCGAACACCAGGCGGTCGGGATGCGCCGGATCGGTCAGCGCGCTGCCCCAGCTGTGCAGTTCCAGGGCCGACATCTGCGCCGTCGCGATCAGCCCATCCACGCCGTCCAGCGCGAGGTAGGGCGCACCGTCGCACTCACCCTCGCGCAGGCTCGGCGGCATGCCGCGATTGGCGTGTTTCTGGAAAAAATGCTCGCCGTTCAGCCCATCCGGACACCGCACCAGGGCCAGCGGCCGGCCGCCGATGCCCGGCAGCGCGGTGTCGGCGATCTCTTTCCAGTAGCTGGCGAGGTCCTGCTTGGTTGCGGCGGGGGTGTCGCCGTCGGCGGGCCACAGCTCGCGTTCGGGATGGGTCAGCCGCACGCCGCCCACTTCGCCGGCGCGCGCCGACGGCTTCTCGGCGCGCACGATGCGGCCGGAATGCGACCGGGTGGCCGCGCCGAGTTCGATGCGCTTCGCCTCCGGGTTCGGGATGTCGCGCACCACCTCGGCCGGCGGCTTGTCCTCGCGCAGGCCGAGGAACACCGCGTGGCGCAGGCGGCCGGCGCCCGACCAGCCGGTGTACTGGATTTCGGCCACCAGCTCGGGCTTCACCCAGTGCACGCCGGCGGGTGGTTTCTCCTCGGTCAATTGCATCCGCGCGGGCGGATCGGCGGCCAGTTTGGCCAGCTTCGCACTGAGGTCCCGCAACGTCGCATCGGTGAAGCCGCTGCCGCATCCGCCGACATAATGCAGCGTCTTCTTTTCGTCGTAGAAGCCCATCTGCAGCGAGCCGAGGCCGGTGCGGCTGCCCTGCGGCGGTGTCCAGCCGACCACCAGGAACTCCTCGCGGCCCTGGCATTTCACCTTCAGCCAGTCGCGGCTGCGGCCCGCGCGATACGGAGCGTCGGCGCGTTTGCAGATGATGCCCTCGAGTCCCATCGAGCAGGCCGTTCGGCGAACCTGGTCGGTGATGCCCTCCAGATGGTCGCTGACGCGGATCAGGTCTGGCTGCGGCACGAGCTCGCGCAGGACCTCCTTGCGGACCGTCAGGGATAGCGGGCGGAGGTCCCAGCCGTTGCGGTGGAGCACGTCGAACAGGTAGAAATGCAGCGTGTTGTCGCGCCCTTCGGACAGCGCCGCCTGCAGGTCCGGGAAGCTGGACAGCCCGTCCGGCTGCAGCGCCACCAGCTCGCCATCCACCATCAGGGTTTCCGCCGGGAGGGCCGCAACCGCCTGTGCCACGCTGGGCAGGCGCCGGGTCCAGTCCAGGCCGTTACGGGTCAGCAGCACGACGCGTCCGCCGTCCTTGCGGGCGATCAGCCGGTAGCCGTCGAACTTCACCTCGCTCAGCCACTCGCCGCCGGTCGGCGGCGCGTCGGCGTTGCTGGCGAGCATCGGCGCCTGGCTCTCGGGCAGCGGCGATCGGACCGCATCCCCGGGCGGTGTCCAGATGGGGTTCGCCGCGCTCTTCCCGGAAGGCCTGCGCGCAGCGGACCCCGCTTTGGCAGCCTCCTTGGGCGGCTTCGGCTTCGATGACGGACCGGTCTTGGCGGAGGCTTTCGCGGGGGCGAGCTTCACCTGCTCCAGCTCGGCGGCATCGGCGCCTGGCCGTTCCTCGGCATCGTGCTCCTTGATCAGCAGCCAGCTTTCGCCGCGCTCGCCGGGCCGCGGCTTCAGCCTGATCAGCACGAAACGGCCATGCAGCCGCGAGCCGTCCAGCGTGAACTTCAACTCGCCCTTCTCGAGGTCCGCTTCGGCATCGCCCACCGGCGCCCAGGTGCCGCGGTCCCAGATCTCGACCGTACCGGCGCCGTAATTGCCCGCGGGGATCACCCCCTCGAAGCCGGCATACTCGACCGGATGATCCTCGACATGCATCGCCAGCCGCTTGTGCGCGGTGTCCATGCTCGGACCCTTCGGCACCGCCCAGCTCCACAGCACGCCGCCATGCTCCAGCCTGAAATCCCAGTGCAGGCGGCTGGCCGCGTGTTTCTGCACGACGAAGATCGGGGCTTCCCCGGGAGTGGACTTGACCGGCGCAGGCTCGGGCGTGCGCTGGAAGTCGCGCTTCTGCCGATAGGTCGCGATGCTGGTGTCGCGGATCGTGCCATCCGCGGCGCCGGCCTTCCCGCTTCTGGTCGCACTGCCCGCCATGACGCTCAGCAACGTCGTTACGATATTGCAGGTTCCAACCGATCGGCTTGAACTGGCTGCAAGCTTCGGCGCAAAGGGCGCGCCCTCCCCTGGTGCCGGTCTGACGTGCATGGGCGGCCATCGCCAGGCCGCATACAACGCGCCTAACTGTCGCTTTCCGCTGTCATCGCAACCACGCAGCCCGAGGCCTAATGGATCACGCGCCGGAACCCGACGATTTTGCCATCACCGCGCAGATATCGCTGGTGGAGCAGCGGTTCCGCACCCTCAAGCACAACGACATGTTCGGGGTGTTCGACCAGCGCGGCGACATCCGCCCGGCCGCCGGCGGCACCGAGGGGCTGTATTTCAACGACACGCGCTACCTGTCGGAATTCGAGCTGGTAGTGGGCGGGCGGCAGCTGGTGCTGCTCAGCTCCACCCTGCGCGACGACAACGCGACGCTCACCTGCGACCTCAGCAACCCCGACCTGCCGCATCTGCGATCCGGCGAGCCCGACGGCGCCGAGGGCCTGCTGAACAACCTGATCCACATCCGCCGCTCGCGCTTCCTCTGGGAAGGCGTCTGCCACGAGCGCATTTCCATCCGCAATTTCGACGTGGTGGCCCGCACGCTGCCGGTGGAGATCCGGTACGGCGCCGATTTCGTCGATCTGTTCGAGGTGCGCGGGATGGTCCGCACGCGGCATGGCCGGCACAGCCCGGCCTCGGTCACGCTCCAGACCGTCAGCCTGGTCTATAACGGCCTGGATAACCGGCAGCGCACGACCGACCTCCGCTTCGACCCGCAGCCCGAGCGGATCGACGAGGGCCGTGCGCTGTTCAACGTGCAGCTCCCCCCGCACGGCCGTTTCCTGATCTTCGTGGAAGTAGCCTGCGACCAGCCCGCCGGTGCGCGACGCCCATCCGAGATGTTCCTCGCCAGGATGATCGAGCAGCGGCGCTGGATGCGGCAGCGCTCGGCGGGTGCGGCCGGCATCGATACCTCGAACGAGCTGTTCAACGAGGCCATGCGGCGGGCGATCAGCGACCTGACGATGCTGACCACCGCCAAGCCGACCGGCCCCTACCCGTATGCCGGGATACCCTGGTTCAGCACGGCGTTCGGCCGCGACGCCATCCTGACCGCCTTGAACGTGCTGTGGATGGATCCGGCAATCGCCGAGGGCGTGCTGCGCTACCTCGCCGCCAACCAGGCGACCGTCACCGATGCCGCGTCGGACTCCGAGCCGGGCAAGATCCTGCACGAGGTGCGGCAGGGCGAGATGGCCGAGCTGGGCGAGGTGCCGTTCCGCCGTTATTACGGCAGCGTCGATGCGACCCCGCTATTCGTCATGCTGGCCGGGGCTTATCTCGACCGCACCGGGGACCTGGCCACGATCGAGGCGCTCTGGCCGAACGTGGTGGCGGCGCTCGGCTGGATGGACAGCTACGCCGACCGCGATCCGGACGGTTTCGTCAGCTACTTCCGGCAGACCGAGGAAGGGCTGGCCAACCAGGGCTGGAAGGACAGCTTCGACAGCATCAGCCATGCCGACGGCACCCTGGCGGTCGGCCCGATCGCGCTTTGCGAAGTGCAGGGCTACGTTTACGCCGCGCGGCTGGCGGCGGCTGCCATCGGGCGCCGCCTCGGGCATGCGGACATGGCGGCGGGCGAGCGGGCCCGTGCCGACCGGCTGCGCGCCGCATTCGAGCAGAAGTTCTGGTGCGAGGAGCTGGGCACCTACGCGCTGGCGCTGGACGGGGAGCGGCGGCCCTGCCGGGTTCGGGCGTCGAATGCCGGCCACCTGCTGATGACCGGCATCTGCTCGGCCGAGCGCGCGCTGAGCGTCGCCGAAGGCCTGATGGAAAGCCGGTTCTTCAACGGCTGGGGCATCCGGACGCTCGCCTCCAACGAGGCCCGCTACAACCCGATGAGCTATCATAACGGCTCGGTCTGGCCGCACGACAACGCGGTGATCGCGCTGGGCCTGTCGCGCTACGGGCTGAAGCCGCAGGCCGAACGCCTGTTCGGCGGCCTGTTCGATGCGGCGTTGTATGTCGACCTGCGCCGCCTGCCCGAGCTGTTCTGCGGCTTTGCCCGGCGCCGCGGCCAGGGTCCCACCTTCTACCCCGTCGCATGCTCGCCGCAGGCCTGGGCCGCCACCGCACTGCACGCAGCGCTTGGCGCCAGCCTCGGCCTCAGCTTCGATCCGGGCGAGTGCAGCGTGATATTCGACCGGCCGCGCCTGCCGGAGTTCCTGGGAGAGGTGACGTTGCACAACCTGCAACTCGGTCCGGCCCGCATCTCCGTGGTGCTGCGCCGGATGGGCACCGAGGTCGCCATGAACGTGCTGCAGCGCACCGGCACCATCCACGCCGTCATGCGAAGCTGATCCGGTCGCCGGGCAGGGTTGGGGGTCGGCTACCCGGCCGCGTCGAGCGCCCTTGGGCGGCCTTCGGCATCGACCGCGACCATGACGAAGCGGGCCCTGGTGACGCGTTCGTGGCGGATCGGCGATTTACGCCGCGCCCAGACATCGACGTCGATCGTCAGCGAGGTGCGGCCGGTTTTCACAAGCCCGGTGTAGCAGCTGACCAGGTCACCGACCCTGACGGGACGCAGGAACACCAGGTCGGAGACGGCAACCGTTGCCACGCGCCCGTTGGCAAGTTCGTGGGCGGTCGACCCGGCGGCCATGTCCATCATGCCCATGATCCAGCCGCCGAAGATGTCGCCGGACGCGTTGGTGTCGGCCGGCACGGCGGGCACCCTGAGCGCCAGTTCGCCTTGCGGACCCAGATCGTCCCGCGGGCCGTCAGCCGCCGCGCCTTCCGGCTCGAGCGGCATCGGGTTCAGCCCTGGCGAGCCTTCATCCGCGGGTTCTTCTTGTTGATCACGTACACGCGGCCATGGCGACGTACGACGCGGCAGTTCTTGTCGCGGACCTTGGCGGCGCGCAGGCTGTTGCGGATCTTCATGACACGACCTTGTTGCCCCGGTCCGCGACGCGAGCCAGGGGAGAATTCGTTGGAGGTGGGCCGATACCGGCTGACCCATCGAGTGTCAAGTTCGGGACCGGTCGAGGAAGTGGCTCAGCTGCCGATCGCGTGCCAGCGCATCAACCTTACACCGAGGCGGCGCATCAAGCGGATACGGAGGAGCCAGAGTTCCGCTTCGGTCACGAACGCCGAGGCGGTCTGGGTCGCCGGGCGCGGTCCGGTCGCCATCGACCGCACCGCCTCGCGCCAGCCGCCAAGGGTCTGGGTGACGTGGCGGTCGGACATGTCCTCGACGATGCGGACGTTGAACCTGACGCGCTGAAACCCCTCCGTCACCTCCTGCAAGGTCGGCAGGGCCGGCAGGCGGTTGTCCAGCCGGCACCAGGCGGCGAACTCACGATCGTCGGAGCTTGGCGACTGGTCCGACACCAGCTCGGTCAGCACGATCTGCCCCTGGGGACGCAGGGCGCCGGCCAGGCTCTCCAGCAAGGGCATCGGCCGGTTGCCCCGCAACGCCTCGAGCGAGAGGGCATGATTGGCGCTTCTTGCCCGGAAGGCCGGCCGCGCGCGGTCCCAGCCGGCGATGGTGATCCGGTTCTGCGGGTCGCGCGCGCCGCGCCGCGCCGCCGCGCGGTCGCGCAATCCGGCATCGGCCTCGAAACTGTCGACCCAGGTGCCGAACGCGCCCGAGATGCTGTGCGCCGGGCCGCCCAGCCCGCCGCCGACCACCATCAGGGTGACGCCCGACGAAAGCCCCAGGGGCTTGACCAGCCTTATGGTTTCCGGCGCGCCGCCCGGCATGGTGAAGCCGTCGCCCCACAAAGCTTCGACGGCTGCCACGCGGGCTTCCGGCCAAAGCGGCGGCGCGGGCTTGGCTGCCGTCTGCGACCCGCCACCGGCCGGCCGGGCCGACGTGGAAACGCCCAGTACTGAGATGTTGGCCGGCGACACCGCGTTCACATGACCCCCGCCGGCACCCCGGTCCTGATCCATGGGCCTGCACGACGTGGTGCGGGCCCATGCTGGAGAATGCCGCAAACCCATTACCCAAAGGTTGCGGCGCCTCGACGAAGCCGGCCCTGCATTTACCGGCCGGCCGGGCCATGCGACTTGGGGCGCCGGAGAACCGTGCGCATGCAGACCCAGGAACCAGCGGCTACCAGACCAGCGCCCCGCAACGACAGGGGCGACATCGCAACCTGGACCGGCTTCCTGATCGTTGCGTTCGGCGTGGTGGGGCTGATCGGCGCGTTCGCGACATTTGCGGCCGACATCCCGTTCGACCGGGCGATGGCGCGCTACCAGACGCTGGACCAGGCCGAACTCGCCGCCGGCCAGCCCGCGCCCAAATCGGCGCTCGAGACCCTTAGGCCCGCGCTCGGCGACAGCGCCGACGCCGTGCTGGGCGGCCCCGGCGACATCACGCATCGCATCAGCGCCGAGCGCGGCCGGATGCTGGCCGCCTTCCACGCGGAAGCCACCGATTTCGGCTTCCGGCTACGCCTCGTGATTGCGGCGTTCACCGCAGCCGCCGCCTTGTTCGGCTGCATGGTCCTGAGCATCGTGCGGAGAAGCTGACCGCTCAGGCGGCTTGAGTGGCTGCGACGCGGGCGCTCCTGCCCAGGCCGTCGAACAGGTCCAGCATCACGTCGAGCCAGATCCCGACGAGATCGTCCGCGCCAAGGACGTCGGGCGCACCGACACAGCGCAGCCATTGGAAACTGCCGAACACCGCGTAATCGGCATAGCTCGGCTCATCGCCGCCGAGAAACGGCTGGTCGGCAAAGGTCCGGCGCAGCGGGTCCAGGCTGTGCTGGATCGCGGCGATGTTGGCCGGCCGCGCCGCGGCCGACTGCTCGAGTGACATGCCCAGACGCTTCTCGCGGGTGGTCCGGAAGTAGTCACGATCCTCCGGGTCGAGCAGCGGCAGGATGGCAGCGGCGGCGATCGGGAACAGGCCGGGGATCAGTACCGAATCGGTCCAGGCCAGGATGAAGCGGGCATGCGCTTCGCCGCCCGCGCCGCCGAACAGGCTGGGGCTGTTCGGATGCCGCTCCTCCAGGTGATAGGCGATGGCGGTCGAACCGGCGACGATCTGCTCGCCATCCACGATCACCGGAACCTGCCGGTTGGCGGGGGCGCCGGGCAGCAGGTCGCGTTCGTGAAAGCGCCACGGGACCGTCACCGGCTCGATCCCCTTGTGGGCGAGGGCCATGCGGACCCGCCAGCAATAAGGGCTGAAGCGCAGGGCGGGATCGCTGCCAGCCAAATCATATAAACGTATCAGGCGCATAAGCCTCTTTTCGAACCCTTCATGAGAGGGATTTCGGGGCCTGTGGGACCCCTCGGCAATGCGCCACCTGAAACGTTCCGGCAAGGCCCCGCAGGTTGTGCGACAGGCGTGCAATCTCGCGTCTCCCGCCTCGCGGCAGGGCGGATGGCGATGCCGCCCAACTCCCGGCGAGGATCACGCGGCACCGATGCGACGGTCTGCCTACCGCCGGTCCGGCTGCCGTGCGCTCCAGAATCTCCAGTGCCCGGCTAGGAAATCCGCGAACGCCTCCTCGAGAAAGAACTGGTGGGGCGTGAAGCTGCCGCTAAGATGCGCCCGTGAACATCCTGGCTCCACCAAAGGCGCGCTTGTCGGTCGAGGTCGTGCACGATCTCGTGTGCCCCTGGTGCTATCTCGGCATCAGGCGGCTGTTCCGCACGCTTGCACGCCGCCCCGACCTGCTGGTGGACGTCGCCTGGCGCCCGTTCCTGCTGAACCCGGACATGCCGCGGGCCGGGATGTCGCGCACCGACTACGTGCTGCGGAAGTTCGGCGGCGAGGAGCGGGCGCGGCGCATGTACACCTCCATCACCGATGTCGGGCGCGCGGAAGGCGTGATGTTCCGCTTCGACCGGATCAGGCGCACGCCCTCCAGCGTGGACGCCCATCGGTTGGTCCGCTGGTCGGCGGGTTTCGGCCGTGCCGACGAGGTGGTCGAGGCCATCCTCGCCGCACATTTCACCGACGGGCGGGACATCGGCGACCTGGCGGTGCTGACCGCGATCGCGTCGTCATGCGGGCTGCGGGCCGCCTCGGCGCGCGCCTTCCTGGCCAGCAGCGCCGATGTCGACGCGATACACGCCGACAACCTCCGCGCACACCGGCTCGGCATCAACGGCGTGCCCTGCTTCGTGGTCGGCGGCTGCCACGCCATCGCCGGCGCGCAGGAACCCGAAGTGATCGAACGCCTCCTCGACGTGGCGGCGGCCGAAGTACTGAACTCCTAGGCTTCTCCTGGCCGCCTCAAACCTGGGCCAGCAGCCTGCTGAGGTCGGCCGCGGGGCGGGCGCCGTAGTGGGAGATTACCTCGGCGGCGGCCAGGCTGCCCAATTTGCCGCATGCCGCAAGGTCCCGTCCCGCCGTGTAGGCGGCGAGGAAGCCGGCCGCGAACGCGTCGCCGGCGCCCGTCGTGTCGACCACCTTTGCCGGCTCGGCGGCGACCTGCACACGCTCGCCGCCGCGCAGGATGAGGCTGCCGGCCTCGGACCGGGTGAGCGCGGCCAGCGGCACGTCGGCCCGCGCCGCTTCGGCCGCATCGTCGAACGCGTTCGCCTCGTACAGGCTGCACACCTCGGCCTCGTTGGCGAACAGGATGTCGACATCGGCGAGCAGGCCGCGGAACGCGTCGCGGTGGCGGTTCACGCAGAACGCGTCCGACAAGGACAACGCCACCTGCCGGCCGGCGATCCGGGCAGCGCGGGCGGCGGTGCGGAAGGCCGCCTGCGCCGCCGGCGGGTCGAAAAGGTAGCCCTCAAGGTACAGCACACTCGCATCGCCGATCAGGGCGGTGTCCACATCGTGCTCGCCGAACGCGACCGACGCCCCGAGGAAAGTGTTCATCGTCCGCTGGCCGTCCGGCGTCACCAGGATGAGGCAGCGTGCCGTCGGTGCCCCCTCGCTCAGCGGTGCGGTCGGGAAATGCACGCCGGCGGCTGCGATGTCGCTGCGGAACACCCGTCCGAGCGCGTCGTCGGCCACCTTGCCGATATACGCCACCCGCGCGCCCAGCCCCGCCGCGACCGCGCAGGTGTTGGCGACCGAGCCGCCGCTGCTCTCCTGCCCCGGGGGCATCGCGGCATACAGGCGTTCGGCGGTTTCCGCATCGATCAGGGCCATGCCGCCGGGGTGCATGTCGTGCCGCGACAGGAAAGCGTGGTCGGCGGGCGAGACGACATCGACAATTGCATTGCCGATGCCGACGAGGTCGAAGCGGGGTGTTGTCATGGCGGCCTCTTTGCCGAAAAGCCGCGCCGGGGCAAGAACAAGCGAGTCTTTACAAGCGCGAGTCTGTGCCGTCCCGCGGCACAGGTTCCAGACGCATCACCGGAACCCGTCATGTTCGCACCCATCGCCCGCGCCATCGAACAACTCGACGATCGGGCCATCCTGACCGTGCTGGTGCAAAGCCTGCTGCTGTCGGCGGCCAGCTTCGTCCTGCTCTGCGCCTTCACCGCCTACGGCCTGCATCACGAACTGGCCGGCATCGCCTGGCTCGCCTGGCTGGCCAGCGTGCTCGGCGGCTTCCTGGTGGTCGCCTCCGGGTTGTGGCTGTTTCTGCCGGTCGCCGTCGTGATCGCCTCGCTGTTCATGGAACCGGTGTGCCGGGCGGTCGAACGGCGCTGGTATCCCGCCCTGCCCGCACCGCGCGGCGCCAGCCTGCCGGTGCAGGTGTGGGACGGCGCGGTCGTCGGCCTGCTGGTCGCTGCGATGAGCCTGGTCAGCCTGGTGCTTGCCCTGGTGGTGCCCGGGGTGGGCCTGGTGGTCGGCTGGGCGATCACCGCCTGGGCTCTCGGCCGCGGCCTGTTCGTCGCGGTGGCGATGCGGCGCATGGGCCGGACCGAGGCGAGCGCACTCTACGCCCGGCACCGGGGTGCGGTGCTGATGCAAGGCGCCGTCCTGGCGCTGGCCGGCTACCTGCCCCTCGTCAACCTGCTGGTTCCGGTGCTCGGCACAGCCTGCATGGTGCATGTCCTGATGCAGACCGGCGGCGGCGCGCGGCCGCGTTGATGCGGAGTTCCCGGGATAGCGGGGCCACACCCTTTGCCCGATGGGTCGTCCGAAAGCTGGGGATAAGCGCGAGCGGCCGGGTTGTTTCCTTCAAACGCCGCGTGTTAGGCCAAGCGCTTGCCGTGCCCGCAGAGACTCGCAGCACAGCGGGCGCATCTTTTCGACCAAAGGGGGCCGCCCTTGTTCAAACGCCGCAAGCCCGACGACGAGCCGGAGCACGCCATGGAACCCGCACAAGCCCAGCCGCAGGAACCCTCCGTCACCGTCACCCCGCTGGACACCGGCGTCGGTGTTCCGCCGCGTCCGACCGCCTCCGCCCCCGCTCTGTTCAAGGACCCGATCATGGGACGTCCGCCCTTCGCTGCCCCCAACGCCGCCGTGCCGCCTTCCAGCCAGGGCAACCCGCCGATGCCGCCATCGGCGCCTCCACGTCCGCCGGCGCCCCCCGCCGGGGCACGCATGACCGGCCGCGAGACGCCGGTGGCCTCG
>CAZZWO010000070.1:0-13158 GCA_964657885.1 uncultured Acetobacteraceae bacterium | reverse complement strand
TGCAGCTCCTCCTTCGAGGTCAGCAGCTCCTCGTTCGTGGACTGGAATTCTTCGTGGGCGGACACCGCATTCTCACTGATGGCCTTCTGCTCATCACCTGAAATCTCGAGGCTGCGGACAGCCCCCCGCAACTCCGTTTGCGCCGTCGCCAGGTCTCGCTCCAACTCCGCCACGCGTTCGGCCATCTGCATGCTGTTCGACGGGAGAGCCGATTCCGTCCTGGTCGGAGCCGGCTGATCGACGAAATACATCAGCAGCAGGTCTTCGCCATCGCTTTGCACCGGGCAGACTTCGATGCTGAAAACAGAGGTTTTTCCATCGTGAACTGTGCGGCAGTCGCCGACGAGAACCGGCGCGTTGTCCTGTATGGAACGGAGGATGGCTGAACGAAGCCGCGGCCGGAGATCATCCCCCACCATACCCAGTACATCCAGCGAGGCGTGGCCCGGCGCCATTCGAAGGTAACGTTCGGCGTGCCCCAATGAAAAGAGGCACTCGTGCTTGCGGTTGCACAGAACCGTTGCGGGCACGTGCGTTGCAAGGGCGTGGCTCCGGCACAGCTCTGCGAGCGCTGCCTGCCGGGACGGCAGAACACTGGCGGCGGTGCTGGCGGGTTTCCGCATCGCCTCGCCGGCGGTTCGCGCAAAATCGACGTCACCGGGGCGGCTGCGGCCAATGTGGCGGTACAACCGGGCAGGTTTGGAGATCACTTCGAAGCGGTCGGCGGCGTTGCCAACGCTCTCGGAATTGCCCAGCAGCAGAACGCCGCCCTTCTTCAGGGAAAAGTGGAACAGTGCAATGACCTTGCGCTGCGCTTCAGCGCCAAGATAGATCAGCACGTTGCGGCACGAGACCAGATCGATGCGGGAGAACGGCGGATCGGCAAGCAGGTCCTGCACGGTGAAAACCACCAATGCCCGCAGCTCGGGTACGATCCTGTAACCCAGATCCTCCCTCGTAAAGAACGTCGACAAGCGGGTGCTGCTGACGTCAGCCGCAATCGTCGCCGGGTAGAAGCCGTCCCGGGCGAAAGCGATCGCGCCCGCATCCGCATCCGACGCAAAGATCTGCAGCTTGATGCTGCTGCCTGCTGCAGAGATCTGTTCCTGGAAAACCATTGCCAGGGAGTAGGCCTCCTCCCCGGTACTGCACCCGGCCACCCAGATGCGCAGCGTATGGTCAGCCTGGTGGTCGCGCACCAGGCTGGGAACGACCGTCTTCGCCAAAGCGTCGAACACCAACGGATCGCGGAAGAAGCCGGTCACGTGGATGAGCAGATCCTTGGCGAGTTGCTCGATCTCCGCCGGGTCATTCTCGAGAACCGCGAAATAGCCGCCGATGTCGGACGCGCCGATCGAAGCCATCGCCATGCGCCGTTCGACACGCCGCCGCAACGTCCCCGGCTTGTAGAGCGTGAAATCGTGGGTCGTGCGCGTGCGCAGCAACTCTATGACGTCGGATAAGAAATCCGGCGCCTTGGCCGGTTGCTTGTGTCGAATGCGAGAACCGGTCCGTCTTTGGCCGATCGCGCCGGGCATCTCGGCCAGGCGCAGCACAACATCCACCGCACCGGTCGCGATCGCATTGCGCGGCATCCCGCCATATTCGGCTTCACCGGGATCCTGGGCGATGACGAAGCCGCCGGCTTTCCTGATGGCGAGGACACCGGCGCTTCCGTCTGCGCCGCTGCCGGACAACACGACAACTATCGCGTTGGCGCCGCATTCCTGCGCCATCGACTGCAACAGGAAGTCGAACGGCAGCCGGGCGCCCCGCTTGGTCTCGCTGGGCCTGAGACGCAGAACTCCGCCCTCGATGGCGAGGAAGCAGGCCGGCGGTATGACATATAGGTGGCCACGCTCGATCCGGAGACCGTCCGTCGCTTGCAGCACGGCAAGCGACGTGTGCCGGGCCAGCAACTCCACCATCAGGCTTTCGTGCGTCGGATCGAGGTGCTGCACCAGGATCAAGGCCAGTTCACTCGCGTCTGCAAACGCGTCCAGAAGCTTGGCGCATGCCTCCAAGCCACCCGCCGAAGCGCCGATGCCGACAACCGGAAAATCGATCGATGCCGCACCTGCAACGCCCGCATCCGGCGCGGGCGGCTTTCGCTTCGCCCGCCGAGCCGCCGGCACGTTCAAGTTGCTGCCTGGCATGTTGAACGATCCTAGGGAGTTAGGCAGGAAGCCGCGCGAGTGACGCAGCTTAGCACCTATCTACCCGGGCGGAGTAGAAACTGATGGCCACGTCGGCATCGGACAAAGTTCAGGCGGAGAGCGCCCGCCTTCCAAGCACGAGGAGTTGTGGCTCGGTGATACTCGAAAGATCGGCCGTCACCTCGCGGACAACGCGTTTGTAAATCTCGGGGCATTGCAGCTTGAGGTGTTCGATGAGGTGATGCGCGGCGTTGCTGTGCCCCGTTCCATGCCCAACCACCACCACCCGGCCGCACCGTGCGATTGCCTCGGCGATGTGTTCGTAGAAGCCCGGATCCTCGGGCGCCCTTTGGCCGCGCTCGCGGGATTGGTCCTTATGCGTAAGGTGGTGGAGGAAATGATGCGGATCGTACGGCCGGATGACGCCATCGGCAGGATCGGAGGATTCGACGTCCAGATGATACAGCCTTGCTTGATGGTGCTCCATCACGACCAGAACGTCGCCGGCCGCATCCGCCAGGTTGTCGACGGCAGGTGCGGCGCCACCTGCCGGCGCAGTGTGCGGCGACCAGCCGCTTCGCGTCAGCAAGTGGCGGAACTCCATGACTTCGGAGGCGGTGAGATCCTTGGTGTGTGACTTGCGCACGAGGCGATGCTCATCCCCGATCGTGAACGCCACCTCGTTATGCGATTTCTTCTCGACCGACCCGAGCCTCTCGAACAGGGCAACGACATCGGACCAGTCCAGGTTATGGGTAATCGGATGCCGGTAGATGGCATCGAGGGTTGCCAGCGCCACTTTAGGCAGCGTTTGCCGGTCGCCGGCTGCCGGCCCAAACGTCGCTTCCACATCATTCGCCAGCACGATCGCACTCCTCCATAAGCTGCCGTCCGCGCAACTCATGTGTCCGAGCGCGGCGGCGACATATGCTCGGCGTTACGCTCGCCGGGGGACAGGGTCGGAAACTACCTACTCGGCAAATTGGCGACGTTGCCGGACGATGAACGGCTTGCCCTGGCACCGCGGGAACCGCCCGCGCCGTCGAGCAGCGAAGTTTCGGTCACCGGCAAGCCTGTCGGCATGCGCCTAGGTAGTTTCCGGGGCTGCCGCCGGATGCCTTACGCGATCAGCAAGTGGCCAACGCCAGGCGCGCCGGGTCGGTGACCCGCTCGCCTGCGCGGCAACCACACGGAGAACTTCGATGTCCAAGGACACCAACCTTCAACAGGCCGTCACCGCCGAACTCGGCTGGGAGCCGAGCATCACCGCCTCCCATATCGGCGTCACCGCGAATGACGGCGTCGTCACCCTGTCCGGCCACGTGAACTCCTTCTTCCAGAAGCATGCGGCCGAAGATGCGGCCCGCCGTGTCAAAGGCGTGCGCGCAGTGGCCGAGGAGATCGAGGTGCGGCTGCCCTTCGAAGGCAAGCGCGGCGATGACGATATCGCAACCGCCGCCATCAGCCGCCTCGCATGGGACATGTCGGTGCCGCGCGATGCCATCAAGGTGCAGGTCGAGAAAGGCTGGGTCACGCTGACAGGCACGGTCGAGTGGCACTATCAGAAGGTCGCCGCGGTGAGCGCCATTCGCCCGCTGATGGGCGTCACCGGCGTGTCGGATAACGTGGCGCTGCGTCCGAGTGTCAGCACCAGCAACATCAGCGACGACATCATGCACGCGCTTCACCGTTCGTGGTTTTTCGACGGCGACACCATCAAGGTCAGCGCGAGCGGCGGCGACATCAAGCTGACCGGCACCGTCAGTTCCTGGCACGATCGCCAGGTGGCCGCGGAGACCGCGTGGGCGGCACCGGGTGCCACCAGCGTCGTCAACGATCTCATGGTCGAGTAGCAGCACCGATTGCAGTGCCTGCAGCCCGCGCCGGTCCGCCCGGCGCGGGTGCCATTGCCGGCGGGATAGATGGTGCCGTGACACGCGCAGCGCCCGGCTGGTCGGTCCGCGAGAGCGGCGGCGTATCGTGCCTCGCGCTGAGCGGCGACTGGTCGGTGGGGACACCGGCGGTGCCCGCGACGCTGCCTGCGGCCGATCGCCCCGTGTGCTTCAACGCGGACGCGCTCGGCACGTGGGACAGCTCGTTGCTGGTGTTCCTTGCGGACCTGCGGCAGCGCACCGCCGCCCGCAAGCTGGCATTCGACCCGGCTGGCTTGCCGGAACCCGCCCGGCGATTGCTCGCGTTGCTGCCAGTATCCGGTATCCGCCCGGCACCCGTTCGCCGGCGCCCTTTCTGGATCGCCCGGCTCGGCCGGGTGGCCACCGGCATGTTCGCAGAGTTGACGGACATGACCGCGCTCGTCGGCGACACCGTGTTGCGCAGTGCCGCGGCGCTGGCCGGCCGCGCCCGGATGCGCCCCACCGACCTGCTCGGCGCCATGCGCGACGCGGGCGTCGGTGCGTTGCCGATTGTCGCCGTGGTGAACCTGCTGGTCGGCGGCATCCTCGCCTTCGTCGGCGCCGTGCAGCTCCGCCGCTTCGGCGCCGACATCTATGTTGCGAACCTGGTGGGCGTCGCCATCGTGCGGGAAATGGCGGCGCTGATGACGGCGATCGTCATGGCGGGGCGCACCGGTGGCGCCTACGCCGCGGAGATCGCCAGCATGCAGGGGACAGGCGAGCTGGACGCGCTGCGTGTGACCGGCATCCCCATCCCGGATTACCTGCTGTTGCCGCGCATCCTGGCGCTGACTGCGATGATGCCGCTGCTGTACCTGTATGGCAGCGCCATCGGGATCCTCGGCGGGTTCGTCGTCTCCGTCGCCATGCTGCATCTCTCGGCTGCGAGTTTCCAGACGCAGTTGCTGGGTTCGCTATCCGGCAGCCAGATCCTGTTCGGCTTCGGCAAGAGCATCACCTTCGGCGCGCTGATCGCCGTTGCGGGTTGCCGGATAGGACTGCGCGCCGGCAAGAGCGCGACGGATGTGGGGCACGCAGCCACCAGCGCGGTTGTCGCGGGCATCGTCGGCGTGATCGCGCTGGACGCGGTGTTTGCCGTGTGTGCCAACGCGTTGGATTTCTAGGTCCATGCCGCCGGCAATCAAGCTCAAGGCCACCAACCTCGCCATCGGCTACGGCAGGAAGCCGGTGCAGCACGGCATCAGCTTCGATGTGCGCGCAGGCTCCATTTTCGCCATCATGGGCGGCAGCGGCTGCGGCAAGAGCACGCTGCTGAAGGCGCTGATCGGTCTGTTGCGGCCGAGCGCCGGCCAGGTGCTGTTCGGCGTGGAAGATTACTGGGCCGCGAGCCATAGGCGGCAGGCGGCAATCAGCCGCCGCTTCGGCGTGCTATTCCAGGGTGGCGCGTTGTGGAGCCCGATGACCGCCGAACAGAATGTATCGTTGCCGCTGCAGATGTTCTCCGATCTGGCTGCGGCCGACATCGCGGCACTTGCCAGGTTGAAGCTGGCGCTGGTCGGCCTCGATACCGGCGGCGACGCCATGCCGGCCGACCTCAGCGGCGGCATGGCCAAGCGCGTCGGCCTGGCACGCGCTTTGGCGCTGGAGCCGGACATGCTGTTCCTGGACGAGCCCTCGGCCGGCCTGGACCCGATATCGTCCAGGCGCCTCGACGACTTGATCCAGGTATTGCGCGACGCGCTCGGGGTGACGGTGGTGATGGTCAGCCACGAATTGCCAAGCCTGCTGGCCATCGCCGACGATGGCATCTTCCTCGATGCAGACACCCAGGTTCCGATCGCGCACGGCTCGCCCGCCGCGCTGCGCGAAAGCTGCACGCATCCGACCGTGCACGCGTTCATGAACCGCGCACTGCCGCCTTTACCGATCGAGCCGGTGCATGGCTGAACGCGAATCCCTGGCCGTCGGCATATTCGTGCTGGGCGGATTGGCGTTGGGCGCCGCAGCCATCCTGGTGTTTGGCGGCATGCACCTGTTCACTCCGACGCTTGCGGCGGTCACGTATTTCCCCGGTTCGGTCGCCGGCCTGGCCGTCGGCGCGCCGGTGACGTTCCGCGGCGTGAAAGTCGGCACGGTGAAAAGCATGCGCGTGCACGTACAGCTGTCCGATCTGCATGCGGTGATCCCGGTCTATCTCGAACTCGTTCCCGGGCAGCTTGCCTGGACGGACGGCACGCCGGCACCGGCGGACGCCGAGCTGCGGCGCGCCGTGCAGGCCGGCTTGCGCGCCCAACTGGTGGCACAGAGCCTGGTCACCGGCCAGCTCGCGGTCGATCTCGATTTCCGCTCCGGCCCGGCACCGAAACCGCCGGCCGGCGGCGTGCTGGAAATCCCCGCCGTCACCTCGGACATGCAGCACCTGAAGGACCAGCTGGCCGAGCTGGACCTGCCGGCGCTGGCCGACAAGGCATCGCGCGTGCTGACCGCCCTACAGCGCATCCTGGACGAT
Organism: uncultured Acetobacteraceae bacterium; assembly: GCA_964657885.1. Classification (GTDB taxonomy): domain Bacteria; phylum Pseudomonadota; class Alphaproteobacteria; order Acetobacterales; family Acetobacteraceae; genus BOG-908. The sequence continues at coordinate 6,619 of CAZZWO010000070.1, read as the reverse complement.
CTGGGCAGCGAAACCCGACCGCTGACGCAGAACCTGCTGCTGGCCACGGCGGACGCGCGCACCACCTTGCAGGCTGCCACGGCGGCCATCCGCGCCGTGCAGGCCGAGACCGGCAGGACCCTCTCCGGCGTGGACCGCCTGAGCCTGGCGGGCAGCCGCGAACTGGCCGGAGCCGGTGCGCATCTGGACGTGGTGCTCGCACGCGCGGCCGCCGCTTTGGCGCAGGCCGACACGCTGACCACCTCGCTGAACACCGTCACTGCCGCGCGATCGCCGGAGCAGGCAAATCTGCAGGCCATCCTGCGCGACCTGGCTGCCAGTGCGAGCTCACTGCGGAGTTTTACGCGCGACCTGCAGCGCAACCCGGCCGGTACGCTCCTGGGGCACGCATCGAAATGAAATGCCTGCTCCCTCCGGCACTTGGCTGTTGTTTGCTGCTGGGCGCCTGCGCATCCGGCCCGGCCACCCGCCTGTTCGTGCTCGCAGCGCCCGCGGCCGAGGATGACCAGCCCGCCACCGCCGGCCCGCCGGTGCAGCTGCAAACCGTGCTGGTGCCCGACTACCTGGACACCACCGACATCCTGGTACGGGCCGGCCCGCACGAGGTGGTTGCCAGCCGCACCGGACGCTGGAGCGAACGCCTGTCGCAGGGGTTTACCCATGCGCTGCAGGCCGGCCTTACCAGCCGATTGCGAAACGGCCGGCTGACGCTCAACCCGCCGGCAGATCCGATCGCCGGGCAGGTTCTGGTGACTGTCGATGCGTTGGATGCCTGGCCGGACGGCCATTGCGTGCTGGCCGCGCACTGGACGATCCTGCGCCGCGCCACCGATGCCGATGGGCAAGACGGCCGAGGCTCGTTTACCGGACCGCCCTCGACGACCACGGACGATGCCGCACGCGTGGCGGCAATCGCGGGCGTGGTCGATCAGCTTGCTGCAAGGATTGCAGCTTCTGTGCACGAAGACTCGAACAGGTCGTCTTTGACGGACTGACGCCGGCCCGCGTGTGGACCGCGCCGGACCCTAAAACGTTTCTACACTCGGCGCTCAGACTTCTATCCGGGCATCGCGGCCTTCCAGATGCAAGGCTGCGAACTCTGTTGCACAAACGGGGCGGCCGAACCGGATCTGGCGGCGATGCCGGCGCGCTTCGTTTTGGGCGCTTCAAACCCTAGCCAACGAACGATACACGGTTTAATTAGTCGATTAGATAAACGGAGGAACGCCGTGAACTTCGACTTCTCGGCCGAGCTGGGAGAGGTGCGCACGCAAGCACAGGCATTCCTGCGCGATCATGCCGCCGGCTCGGCGCGTCGCGCGCTGGAGGACGGCAGCGGTTTCGATCCGGCATTGTGGCGTGAAGTAGCCAGGCTGGGCTGGCTCGGTGCAGCCATCCCCGAGGAGTTCGGCGGCATCGGCCTCGGTGATGAGGGTCTGTGCGTTCTCGCCGAGGAAGTCGGCCGCAGCCTGGCCGCGATCCCGTTCGGCTCGTCCGCCTGCATCGCGGCACAGGCCGTGCTGCTGTTCGGCGATGCTGCCCAGAAAGCCAGGTGGCTGCCTGGCCTCGCCGACGGATCGGTCATCGGCGCCTTCGCCCTGGCGGAGGGCCTCGGCGCCCCCGCTCCCGACAGCATTCGCGCATCGCTGTCCGCCGCCGGGCTGACCGGCGTGAAAACCCCGGTGGTGGATGGCGGCGTCGCGACACTGGCCATCGTCGCCGCCCGGGACGGCGAGGAAGTCGGCTTGTGCGTCGTCGATCTGGCTTCGGCCGGCGTGTCGCGCACGCGCTTGCAAACCATCGACCCGAGCCGCGACGCCGCTTCGCTGACGTTCGAGGGTGCTGCGGCCGAGTGGCTGGCCGGTGCGCGCGGCTGGTCCGCGGTCGCCAGTCTGCTGGACCGGGCGGCAATCCTGATGGCGTTCGAACAGCTTGGCGGTGCGCAGGCGAGCCTCGACATGGCGCGGGACTATGCGTTGGAACGGCGCGCCTTCGGCCGGCAGATCGGGTCGTTCCAGGCGATCAAACACAAGCTGGCCGATGTTTACATCGCCATCGAACTGGCACGATCGAACGCGTATTACGGCGCGTGGGCGCTCGGCACCAACGCACCCGACCTGACCGAAGCCGCTGCCGCCGCCCGCGTTGCTGCTACTCACGCATTCCAGCTCGCCAGCCAGGAAAACGTGCAGACGCATGGCGGCATGGGCTTCACGTGGGAGTCCGACTGCCACCTGTTCTATCGCCGGGCCAAGCACCTGGCGCTGGCGCTGGGTGCGGCGCCGTTCTGGAAAGACCGGTTGATCGGCGCCCTCGAACTCCGCAACGCTGCCTGAGGAGAGACCGCATGGATTTTTCCGACACGCCGGACGAGGCCGCGTTCCGCGCCGAAGCCGCTGCTTTTCTGGAAGCCAATGCCCGGCCTCTGACCGGCCACGCCGCCGAGCGCCCTACCGATGGTGAGCACGTCGCCCGTGCGCGCGCCTGGCAGGCGAAGAAAGCCGAGGCGGGCTTCGCCGGCATCACGTGGCCGCGCCGGTTTGGCGGACGCGGCGGCACTCCGATGCAGCACGTCATCTACGCCCAGGAAGAGGCGAAATACGACGTGCCGGAGAATGTCTACGAAATCGGCCTCGGCATGTGCATCCCGACGCTGATGGCCTATGCCGCGCCGGAGGTTTCGGCCCGCTATGTCGGGCCGGCGCTGCGTGGCGAGGAAATCTGGTGCCAGTTGTTTTCGGAACCCGCCGCCGGTTCCGACGTGGCGGGCCTGCGCATGCGGGCGGTGCGGGATGGCGATGATTGGATCATCAACGGCCAGAAGATCTGGACGTCGGGCGCACACTTCTCCGATTACGGCCTGTTGCTGACACGATCGGACCCGGCCGTGCCGAAGCATAAAGGCTTGACCATGTTCTTTCTGGACATGCGCTCGCCGGGTGTGGAGGTGCGCCGTATCCGGCAGATTTCCGGTATGTCCAATTTCAACGAGGTGTTTTTCACCGACGTCCGCATCCCCGATGCCCAGCGCCTCGGTAATGCCGGCGACGGCTGGAAGGTGGCGCTGACGACGCTGATGCACGAACGCCTGGCGATCGGCTCGTTGCCCGGTCCGGATTTCGGCGATCTGCTGGAGCTGGCGAAGGGTTTGCAGGTGAACGGGCAGCCGGCGCACCGTGACGCCGTGGTGCGGGACAAGCTTGCCGACTGGTATGTGCAGAGCAAGGGCCTAGAATACACCAAGATGCGCACGCTCACGGCCTTGTCGCGCGGGCAGATGCCGGGGCCAGAATCGTCGATCTACAAGGCGGTGAGCGCGGTGAAGATTCAGGAGATCGCGATGTTCGCGCTCGACCTGATGGACAGCGCGGGCATGGTGAACGACCCCGAAACGGCGCCGATGCGCGCCATCTTCCAGGATGCGTTGCTGTACTCGCCGGCCGGCCGCATCGCCGGGGGTACCGACGAGATCCTGAAGAACATCATCGCGGAGCGGGTGCTTGGGCTGCCGGGCGACATTCGCGTCGATCGTGAAGCAGCCTTCAACACGCTCGCCTAAGCCGAGCTGCACACTGGAAAGAAATCCATGATCGTCGATGACACCATTGTTGCAATCGTTACCGGCGGTGCTTCGGGGCTGGGCGCCGCAACTGTGCGGTTGTTGGCGCAACGGGGCGCGAAAGTTGCGATATTCGATTTCAACGAGGCGCAGGGCGAAGCGTTGGCAAGCGAGGTCGGCGGCGTCTTCTGCCGCGTCGATGTCACGGTGGACGAACAGGTCGAGGCGGGTTTCGCCCGTGCCCGCGCGGCCATGGGACAGGAGCGTGTGCTGGTGAACTGCGCCGGCACCGGCGTCGCCATCAAGACCGCGTCGCGTGACAAAAAGACCGGCGAGATCAGGCATTTTCCCACCAGCAGCTTCGATCGCATCGTGCAGATCAACCTGGTCGGCACCTTCCGCTGCATCGCGCGTTCCGCCGCCGGCATGCTGTCGCTCGATCCGCTGCAGGACGGCGAGCGCGGGGTGATCGTCAACACCGCATCGGTTGCGGCCGAAGACGGACAGATCGGCCAGGCGGCTTACTCCGCATCGAAAGCCGCGGTGGCCGGCATGACGCTGCCGATCGCGCGCGACCTGATGGGCGACGGGATACGTGTGAACACCATCCTGCCGGGCATCTTCGATACGCCGCTGCTGCAAAGTGCGCCCGACAACGTGAAGGAGGCGCTGGCGGCGTCGGTGCCGTTCCCGAAGCGGCTGGGTGCGCCGCCGGAGTTTGCACAGCTCGCGTTGCAGATGATCGAGAATGGTTATTTCAACGGTGAGTGCGTGCGCCTGGATGGCGGCATCCGCATGGCGCCACGATGAGCTTTCTGGCGTGAGCGCAACCGTCACCCGTGCGCAAGAGGGAACCGGCGCGCGCGAACGTCTGCTGGACGCGGCTGCGAAGTTGATCATCGCGCGCGAGACGATCGACATTTCGTTGGCCGAGATCGCTGCGCAGTCGGGCCTGAATGCGGCACTGGTCAAATATTATTTCGGCGGCAAAGCGGGGCTGCTGGGTACGCTGCTCAGGCGCGACGCGGAGCGTGCGTTGCAGGAGATGCAGGCGCTGCTCGCGATGAAGGTGAGTGCCGCGGAGAAGATGCGGCTGCATCTGCGCGGGATCATGCGCGCCTATCGGCGGTCGCCCTACCTGAACCGGCTGCTGCACGCGATGCTGAAGGGCTCCGATGCCGGCATGGTCAGGGAAATTCACGACCTGCTCGTGCAGCCGGTGATGGATTGCCAGCAGCGCATCCTGTCCGAAGGCGCAAAGACGGGCCAGTTCCGCATGGTCGATCCGATGCTGTTCTACCTGAGCGCGGTCGGTGCGTGCGACCAGTTCATGCATTGCGAGCGCGTGCTGCGGCTCAGCACCGGCGAGGCGCCGGATGCAGGGTTCAGCGACCGCTACATGCGCTTCGTCGAGGACATGGTGATGGCGTCGCTGGCGCCGATGCAGCAGGAGAACTTGCCATGAGCACGACTTTGCAGGCGGCCCCACCCGACATTGCGCGCAGCATCACCGACCCGCGCGCCTATGCGCAGCTCGACACGCTGCTCGGCAACTTCGCCTGGCTGCGCGCCAACGATCCCGTTGCACGCATCGAGACGGAGAATTTCGACCCGTTCTGGGCGGTGACGAAGCATGCCGACATCATGCAGGTTGGCCGCGACAAGGTTCTGTTCCATAACGGCGACCGGCAGACCATCCTGGCGGACCGCAAGGGCGTGGCACGGGTGCGCGAACTCACCGGCGGCCCGCATCTGATCCGCACGCTGGTGCACATGGACGACCCCGACCACCTGAAATACCGGCAGCTCACGCAAAGCTGGTTCATGCCCGGGCAACTGAAAAAACTCGAGCCGCAAATCCGCGTGCTGGCGCGCCAGGCGGTGGACGACATGGCGGCGCGTGGCGGCACGTGCGATTTTGCAACCGATGTCGCGGCGTTGTACCCGCTCCGCGTCATCATGCTCATCCTCGGCCTGCCGCCGGAAGACGAGCCGCGGATGTTGAAGCTGACGCAGGAGCTGTTCGGCAACCAGGATCCGGACATGGCACGCGCGGCCGGCGGCCTGTCCGATCCGGCGGTCGCGGCCCAGCAATTGTTCGAAGTGTTCATGGATTTTTCGGCGTATTTCGCCAAGGTGACGGCGGACCGTCGGGCCAACCCGCGCGACGATGTGTCCACCGTCATCGCCAACGGCATCGTCGATGGCGAGCCGGTGTCCGAGTTCGAGGCGATGAGCTACTACACGATCATTGCAGCGGCCGGGCACGACACCACGTCGTCCAGCACCGCCGGCGCGATCTGGGCGCTGTGCAACCACCAGGGCGAGTTGGCGAAGGTCAAGGCGGATACGAGCCTGATCCCCGGCCTGGTGGAGGAGGCGGTGCGCTGGACCACGCCGGTCAAGCACTTCATGCGCAGCGCCACCGCCGACACCGAGCTGCGCGGCCGGCGCATCGCGAAGGGCGACTGGCTGATGCTGTGCTACCTGTCCGGCAACCGCGACGAGGACGTGTTCGACGATCCGGAGGTGTTCCGTGTCGATCGCGAGCCGAACCGTCATCTCGCCTTCGGCTACGGCCCGCATCTCTGCCTCGGCCAGCACATGGCGAAGATGGAGATGCGCATCCTGTTCGAGGAGTTGCTGCCCCGCCTCGACAGCATCGAGTTCGACGGCGAACCGAAGCTGACCGCGTCCAACTTCGTCAGCGGCCCGAAGACATTGCCGATCCGGTACAAGCTGCGATAGCCGCTTGCTCCGGCGCGGGGCGCACGGCAGCCTGCTTGCATGAGCTCCCGTGACGATGGCCTTCGCCGCAGCATCGGCCTGTTTCCGCTGGCCGCGGCCATCGTCAACGGCGTCGTGGGCGCCGGCATCTTCACCCTGCCGGCCGCTATGGCGCATGCCGCCGGCACGCTGGCGCCGATGGCCTACCTGCTGTGCGCGGCTGCGATGGGCATGGTGGTGGTTTGTCTCGCCGAGGCGGGCAGCCGCATGCCGACGAGCGGCGGCGTGTACGGCTACGTGGCGCACGCGTTCGGGCCGCTCGCCGGCTTCCTC
>CAZZWO010000069.1:0-13184 GCA_964657885.1 uncultured Acetobacteraceae bacterium | reverse complement strand
CTGGCAGCGATCGTCGGATACAACGCCGCAGCCGAGGCCAAGCGGGTAAGCGATTTGCCTGACCTGATGTCCGAAATCCGCTATCTCCTTTCCACGGAAGAACTGTCGGCGCTGAAGTATCGCCTTGGTCCGTCGGCAGAAATCCTCGCGCAGCAACGCGCGGCATCCGCGACTATCGCCACCGATCTCGAACAGGCACTTCTGGAAGCCGAGCCGTCCGATCGTGCACGAATTGTCGAAGTCCGCGCTGGGCATGCCAGCTATCTTGCAGCCAGCTCCGCACTCTTTTCGGCGGTGAACTCCCAAAATCCGATTCGAGCATCACAGATTGCGAGCCGCCTTGCCGACCCGGCTTTCGACAGGGTGCAGCGCTCAACCGTAGCTGCCGGCGCCACTTTCCTGAGCCGTGAGGACAAGGTCGATGACCGGCAGACATCGATGCTGTTCAGCATGCTGATCCTGACGCCACTGGTTCTGGTGCTGGACCTGGGTCTGGTGGTGACAATGTTCCTTGTCAGGCGCGCCAATAATCGCCGAACCCGGGAAGCCGCCGCTCGTGAGGCGTTCGCTGTGAAGCGGAGTGAGTCGCGTTTCCGCGCTCTGGTGCAGAACGCAGCGGACGTGATGCTGATTACCACCCCGACCGGCTCGATCACCTATCAGGGGCCCTCCGCCACAACGGTGTGGGGCTATCCTGAGTCGGAGTTGCTGGGAACCCGGCTTCAGGATCTCATCGACCCGGCCGATTGCATGCGGGCCGAAGCGCTCTGGAAAGAGGTGTCGGCCACGCCCAAGGCGACCAGAAATCTGGAACTCAAGCTGCTGCTGCATGACGGAACGTGGCGTCACATCGAGCTGATACTGACCAACCTCGCCGACGATCCTTCGGTCGGCGGCATCGTCGCCACGGCCCGCAACATCGAGGAACGGAAGGCGTTCGAGCGTCAACTGACCCGGCGCGCCTTTTACGACTCGTTGACCGGGTTGCCGAACCGCCTGCTGTTCCACGACCGGCTGGATCACGCGCTGACACGCGCCAGCCGCCATCGCAAGAACGCAGCACTGCTGTTCATCGACCTCGACAATTTCAAGCTCATCAACGACAGCCTCGGGCACGCAGCCGGCGATCAGTTGCTGGTGGAGGCAGCGGTCAGACTGTCCACCTGCGGCCGTGCCGATGACACCGTGGCGAGGCTGGGTGGCGACGAATTTGTCGTTTTGCTCGACTGCATTGCCAGCGAAGCCGATGCACGTGTGGTGGCCGAGAATATCGGCCGCCAATTCAAGCGCCCGTTCATGCTGTGCGACCGCAGCGTAGTCGTCACCGCGAGCATCGGGATAGCGCTCGGTGATGCCACTCAGGAGGGCGCGGACAGTCTGCTGCGCAACGCGGACGTTGCGATGTATCGTGCCAAATCGAACGGCAAGGGTGAGCACGTGGTGTTCGACGCCAGCATGCACCAGGACAGTCTTGCAAGGCTGGAGCTGGAGGCGGATCTGCGCCGTGCTCTGGTGAGCAGCGAATTGCGCCTGCATTACCAGCCGATCGTCAGCCTTGCCACCGGCCGCCTGGTGGAAGTGGAGGCACTCGTGCGCTGGCAACATCCAACACGCGGGTTGATCATGCCGGCCAGCTTCATTGCCATGGCCGAAGAAACCGGTCTGATCGTCCCGCTCGGCCATTGGGTTCTCACCGAGGCATGCCGGCAGGCAGCGCAATGGGCGTCGGACTTTCCGCACGAGCCGGCGCTGACCCTCAGTGTCAACCTGTCGCCACGACAGTTCCAACAGCCGGAGCTGGATCGCGAGATCGCGCAAATCCTGCATCAGACCGGCATGATTGCTTCTCGTCTGAAGCTGGAGATAACCGAGGGCCTCATCATGCGCGACGTCGACCGCACCATCGTCATGCTGGACAAGCTGAAGGATCTTGGGATCACGCTGGCCGTCGATGATTTTGGAACCGGCTACTCGTCCCTCGCCTACCTGAAGCGCCTGCCGCTGGACGTGCTGAAGATCGATCAATCCTTTATCCGGGGAATGGGCAAGAACCAGGAAGACACCGCCATCGTGCAAGCAATCATGTCGATGGCAAAATCTCTGAATTTACTGGTAACCGGCGAAGGCATCGAGACCGCCGAGCAGGCGGCGGCACTCCACGCGCTGTCGTGTGATCGTGGGCAAGGCTATTTCTATGCCCGGCCACTCGATGGTGAATGCCTCACCGCATTGCTCAACCAGCCTTCCCGCTTCGGGATCAGCGACCCTACAATCGAGGGAAATGCCGCGGAGGAACTCGCCGTGCTGCAGGATTGATGCGCTGCATCATCGGCCCGCATCGCATGACGCGCACTGAACAAGTGCGGCTTCGCAGCGGGCCATCTCGGCCTAATTCGAGCGCGCGACCTTGGCAGGAGGTGCCAGTTGCGCTTCGGTAGCGCAACAGGCAACAATTTTGCGCGGATGTCCCGCGTTCTGCCCGGCCTCGAAAGCTGCGACCATGTCTTCCACCGTGTCCACCAAGCCGGCCGACGACCAGGCTTCGCCGCTGCGCGCAAACCGGTGGCAGCAACTCTGGCTCGGCGTCGTTTGCATGATACTGATTGCCAACTTGCAATATGCATGGACGCTGTTCGTCAACCCGATGCACCAGGCTCATCACTGGGCGGTGGCGGACATCCAGACCGCATTCGTCATTTTCGTCGCACTCGAAACCTGGCTGACGCCGGTGGAAGGCTGGATCGTCGACCACCTTGGCCCACGTCGCGGACCACCGCTGATGATCGCCTTCGGCGGCGTGCTGGTCGCAGCCGGTTGGGTCACAAACGCCTACGCGGCATCCCTCGCGGCCCTCTATGTCGGCGCCGTCTTGTCCGGTGTCGGTGCCGGCGCGGTCTATGCCACCTGCGTCGGCAATGCGGTCAAATGGTTTCCCGACAAACGCGGCCTGGCGGTCGGCCTGACTGCGGCTGGCTTCGGCGCAGGAGCGGCCCTGACTGTCGTCCCGATCCGCATGCTTATCGACAGCGCGGGTTATGCACAGGCGTTTTTCTGGATCGGCCTCGGCCAGGGGGTCGTGTTGCTGTTGCTCTCGCCCATCATGCGGGCGCCGCTCCACGGTGAAACCGCATCGCTGCCCCGCCCCGCGGTGCGACAGTCCAGGATCAGCGCCACGCCGGTGCAGGTCCTGGGGTCACCGGTGTTCTGGCTGCTCTACGTCATGTTCGTGCTGATCTCGGCGAGCGGCCTGATGCTGACGGCACAGGTCGCGCCGATCGCCAAGGATTTCGGGCTGGCCAATGCCAGACTGCTGCTCGGGGCAAGTGTGTTGAGCACGGCACTGGTCGTCGACAGCGTCATGAACGGCGTGGCGCGACCCTTCTTCGGGTGGGTGTCGGACCGGATCGGGCGGGAACTGACCATGGCGGTCGCCTTCTCGCTCGGAGCGGCCAGTTATGCGCTGCTGCCCACCTTCGGTCATACGCCGTGGGGCTTCGTGCTCTGCGCAGGCCTCGCCTTTTTCACCTTCGGCGAAATCTTCAGCCTGTTCCCATCCACCTGCACCGACCTGTTCGGCACACGCTACGCCACCGCGAATGCCAGCCTGCTCTACACCGCGAAAGGCACCTCGGTGCTCCTGGTGCAGGCGGTGAACATGACCTTGGCATCCACCGGCGATTGGCACGTGGTGTTTACCGTGTCTGCGGCGGCCAATATCGTTGTCGTGGTCGCGGCCCTTCTCATCCTGCGGCCGGTGCGCGCCGCCCGGCATCGCGCGGAACAAGCCGCAGCCGAAGCCGTTTAGCAGACCCACCCCGGCCCGGCTCATCCTGGCCAGCACAACCGCCGTCAATCAGCATGAAACATTGCCCGACAGGAGCCGACCTGAACGATGTCACGTCCCTCTGAAACCATCTCGGCCCTGCTGGACCGCGGCGCCACGGATGCTCCGGCACTCGGGGCACCCGGAAGGGACTGGTTGACCTTCGGCGCGCTCCGCGAACTCGCGCAGGGTGTAGTGACACAGCTTAACCAGATGGGCATCGGCCGTGGGGACCGCGTGGCCATCGTGCTGCCAAACGGCCCTGAAATGGCGGCGGCTTTCGTGTGCATCGCGGCCGGAGCAACCACCGCCCCGCTCAATCCGGGCTACAAGACCGACGAATTCCAATTCTATCTCAACGACCTCAACGCCCGCGCCCTGGTGCTGGCGCAGGGTTCGGACAGCCCGGCGCGCGAGGTTGCGGCAAACCTCGGTATCCCGGTCCTGGAGCTTGTCATACCGGCCGACGCTCCGGCCGGCATGTTCACGCTCCACAAAAACGCTTCGGAAGGCGGCGCGGCGCCCTCCGGTGCGGCGAAGCCGGGGCCTGCCCAGCCGGACGACCTCGCACTGGTACTCCACACTTCCGGCACCACGTCGCGGCCGAAGATCGTTCCGCTCAGCCAGGTGAACGTCTGCGCCTCCGCCTCTCACATCGCCGAAAGCCTCCGGCTGGAGCCGGGTGATGTCTGCCTCAACATCATGCCGCTATTCCACATCCACGGCCTGATTGCCGCAACACTGGCGAGCCTGTCGGCGGGTGCAGCCGTGTGCTGCACGCCCGGCTTCAACGCATTCCGCTTCTTCGCGTGGCTCGCGGAGGTACGTGCCAGTTGGTACACCGCCGTTCCCACGATGCACCAGGCGATCCTGCAGCTTGCCGCACGCAACGAAACGGTCATCAGGGAATCCCGCCTACGCCTGATCCGCTCGTCATCGGCGTCGTTGCCGCCGCCCGTGATGCAAGCGCTCGAGGCCACGTTCAAGGTCCCGGTGATCGAGGCTTACGGCATGACGGAGGCGGCACATCAGATGGCCTCGAACCCCCTGCCGCCGGCCGCGCGTCATGCCGGGTCGGTGGGGATTGCCGCGGGACCGGAAATCGGGGTGATGGATGCCGAGGGCAAGCTGCTCGGCGCCGGCGAGCTCGGCGAAATCGTCATCCGCGGCCCCAACGTCACCGCCGGCTACGAGAACAACCCCAAAGCCAACGCCGAAAACTTCGTGCACGGCTGGTTCCGCACCGGCGATCAGGGGATCATCGACGAACTCGGCTACCTGCGGCTCACCGGCCGGCTGAAGGAACTGATCAACCGCGGCGGTGAAAAGGTCAGCCCACTCGAAATCGACGCGGTGCTGCTCGACCATCCGGCGGTCGCGCAGTGCCTGGCGTTCGCCGTCCCGCACGAAAAACTCGGCGAAGAAGTGGCGGCGGCGATCGTCCTGCGCGAAGGCGCTTCCGCCACGGACCACGAGTTGCGCGATTTCGCGGCCGCCAGGCTGGCGCAGTTCAAGGTCCCCCGAAACATCGTCTTCCTCGACGAGATACCCAAGGGCGCCACCGGCAAGCTTCAGCGCATCGGCCTGGCGGCGAAGCTGGGGCTGGCCTGATGCGCATCGGCATCTTCGGCGCCGGCGCCATCGGCGGCTATCTCGCCGCCAAGCTGGCCCAGGCGGGCGCGGACGTCACCGTGCTGGCCCGCGGCCCTCATCTGGCAGCGATGCAGGCGCACGGCATCCGTCTGCTCAGCGGCGGAACGGAGACCACGGCGCATCCCCGTTGCGTCGCGGATGCCGGAGAGGCGGGCATACAGGACTTCGTTGTCGTCACACTCAAGGCGCACAGCCTTCCCGCCGCGGCCCCGCAGATCGCCCGCATGATGGGCCCGGACTCCGCGCTGGTCACCGGCATCAACGGTGTCCCGTATTGGTACTTTTATGGAGTGGACGGCACGCTGCGTGATCGCCCGGTGGAATCGGTCGATCCGGGAGGCGGGCTATGGCAGACGCTACCGCCCAGCCAGGCGATCGGCTGCGTAGTGTATCCCGCAGCGGAGGTGATCGAGCCCGGGGTGATCGAGCACACCTATGGCGACCGCTTCACGCTCGGCGAGCCGGATGGCACGCGCAGCACCCGCATCGAGGCGTTTTCACGCGCGCTGATCAATGCCGGCCTGAAGGCTCCTATCCGGCCGCGTATCCGCGACGAGATCTGGGTGAAGCTGTGGGGCAACATGGCGTTCAACCCAATTTCCGCCCTGACCGGCGCCACGTTGGCCCGCATCGCTTCGGAACCCGGCCTGCATCACCTGACCCGCACCCTGATGCTCGAGGGCCAGGCGGTGGCCGAGGCATTGGGCATCGGGTTTTCCATTGCTGTGGACAAGCGCATTGCAGGCGCGGCCGAGGTGGGCGAGCACAAAACGTCGATGCTCCAGGATCTGGAACGCGGACGTCCTATGGAAATCGATGCGTTGCTGGGCGCCGTCGTCGAACTCGGCACCCTGGTCGAAATCCCGATGCCCGCCGCCAGTGCCGTCCTCGCCCTGGTGCGTGAACGCGCCCGCCAGGCCGGCTGCTACACCGGCTGACCCGGCGCCTGCCTCGCCTTGCTGCTCATCGACCGCGTGCAGCGGGCAGAGCGCGTTTCAGCAACGTCAGACATCGTCCGGGGACAGCAGCCGCACTTCCTCGGCGCAGCGTTCGAGCAGCGCCGCTTCGGCTTCCAGGGTCTTGGGAAACCGCGCGCGGCGAGCCTGCACCATCGTCTTCTTGGCTTTGTCGGCGTGCCATTGACTGACCGCGCGGATCGCGGCGTCCCAACCGGACCGATACTCCGCCGCCTTGTCCGCCTCCCCCATGCCGATCTCCTGCGCCGCCCCACGCTGCCCTGTTTAGCCAAACCCGGTCAGCAGGTCTTCGCCCCCGTTACCCGCCCAGCGGGCGGATCGGGCGGGACCGATAATGGCCCCTGAAGGCACAGATCGGCGTCATTGCATGTGCTGACGCCGGAACAACTCCCAGGCTATCTCTCGTGCAAGTGCCTGCTTGGCGAATGCTTCTACAACGGAGGGTGCAACCCCCTCCTCCTCCAGTTCGGTCAGCAACCGCTCCACCGCGGGGTCAGGGTCTGTACATCTGCGGCCCATCAAGCCCCCACAGGTCGAGAACGTCGGTCGGAAATCAACCATAGAGTATGCGCATCAAGTCGGCATTGCAAGGGCAACCGGTTGTTCCAAAACGATATAAAAAGCTTAAATCCATCGCAACACTCACGATTACGTAACAGTCGGCAGGCACTCTATTTAGCTGACATGTTCGCGCCAACGTGCCGTCGCAGGTGGTTCACTGTGTGCCGATGCGGCAGGAACAAGACTACCAGCTATTCAAGTCAGAGTATTCGCAAAACGAGCCGAATGTATAGTTGCCGGACGCCGGTCGCGACTTCTTATCCGTTCTTACCTGCGAGCCAAGATGCCGCATGGGACTAGGCAGAACCTGCAGGAGGAAGTGGCTCAATCGACTTTCTCGTGTGTCTTGGAAGCCTGCCACTTTGCGCGAAGTTCCCGGGTCGTCCCCTCGGTCTGCTCTCGTGCGTACCCCTCAAGAAAGGCACGCTGCTCGTCCACCGTGAAGAAGCTCGGCCCGTCGCTGGCCAGCTTGCCCGCCCGGGCGAACATCATGCCTTTCCGAAACGCCTCCCGGCGGGCACTGGACCAGACCTTCTGCCTTCTCATCGATCCCCGCTGCACCCGGTGTGCACAGCGCCACGCTAACCCGATCGGAACGGTCCAGCAATGTAAAACGACGGTGAGTATCAGGACAAGTCTTCAGGTGCGGATACTTAGCGGTTCAAGATGGCGGGAACGTCTCAAAGATGACCGGACACTCGTGAACTGGGGCGAACTGCCCTAATCAGTGCCCGGGTGGGCGCAGCTTCGCACGGCATCATTAACGCATAATGTTCATGGGCTGCGTGGACCCTCCTGCTCGCTTCCATCCAGCGACGCATGGCTGGAGGCGTGGAGCGATGTAACGATGCGTTAAGACTTTCGATGATATCTGACGGCCGTCATGTCTTTCTCGCTCTCCGCGCTCAACCCGATCAGCAGCTATCTTTCGATCGTCAAGGACGAGAGCAAGCAGGTTGCGATGATGGTGAAATCGGACTCCGCGATCCAGCGCACTGAAGCCGACTTCAACGCCGACACCGTGAACATCACATCCGCCACCGACATCCTCAACGGCAAGGACCTGCCAGCCCTCCAGGTGGTTCTCGGCGCGTACAACATGAGCGGAAAGAGCACCCAAACCGGCCTGCTCAGGCAATTACTGACCCAGGATCCTTCCGCATCCAGCTCGCTAGCGGCACGATTGGCAAACACCGACACCCTGCAATTTGCCCGCGCCATGAGCAATCGCACCACCGTCTCGCTCGCCTTCGGCGCCGGCGGCGTGCAGGGTTTCACCAGCGGTGGCGACGCCGCATCCACGGTCTCGTTCCGCAACATCGGTTGGGGAACCGCCAATGCCAGCCTCACCTCGGCATTGCCCGCCCGGTCCTGGACCTACGTGCTGAACAACGGCAGCGCCGCCCAGTCGGTCGCCGCAGCGCTTACCACTGCCCTGCAATCGGCGGGTAGCAGTTCGGCTCCGATCACCGGCAGCTACAGCGTCAACGCGAACGGCGACATCGTCGGGTCGCCCGGCGCGCCGGCCCTCACGCCCAGCAAGGATGCTGCCGGCAACACCACCTATTCGATCACACTCGCGTCCAACAGCAAGAACGCTCCTATCCGCATCGCGAGCGTGGTCTCGGTCAATACCGCACAAGCCGGCGTTTCCACACAACACTCAACCATCTCCGCCGCCGATGCCACGGCGCTGCTCGCTACGGCCTTGCAGACGACGGGCTTCACCGTTGCCACCGACGGGACGGCGCTAAGCATCACCAACCCTGCCAGCAACACGCCTTTCTCACTCGCTTCGAACAGCTACTCGAACTTTGCCGCCGTCACCGGACAGCCACTGTACGCCGGCGGCACCACCTTGCCGCTGGGAGGAGCCGGCAAGGCGTTGCAGGCCGGACAAACGTTGCTCAGCGGTGGGCAGGTCATCGGCACCATACAATCCGTCAACGGCGCAGGCACCGTCACCCTCTCAGCCGCATCCAAGATCAGCCTTGCGGCGGGCGCGCGGGTCGACGTTGCCATCGGCGCCGGCATCGGCAACATCGGGATCCAGTTCACCGCACCGGCTGCAGGCGGCACGAACACCAACATCCTGGCGGTAGGCCGGGCCGCCACCATCATCCAGGCCGGTCAGACCATCACCGATGGCAGCAACGTCGTTGGCATCGTCAAATCGGTCAGTGCATCAGGGATCATCACCTTTACCGGAAATCTATCAGCTGCGGTGACTGCGGGCGACACGCTCGGCGTGCTCCCGCAAGTCACCACGGCCAGCACGCCCGCCCTGTCATCCCCCGGTGTCGCGCAAAGCATCTTGTCGCAATATGAGACCAACACATACGAGACGAAGGAGGGCAAGCAGGTCCCGGGCCTGAATACCGCGCTTTACTTCTCGCGCGTCATGCCGACAATCACCAGCATAAACCTCCTGATGAGCGACCCGACCTTGCTCAAGGTGGTAACGACCAACCTCGGAATAGCCGGCACGTTCAACAATTTGGACTTCGATCAGCAGGTCAGTCTGCTCACGTCGAAGATCAAGTTTCCGGAGGCGGCAACGTCGGCGAAAGTGCAGAACGCCGCGGAACAATACCTGATCCTGACGAACGAACAGGCGCTGGAAACATCCGCAAACAATGCCATCGCGGACATGTTCGGCGACAATCCCAACGACAACGGCAACGGACCGGACCTCCTGTCGACGATCTACCCATCCGACAGCACGGTGGATTCAGGCAACGTTCTGTCGCTGTTCACCAACACGGACGACAGCACCAACACGAGCACAACGCCCGGGCTGTGATGGTCATTTCCAATCGCCTCCGATCTTTTCGGCAGGCCCGCGGTTGCCTCAGGGGATCAGGCGGTCGGCGCGAAGCTGCGCAAACAGGTCGAAGAACGCGTCGTCGGTCGGTTGGTATTCGCGGAAGCCGAGACGGCGGCTTTTCGACATGTCGGTGACCACCTCGATAGGGCGGCCGAGGTCGGCGTCGGTGTGCCAGGGCGAGGCGAGGCGATCGAGGTGGGGCTCGGCCAAACCCTCGCGCGCGGCGATCTGCCGCCAAAGGGGACCATCCGCCGCCATCTGTTTTTCCAGCGGACGAACTTCACCGTCGAAAGGCGCGGGGTCGAGACCGAACCAGCCGGCGATGCGAGCCCACATCCATTGCCAGCGGAAAACGTCTCCGTTGACGACGTTGAACGCCTGATTTGCCGCTTGCGGCGTGGTGGCGGCCCAAAGCAGGTGCTGGGCCAGCAACCGCGCATCGGTCATGTCGGTCAGGCTGGTCCACTGGACGGCCGAGCCAGGGAAGGTGAACGCACGCCCGGTCTCCCGGCAGAGCGTGGCGTAGACGGCCAGGGTGGTGCCCATGTTCATTGCGTTGCCAACCGCCTTGCCGATCACCGTGTGCGGGCGGTGCACGCTCCAGGTGAACCCGTCGCGTGCGGCGGCGGCGAAAACCTCGTCTTCCTGGGCGTAGTAGAAGTTCTCGACATCCAGCCGGCCCTGCTCCTCGCGAAACGGGGTCTGCGGGAGCGAGCCTTTGCCGTATGCCTCGAACGGCCCGAGATAGTGCTTGAGGCCGGTCACCAGGGCCACGTGCCGGGTGCTGCCGCCCGGTCTCAACCCGTCCAGCAGGTTGCGGACCATGGCGGAGTTGACCCGGATATTCTCCGCCTCGCTATCCTGGCGCAGCCAGCTCGTGATGAACACGGCATCCGGGCGCAGATCGGCCAGGGCTGATGCCGTCGCCTGAGCATCCTGCAGGTCCGCCGTGACAGGCCGGCTGCCCGCGTGGCTGACGGGCCGGCGTGCCAGACCGTGCACCTCCCAGCCTTGCCCGGCCAGCAGCGCTGCCGTGGCACTGCCCACGATGCCGCTTGCGCCCACCACCAACGCGCTTTTGACCACGTTATAACCTACTGAGAATGCTGGCGGACCCGAAAGGATTCGAACCTTCGGCCTCTGCCTTCGGAGGGCAGCGCTCTATCCAGCTGAGCTACGGGTCCGGCGTGCTCGGTGCATAGCAAGGGCGGATCAGTATGGCCAGACCTGGCGTTCTCCGGCGCCGTCCAGGGCTTCGGCGGGCAGGGCCGCGGGGACTGCGGCGGCCCAGGCGTGGTCGGCTTGCCAGGCGGCGGCGTTGATGTCGGCGCCGGACGGCAGCCAGGCCTGCGGGTCGTCGAGCCACGACAGCACGTCGGCTTCCACCAGTGCGCGGCCGGTGTCGCGCAGCAGCAGGTGGTAGCCGCCCAAATAGAGGCCGCGGCGGATTTGCGGCGGCAGCTTGGCCCAGGCATCGGCGGTGGCCATCGGCGGGATCACCTGGTCGCGGCGGCCGGTCAGGAACAGCGTATCGGGCGGCAGCCGGGCCGCGGCCGCCTGCGCGCTGTCCATCAGGTCCACCAGCCCGCGCAACATCGCAACGGTGGCGCCGCGCAGGGTGAGCGGGTCGTGGGCCAGGCGCAGCAGGGCCTCGCGGTTGTCGCTGGCCGCGATGTCGAGCGGCACCTCGTTGCCGGTCAGCCTCCAGCCGGGCGCCACGCGTGAGGCGGCCCATAGCGCGGTGCGGACCGGCAGCGGCATTTCGGCGCGGCCCCAGACCGCCGGCGAAAACAACACATACGCGTCGGCGGTTGCGGGCGCGCTCGCGGCGAGGCACATGGCGACAGCGCCGCCCATGCTCTCGCCCATCACGATCAGCCGCTGGCCCGGGTGCTCGGCCCGCAGCCTGGCCGCGAGTTCGGCCGCGTCGTCCACCATGGTCCGCTCACCGGCCCAGACGCCCCGGTCCGCGGTGCCGCCGAACCCACGCTGGTCGGGGGCAACGACCAGGTAACCGGCCGCGGCAAAGCCGGGGGCGGGATACTCCCACCCGTCGCGGCTGTCGGTGAAGCCGTGCAGCGCCAGGATGACGCCGCGCGGCGCGGTCCCGGCCGGCGGCTGCCAGATGCGGGCGGGCAGCAAAAATCCGTCGCGCATATGGAACACGGTGTCCGGTGCGATGACGGGGGAGGTGGCCGGCAGGGTGGAACCGAGCGGCGTCGCGGGCGGTGCCGCGGCGACAGGCCAGGGGAGGCCGAGACACATCAACAACGCCGCGCTCGCGGTTGAAACAGCCACAAGCCAGCGTATCATGCGGCCATCCCCAAAAACCTGTCAGGACAGAGTATGGCGTTTGGCGCGCAGACCCCAACCCCCGCGATCGGCACCATCGAGACCATCCTGGTGGACAGCCGCGTGGTGGCCTGCGACGGCGGAGACGGACCGCTCGGCCACCCGCGCGTGTGGCTGCGCATCGAGCATCAGCAGACCTATTGCCCGTATTGCTCGCGGCTGTTCGTGCTGAAGCCGGGCGCGGTGGATGCCGATCATTGAATGAGCTGACCGCGATCGGTCCCGAGGCGGACGCACCCGCGAACCAGGAGGCGCCGGCAGCGTCGGGCGCGGCGAAAAGCGACGGCGCGCCGGATACCCAGCAGAGCCTCGTGCTGATCGACGGGTCCGGGTACATCTTCCGGGCGTTCCACGCGCTGCCGCCGATGACGCGGGCGGATGGCACCCCGGTAAATGCGGTGTTCGGGTTCACCAACATGCTGGCGCGGTTCCTCGCCAGCCATGTCGGCACCCACCTCGCCGTCATCTTCGACGCCGGCAGTCACACGTTCCGCAACCGCATCTACGACCAGTACAAGGCACAGCGGCCCGAGCCGCCATCCGAGCTGATCCCGCAATTCAAGCTGGTGCGCGACGCCACCGCGGCTTTCGGTATTGCGTGTGTGGAGCTCGACGATTGGGAAGCGGACGATCTGATCGCCGCCTATGCCAAGGCTGGTGTGGAAGCCGGGGCCAGCGTCACCATCGTCAGCTCCGACAAGGACCTTATGCAGCTGGTGCGACCCGGTGTCGCCATGCTCGACCCGATCAAGCAGAAGCCGATCGGCCCGGCCGAGGTGATGGAAAAGTTCGGCGTTTCGCCCGACAAGGTCATCGACGTTCAGGCGCTGATGGGCGACAGCGTGGACAACGTGCCGGGTGTGCCGGGCATCGGGCCGAAGAACGCGGCGGAGCTGATCAACCAGTATGGCGACCTCGAAGCGGTGCTGGATGCCGCTCCGGGCATGAAGCCCAGCAAAAGGCGCGACAACCTGATCGCGCATGCCGAGGC
>CAZZWO010000068.1:0-13274 GCA_964657885.1 uncultured Acetobacteraceae bacterium | reverse complement strand
CCGCGCTGGGAGCGGGATGTGCCGATCTCGGTCGCCGAGGTGATGAAGGACGGCTCGCTGAAGCCGTATCCGGATGCCGCATGGAACGCGTGGAGCAACCTCAAGCCGCTGTCGCTCGCCGACCATTTCGTGTGCGTGCAGAGCGTCACGGTGGACCCGCAAGGCTTCCTTTGGGTGGTGGACCCGGCTGCACCGGGCAACGAGTTCATCAAGCCGGGTGGCGTCAAGCTGGTGAAGATCGACCTGACCACCAATAAGGTGGTGCAGGTGATCCCGTTCGGTCCCGCGGTGGCGCCGCAGGGCAGCTACATGAACGACGTGCGCGTCAGCCCCGATGGCGCGCACGCCTACCTGACCGACTCGGGCCAGCGCGGCGCCCTGATCGTGGTCGATGTCGCGACCGGCCATGCCCGCCGCGTGCTGGACGGCGACCCACGCACCCAGCCGGAGCCAGGGGTGGTACCGGTAGTCGATGGGCATGAGCTGCGCCGGCCGGATCATCGCGCGCCATCGTTCGCGGCCGACGGCATAGCGGTCGATCCGGCGGGCAAATACGTCTACTGGCAGGCGCTGGTCGGCCGTACCTTGTACCGCGTGCCGACCGACGCGCTGAACTCGGCCACAGCCACGCCGGCCTCACTGGCGGCCAAGGTGGAGACGCTCGGTCCGACCAACGTTGCCGACGGCTACTGGATGGATGAGAAGGGCTACCTCTACATCACCAATCCGGGCGACAACGCGGTGCGGATGCGGGCGCCGGACGGGACGATGAGCATGGTGGTGCAGGATGAGCGCCTGCGCTGGCCCGACAGCCTGGCCGAAGGCGCCGACGGCTCCATCTTCATCACCGCCAGCCACATCCAGGATATGGCGCAGTTCCACGAGAAAGGCAGCACGCAGGACGGCCAGTGGGAGCTGTTCCGCATCCCGCCGCCGCACAAATAGCGGCAAGGCCAGCGTACTGGCGTCCGGGCGCCGGGTCTGCGAATGTCGGTGCGACGCAAAGCACCAACATTGATCGCAGGTGGCCCGGTTGGAGCCTGGAGTACTGCCTGATCGCCCGTGCGGGTCCTGCAACGTGTGTTGCATCGCCCTGACGATCCGCGATCCGGACCTGCAAAAGGCACAAGGATATCGCTGCCGGAACGCCCAGCCGGACAATGGCTGCGCGATCTACCCGTCGCGGCCGCAGACCTGCCGCAGCTTCAATTGCGGCTGGCGGCAGCTGAAGTGGATACGCGAGCCGCTCCGCCCGGACCGTTCGGGCGTCCTCGTTCGGCTGCACGGGTCGGTCGCCACGGACGGCACGAAGCGCATGGGCGTCGTTTTCATGCTGCTCAACCGCGCCGCGCTGAAGGCCGAGGGCCTGGCCGAAACCATCGCCGCCGCGATTGCGGCCGATGTGCCGACCTACCTCAACGTGCCAGGGCCGCCCGGCTACACCAGTGCCATCGCCCGGATCAACGACGTGCTGGCAGACGCCGTGGTGACGAGGGACAAGCCTGGTTTGCTCCGCACGCTGCGGCAACTGGTGGCAACCGCAAGGGCCGGCAAGTTCGAGCCGATCGACCTTGGCCGTCCGGAGCACGACTGACACGGGCCCATGAAGGATGGCGTTCGCCTCGCCGGAAAGCCTGATACACTGCGAATCCGCCCCCGGGCCGAGTCCCCCCCCCGCCACGCTTACGGCCGCCCCGCCCCGCCGGGCACTCCGACGCCAGACATGAATGGGATCCCGCTTTGCCGCCCAGTATCACGCGCCTGTTTGCCGAACCTCGCCCGCTGCGGCTCCGATAGGTCCACCGATGAACATCGAAACGCCATCCCGCACCATCATGGACGACATCGCGCCCATCTCGCGGCAGATCTGGGATGCGAAATACCGCCTCAAGGAAGCCGACGGCACGCCGGTCGACCGCACCATCGAGGATAGCTGGCGGCGCGTCGCCCGCGCGCTGGCCGAGATCGAGCGCGAGCCGGCGGTGTGGGAGCGGCGGTTCTACGATGCGCTGCGGGATTTCCGGTTCCTGCCGGCCGGCCGCATCCAGTCGGGCGCCGGCACCGCGCGGCGGGTGACGCTGTTCAATTGCTTCGTCATGGGCGACATCGCCGATGACCTGGGCAGCATCTTCGCGCATCTGCGCGAGGCTGCGCTGACCATGCAGCAGGGCGGCGGCATCGGTTACGACTTTTCCACGCTGCGGCCCAAAGGCGCACCGGTGAAGGGCGTCGGTGCCGACGCATCCGGCCCGCTGTCGTTCATGGACGTGTGGGACAGCATGTGCCGGACCGTGGTGTCTGCCGGCGCGCGGCGCGGCGCGATGATGGCGACGATGCGCTGCGACCATCCCGACATCGAGGCGTTCATCGCAGCCAAGCGTGAGCCCGGCCGACTGCGCAACTTCAACCTTTCGGTGCTGGCAACCGATCCGTTCATGGCGGCAGTCGATGCCGACGCCGACTGGCCGCTCGTGTTCGGCGGCAAGACCTACAAGGTGCTGCGTGCGCGTGCGCTGTTCGACAGCATCACGCGCGCCACCTACGACTATGCCGAGCCCGGCGTCATCTTCATCGACCGTATCAACGCGCGCAACAACCTGGCATACTGCGAGGAGATACGCTCCACCAACCCGTGCGGCGAGCAACCGCTGCCGCCCTACGGCGCGTGTCTCCTGGGCTCGATCAACCTCGCCCGACTGGTTCGCGCGCCGTTCACCGAAGGCGCCCATCTGGACGAGGCCGAGCTCGCCGACCTGGTGGCCGTGGCGATCCGCATGATGGACAACACCATCGACGCATCCGGCTTTCCTCTCGATGCGCAAAGGCAGGAAGCGATCGCCAAGCGCCGTATCGGACTCGGAATGACGGGGTTGGCCGATGCCTTGATGATGGTCGGGCTGCGTTACGGATCGGCAGCGGCCGCGGAACGGGCAGGGGATTGGGCAAGGCAGATCAGCCGCGCCGCGTATCTGACTTCCGCGAGGCTGGCGCAGGAGAAGGGCGCGTTCCCGCTGTACGATCGCGATGCCTATCTGGCCGGCGAGACGATGCGGGAGATGGACCCCGACGTGCGCGCGCTGATCGCGGAGCACGGCATCCGCAACGCGCTGCTGACCTCCATCGCGCCGACCGGCACCATTTCGCTCGTTGCCGACAACATCTCGTCGGGTGTGGAACCGGTGTTCGCACTCGCCTACACGCGAAAGGTGCTGCAGCCCGACGGCACGCGGACGGAGGAAGAAGTGTCCGACTACGCGCTGCGCTGCTTCCAGGCGCTGCACGGCGAGGGCGCGCCGCTTCCCGCGCAGTTCGTAACCGCGCAGGACCTCACGCCCGCCGAACACATCAGGATGCAGGCATCGGTCCAGCGCTTCGTGGACAGCGCCATTTCGAAAACCATCAACCTGCCCGAGGACATCAGCTTCGAAGCGTTCCAGGCGGTTTACCTCGACGCCTATCGCAGCGGCTGCAAGGGCTGTACGACGTACCGGCCGAACGCCATCACCGGCTCCGTGCTGGAGGTGAAGCCCGCGCCTGCACAAGTTTCCGAATCACCGGCGGTTGTTGCGTCGTCGGCGCTGTCCAGCGACCTGATGGTGCGGTCGGACAAGCTGAGCGGCGCCACCTACAAGCTGCGTTGGCCGGACAGTGAACATGCGATGTACGTCACGATCAACGACATCGAGCAGGACGGCGTGCGGCGGCCCTTCGAGGTGTTCGTCAACTCGAAAAACCTCGAGCACTACGCCTGGGTCGTCGCCCTCACGCGGATGATCAGCGCGGTGTTTCGCCGCGGCGGCGAGGTCGCGTTCGTAGCCGAAGAGTTGAAGCAGGTTTTCGATCCGCGGGGCGGCCAGTGGAGCAATGGACGCTATGTCGGCTCATTGGTTGCGGCCATCGGCGACATCATCGAACGGCACATGCTCGAGACCGGATTTCTTGTCAAAGACGAAAAATATCCGGTGAAAGCCGCGATCGTCAAAGCGGGCGTCGACACCGCCAGTCCGGCGGCGGGCGGCCCGCTCGGCCCGCTCTGCCCGAAATGCAGCCAGCCGGGCCTGGTGCACGAGGCCGGCTGTCTCAGTTGCGTCCATTGCGGCTGGTCGAAATGCGGCTGAGCGCGCCGCCCCGCTGATCAGGCGGAAGCGGTTGCCACCGTGTCGAGTTCCGCCATCGCGTCGTCGGGCAGCACGCAATCGGCAGCCGCCAGGTTTTCGTGCAGATGCGCGATGGACGAGGTTCCTGGAATAAGCAGGATGTTTGGCGAGCGGCGGAGCAGCCACGCCAGCGCCACCTGCATCGGAGTGGCGCCGAGCCTGCCCGCCACTTGCGACAGGATGGACGATTGCAGCGGTGCAAAGCCACCGAGCGGGAAGAACGGCACGTAGGCGATGCCGTCGCGTGCAAGATCGTCGATCAGTGCATCGTCGTCGCGGTGCGCCAGGTTGTAGTGGTTCTGCACGCAGACGATGTCGCAGATTGCACGGCCTTTCGCGACCTGCGCCGCTGTCACGTTGCTCAGCCCGATGTGACGCACCAGTCCTTTGCGTTGCAGATCGGCCAGCACGGTGAGCGGCGCTTCGATCGGGCCTTCGGCGGGGCCGTGGATACCGAACATGAACCGCAGGTTGACCACGTCGAGCACCTCCAGCCCGAGATTCTTCAGGTTGTCGTGGACAGCCTTGGCAAGTTCATCGGGCGAGAAGGCCGGCAGCCATGAAGCATCGCCGCCGCGCCGCGCACCGATCTTGGTGACGATGACAAGATCGTCGGGGTAGGGCGACAACGCCTCGTGGATCACCTGGTTGGTGAAATGGGGACCGTAGAAGTCGCTGGTGTCGATGTGATCGACACCGCGTGCGACCGCCTCGCGCAGCACCGCAACCGCTGCATCGTGGTCCCGCGGTGGCCCGAACACGCCTGGCCCTGCAAGCTGCATCGCCCCGTAGCCGAGCCGCTTGACCATGCGATCACCGAGCGCGAAGGCGCCTGACTGGCCGGTGCTGGACATGATCGCTCTCCCGGAAGTGTAGCGCATAGGTGGGCGCGCGCCGGGCATGCGCAAACGGAGCGATGCGCGCACCGGCGGAAAAACCTTGCCGGCACTCTTGAGGGTCTCGACGCGGCGCGAACGGGCAGGGCAGGCTGGAGGTCGTTTTTCCGCAGGAGGCCTCATGCGATTCGCAATCGTCCCCGCTGTATTCCTGGCCGCCGCGTGTGCGCTGGCCAGCCCAATTGCGCGGGCGGCAATAACACCGGAGGCTCTTACGGTCGCTCCTCCCGTCCTTGCGTCAGGATACGGAAGTGTCACACCGGCATATTGGGTCTGGCACGGCCGCCATTACTGGCATCGTCGCTGGTATATCCGCAGAGGCTGGCGGCACGGCTACTGGCGCTACTACTAGCGCCGGATAGGGGTGCCGGAGCCGATGCCGGCCCGCCCCGTCAGACGGCGACGAAAATCCAGGCGAGCGTCAGGAACGGCACCATCGCCAGCACGCCGCGGGCCGCGATGCCGGCGGCGGAGGACAGGCCGGCAGCCTGTTCCTGACGCGCCTGCAGAGCGGCAAGCCGGGCGGCGAAAGTCACGCTCGGCGCACGCTCGGCCGACGAGATGAAGCTGGTCTGGTTGAATGCGATCGTTGTCATGGCTTGTCTCCGGTTGATTGATGCGGCCGAACCCGGCCTGAGAGAGTGATTGCATCAGCCGTGCCAGCCGACTAAGCCATTGATTAGACAGGACTAACTTCGGAGAGGTCGCTCTACTGTCCAAGCCACTAGTCAGCTTGAGCAAGATAACGGTGAAAAGCGTCAGACTCTGGCCATCCGCATCATTTTGCCTTCACGCGGCGAGAAGGCTGTCAGCCATGCGCGTCCATGGACTCACGCCTTTGGTCGTCGGCTTCTAGGTTGCCGGCGCCACTCCGGCGCTGGCCGTCGCCTGCGCCTTGCACCAGAACAGGAAGCCGCAAAATGAGCATTTCGATGGCCCAGGTCTCGCTGCCGGTCTTCGTGCGAGGGATGCGCAACCTGTCCGCGGTCCTCGAAAAGGGCCGCGCCGACGCCGAAGCACGCAAGATCGACCCGCTGGTGTTCACCGGAGCGCGCCTGGCGCCCGACATGCATCCGCTGTCCCGCCAGGTGCAGATCGCATCGGACACCGTGAAGAATGCGGCCGCGCGGCTTGCCGGCATCGACGCACCAAGCTTCCCCGACACCGAGACCAGTTTCGAGGAACTGCAGGAACGCATCGCCAAGACCATCGCGTTCGTCGAATCGGTGAACGAGGCGCAGATGGAAGGCAGCGAAACGCGCGAAGTGGTGCTGAAATTCCCTGGCCGCGAGATGCGGTTCAGCGGGCTGGACTACCTGACCCACTTCGCGTTGCCGAACTTCTATTTTCACCTGACGACGGCATACGCCATCCTGCGGCATAATGGTGTGCGAATCGGGAAAATGGACTTCATGGGCGCTTAGGGACCGGGCGCCCGCCTGGTCCGCGCGGGAGAAAGGCGATGGCTGGGCCTACGCATATCGAAATCCGGTGCTACCGCTACGTGTGCCCCGAATGCGGCATGTCAGACGGTGAACTGGGCCACCTTGCGACGCAGGAAGAAATCCACTGCATGGTCTGCCTGATCGACGACCAGAAGCACGTGATCCTGCGCCGCTGGCTAGCGGAAGAGCCCGATACTGGACCTTAGCGGGTCTGGCGCCCGCACGCTTTAACCCGGCACGGTCCCGCCATGATGGATCGTGACCTCGCCGTATTGCGGGCGTTGCTGCTGGCATGCGTGCTGGCGGCCAACGGCCCGCACCCGGCTTTCGCCGCCCAACCCGGCGAGGCGGCTGCCAACGATGAGGCGGGGCGGGACTTCCCGAAGACACTGATTTTCGACGAGCCCGGCATCGACGACGAAGTGTCCTTGCCCACGCTGCTGAGAACGCCGCAACACGCGCCCTACGGCACCCAGACGGACATCGATTTCGAGCTCGACAAGCGCCTGACCACCTGGCTCAGCCTGCAGATCAACATCGGCTACACTGCCTTGCCGAACCCGCACGGCACCGATGCAGGCTGGCAGAACAGCGCCGCCACGTTGAAGTTCATCACCTACCAGGACCACGAGGCGGAACAGCTCGTCTCGGTCAGCCTCACGCGCGAGTTCGGCCGCTCCGGCGCGGTCCACGTCGGTGCCGCCCCATTCGGTGCTTCGACAGGCGCGGTCAATTTTGGCCAGGGGTTTTCACCGGTTGCCCCCGCCACCCTGCTTGCGCCCTTCGCAATCACCGGCAGCGCCGGCGTACTGCTGCCGGACCGCCAGGAAGCCGCGCAGGCCGTGCTGAGCGCATCGGCGCAATACAGCTTCGACGTGCTGATGGGCGGGGCCGCGGGCCGCGGACTGCCGGCAGCCCTGCGTCCGCTGATCCCCATCGTGGAGTGCGTGTACACCGGGCCGGGCAGCACCAGGATGCGCGGGCTGCTGGCGCCGGGGCTGATCTACGCCGGGCGCGGCTACCAGCTTGCGGCGGAAGCGCTGGTCCCGCTGACCCGCGCCGCCGGCAACCATCCCGGCTTCATCGCGCAACTCAACATCTCGCTCAGCCGCTTCGGCGTGCCCGCCCTGGCGCGCCCGTTATTCTGAACGCCCGATTCGCTCTACTTCTCCCTATTTCTCCGCAAGCACCGCGCGGGCCTGGTCGAGGCGGTCGCTGTAAGCGTTCAGCGCATCGGCGGTGATCCGGGCGTAGCGGTCGGCATCGGCCCAGCGCCGGTCTTCGATCGCCTCTCGCACGCCGGGCAGGGTCTTGGCGCTGTAGCCGGTGAAGCGCCCCGGAGCGGTCAGCAGGTTCTTATACCACGGGCGGCCGGGTAGCCCGATTTCGGGCGAGAGGGTCTGGTCGATCGTCACCATGAGGTCCTGCAACCTTGACAGCCGATCCGCCGGCAGACCGGCCCCCGAACGGGCCAGCGCGGCGTCGTAGGCATGGGCGCTGCCGGTCAGGCGGGCCGCCGCGTTCTCCAACGCGGCGAACTCCAGATACGGAACCTGGTCCAGCGCCGCCGGTGGCCGGCCCGGCTTCGTAGGGTCGGCCGCAAGCTGGTAGGCATGGTCGCGGAGCAACGCCGCCTGCGCCTCGGCCGCCTGCCGTTCGGTGTCGGCGAGCTTGCGAAGGTCTGCCACGTACGCAGTGACCGCCTCGGCCAGACCCGTCGCGCGCTGCTGTGGCAGCGGCTCGTCCGCCTCGCGCAGCACCACGCGCCCGACCGTTTCGGCCAGCAACGCGTCGTAGACGAATCCAGGATCGACGAAGCGGCTGTGATGCTCGAACGTGTCGTAGGCGGAGTGGTAAACGCCGCCCGCCTCGCCCTCGCCGCCATACCCGAAATCGAGCGTGGGCAGGCCGAGATGCTGCAGGAAGCCGGAGTAATCCGAGCCGGAACCGAGCGGCTCCAATGGCACATCGTGCCCGCTTTCAGCCGCCAGCTTGCCGCGCGCGACCTCCTGGGGGGTTGCATCCGGTGCCGCTGCATCCACCCGCAGGCTGGCGCGCAGCCGGGCGAGGACGGACACCTTGGTTTCCGGGTCGGTGATTTCGGACGCCACCTGGTTCACCAGATGCGCGAGTTCCGGACTGCCGCCCGCCGACAGAATGCCGCGTGCGTTGTTGTCGGAGTTGATATAGACGACCGCGTGCTGCTTCAGCTCGGCCGCATGGGTTTCCACCCACTCGGTGGAGCCCAGCAGCATCGGCTCCTCCGCGTCCCAGCTTGCGTAAACGAGGGTGCGCTTCGGACGGTAGCCCTGCTTGACCATGCCGCCGATTGCCTGCGCCTCGGCCATCAGCGCCACCTGCCCCGATAGCGGGTCGCTGGCGCCGAACACCCAGCCGTCATGGTGGTTACCGCGGATCACCCACTGGTCCGGCAGCTCCGAGCCACGGATCGTCGCGATCACGTCGTAGATCGGCTTCAGGCTCCAATCGGACTTCACCGCCAGGTGCACCGGCACGCTACCCGGGCCGGCGTGGTAGGTGATCGGCAATGCGCCGCGCCAGCCCTCGGGCGCCACCGGGCCGTCGAGCGTTTCCAGGAAGTGCCGCGCATCCGCGTAGGAGATCGGCAGCGCCGGGATTTTCAGGATCGTCCGGGCTTCCTCACGGGTCAGCCGTTTCGCGTCATGGACGGCGCCGATGCCGGGGGTCAGCGGGTCGCCGGGATAGAGCGGCATGTCGGCGACCGAACCGCGCTGGATACCCTGCGGCGGCCGGGCGGGTCCGTCAGGATAGGTCTTTTCCACGCCGTAACCATCGTCGGCTGGGTCCGAGTAGATCAGGCAACCGATCGCGCCGTGGTCCTGCGCCAGCTTGGGCTTCAGGCCGCGCCACCCATGGCCATAGCGCGCGATGGCGATCTTGCCGCGGACGTCGATGCCCATGCGGTCCAGTGCCTTGTAGTCGTCCTGCATGCCGTAATTCACATAGACCAGCGGCGCCGTGACATCGCCGTCGCCCTGGTATGCGACGTAGGCCGGCAGCGCGCCCTGCATGTGCCCGGAACTGGTGTCGCCGGGCACCGGCGGCTCCTGCAGGGTGGCGCGGAACGCCGGCCGGCCGGTCGAAGCGGGGATCTCCACAACCTCGGACACCGGCGTCGGGTAGAGCACCTCGAAGGTTTCGATGCGGGCGTCCCAACCCCAGCGCTGGAACAGGTCGCGCTGGAACTCCGCATTGGCGCGGTCGTGCGGCGAGCCGACCTGGTTGGGCTCCGACGCCATCTGCTTCAGCCAGCCGCGCAGATCATCCGGATGGATCGCCGCATCGAGCTGTTCGCCGATCGAGGCAGCCTGGACGCAGGTGGGCAGGGCCAGGAAAAGCATGGCCAGCAGTCGCTTGCGCATCGTCAGGACCTCCTCGATGGATCGTTGCCGCCCCAACCGGCGGCGGCCCGCTCACTCGGGTCGGCGGACACAGGTCAGAACAGCGGTTGCCACACGCCGAAGCGGATGCCCGCCTCCAGCTCGGCCAGGATGGGGATCACCACGAGCTGGATCAGCAGCAGGGCCACCAGCGGGCTCAGATCGACGCCCCCGAAATTCGGCAGGATCGCGCGGATCGGCCGCAGCGCCGGCTCGGTGACGCGGGCGAGGAAGTCGGCGCTGGTCCAGACGAACCGGTTGCGGGTGTCCAGAACCCCGAACGAAATCAGAGTGCTGACGATGGCGGAGAGGATCAGCGCCCACTTGAACAGGTTCAACAGGGTGAACAGGACGGAAAACACGATCGAGGTGAGCAAGCCGGCCTCCGCAGATGCGGCGGGAAGCTAGTCGTTCATGCGCAGGAAGGCCAGGGCAGGCGCCGAAAGGCTCGGGCGGGGGCTCCTCCCACCGTTTTCGCCGATGCAAACCCAGGCTCTTGACGCGCAAAGCGTGCCCTGAGCATTGTCCGCCGCCTGCAAGGCGGGGCTGTAGCTCAGTTGGGAGAGCGCCTCGTTCGCAATGAGGAGGTCAGGGGTTCGATTCCCCTCAGCTCCACCACCGCTTTGCAAAACCACACATACGAAACGCCGGGTGACCGCTGGACACCCGGCGTTTGCAAAAGACTGTTCGAGAACGCGCTACAGCGAGTCAGCAGGCCCCTGATGGCCGCTGTAGTAGCGTTATCGGACAGTCTTTAAGAGATCGTGCCGTTCAGCTTGTTGGGGAAGAACAGGTAGTCGCTGGACGAACCGCCGCCATAGACGATGTTCAGCACCTGGCTCGGCGTCCGCGGGAACGCCAGGCTGTTGCTGTCGGTCGGCACCACGTTCGGCTTGCCGTCGAGCAGCGGCCCCTGGTCGTCCTGAGCGCCGGAAAGCTTGGCGCGCAGGGCGCTGATCTTGTCGGCACGGTGGGCCAGCGTTCCGCTGGTCTGCAGAATGATCGAGCGGATTTCGGCGGCATGATACGCTTCCACCGCCAGGATGCTGCCGGCTGCCGTCAGGTAATCCTTGCTGGTGATCGAGGCGGCGGCCCCGAGATACGCCGTCACGCCCACGTCTTCGAACACGAACGCGCCGAGGACGAACATGCCTTCAGCGGCGAACGGGTCGAACGTCTCGCCCTGCGTCACGCCGGACGCCTGGCCGAGGATGCCGAAGCCCTTGGTGAAATCGATGGCCGGGCGGGCCACAGCGGCGCTGCCAAGCGCTTTGCGCAGGAACAGCACGTGGTTGTACTCGTCGTTGGCGACCTCGCGCGCATACTCGTAATAGCGCTTGTTGGTGAACTTCACCTGGGCGCCGCCGGTGACGCTGCCGTGCTTGCCCTTACCTTCGGTAGCCGAGGCAGGAAGGCCATGCCCGTTCACCGCCATCTGGTAGAACTCGGCTTCGAGGTACTCCAGGTTGAGCGCGAAGTTCAGGATGTCTTCGTCGTTGATGGCCGCCGGGGCTTCGGCATTGGCGCGGCCGCTGAAGCCCATGGTTGCCGCACCGAGCGCCGCGGCGCCGATGCCGGTCGCGCGCAGCAGCCCGCGCCTGCTGGCCAGGGCCGCAATCTCGGTCGTGTCGGAATGTGAAGGCATAGTGTCCTCGCTAGTTCGAAGCACCGGGTTCACCGGCGTGCGGCCTGTGCCACGTCGAAGGTCGCGCCGGTGCCGCCAGCCGGATGCGTCGGCCAAGCTCACGTTTTCATTAGGTTGATATGGAAACGAGGTGCATAGGCTTCTCAGACCGGCGGGAACTCAGCCGAAACCTGCAACCTGTTCGCAAATTCGTATACAAATATAGATAATTTGACATGGTAAATCTTTTTTGAAGAAAACCCTTGCCTTCGTTTCGATGTGCGGATAAATCAGCGCCAGTTCAGCATCAGGAGCTCGCGCATATGAAGTCAGCCAGCAGCCTTGTCCGTAGCGTCGTTTTCGCCGCTGCGATGTTCATCCCAACCATGGCGATCGCCGGCCCGAACCTCGTCGTGAACGGCGATTTCGAGCAGACCAGCATGACCAACAGCCAGGGCGCTTTCACGCCCGAGCAGATGAACACCACCAATGTCACTGGCTGGTCCACCAACGGCTACAACTTCATCTTCGGCGCAAACACCGCCTCCACCACCGGTTCGACCGGCGTTTACGGGCCGACGATGCTGTATGACGGCAGTGCGGTCGCCGGCGGCGCGATCCTGGGCCAGAGCCCGACGGGCGGCAATTTCGTCGGCGCGGACGGCGCCTATGAAGTCGGGGCGATCACCCAGACGCTGAACGGCCTGACCAAGGGCAGCAACTACGCCGTCTCCTTCTACTGGGGCGGCGCGCAGCAAGCCGGCTACACCGGCGTCACCACCGAACAGTGGGTGGTCGGTTTCGGCAACCAGACGCAGAGCACCGCGGTGCTGACCAACGCCAACCACGGCTTCACGGGCTGGATCAAGCAGACGTTCGACTTCCAGGCGACCGGCGCCAGCGAGGTGCTGTCATTCCTGGCCGTCGGCACCCCCAGCGGCGAGCCGCCCTTCTCCGTGCTGGACGGTGTCTCGGCGACCGACGTGCCGGAACCCGCGAGCTGGGCCGTGTTGGCCGCCGGACTGGGACTGCTTGGCTTCACCCTCGCCCGCCGCCGCGCGCGTTCGCTGGCCTGATCGGTATTCAGCGAGGCACCTGTCCGGGTGCCTCGTGGCGGAGGCAGACAACGGCCGACGAACATGATTACGATCTTCCACCGCCCCCGGACGTAACGGGCCGGCGCAAGGGGAGATCGCGCATGAAATTTCGTCTGTGGCTCGGTGTGGCGCTTGCGGCCGGTTTGACGCTGCCGGCCTTCGCCGCGACCGTGAAATTCGAAGCCAAGCTGGAGGCGGCGTCCGAAGTGCCTCCGACCAGGTCGATGGGCACCGGTCACGCCGAAGCCACGCTCGACACGGCAACCCACCAGCTCAGCTACACGGTCACATTCCAGGGCTTTTCATCGGCCGTAACGATGGCGCATTTCCATGGACCCGCCGCAGCCGGCGCCAACGCCGGGGTGCAGGTGCCGCTCGGCATGTCGCCCGTCAGCCCGATCCACGGCAGCGCCACGCTCTCGGCCGAGCAACAGCAGCAGCTTCTCGCGGGTCAGTGGTATGTGAATGTCCACACATCGAACAATCCGAAAGGCGCCATCCGCGCCCAAATGCTGCAGGTTCAATAAGGCCTGAGGCGCGGAAGAAAAGAAGCAAAAGACTTTTGGAATTGCTGTCCCGGTCTAGTTGGCTAGTCCGCGACAGCACTAGCAAAGTCTTTTTGCTTCTTTTTCT